>NZ_JBTYZO010000002.1:0-432853 GCF_057808495.1 Hymenobacter sp. M1-2
TCTTCGTCTTCGTTCACGCTATCGACCGATTCGGGCTATAGCCTGCAACTTGGGTTAAATAGTATCTCCCTGTAAGCTACTCCCTAGCCCAGGGCTTCAGCCCTGGGTTGGCTTCTTCCTGCTGCTTAAAGCACCGTGCTGGAGCCAGGATTATAACAAAAAAACACCTCAGCTGGAGGTCTGAGGTGTTTTCGATCTATTCAGTTGAGCTTCAAAACGTGCGCTGAAACCAGCTTTTGATGTTGTCTACGGTTTCGCCTGTTTTGTGCTGCAGGCGGCCGAACCACTCGTCTTGCTGACCTTCTTCATAATGCAGGTCATCGTCGGTGAGGTTGCTCCACTTCTGCTTGGTCTGGCCTTTGATTTCGTTCCAGTTGCCGCGGGCCCGCAGTTCCGTGCTATCGTCGATACCATTTCTATTAACGTCCATGATCGTAGGTGGTTAAGGTGGGAAAGATGAGCTTTTATACGCTTGAGGTTGGGCGGGGTTGATAATGCCCGAATTTTGCTGACTGTTTTCCGAAGCACGGTCCAGCCTCTTCGTCATCGAAACTCAGTGTCGCGCCCCAACCAACTCGGGGCGCTACCCTCAAAGCTTCTCCGGCCTGAATGCTGGAAATAGATAAGCTTTTGTTGGCTTTTAAAGCTATTCGGTTACATTGATTCTTGCTGGAAAACCGCTTTCTTTAGCCAAGCCATTCTTTGGGAATAATGGCGCAATGGCGCGGAAGGCCGCCTGTCAATAGATTTCAATTTGTTCGCCTCCTGTTGTTATGGATGACCTTCGTACTACGCTAGCCACCTTTTCGCCCACCGACCGGAAGGAATTCACCCAGTTTATCCAGCGTCAGAAGCGCAAACCCAAGGGGCGTATGGACTTGAAGCTCTGTGAGCTGCTGCTCCAGTCCCGCGAGTATACCACGGCCCAGCTGCTCGAGAAGCTCTACCCCGACGAGCCCAACGCGGTAGCTTACTACGCCCTTCGTAAGCGCCTGCTGCGCCACCTCACCGATTATCTGCTGCTGCGCCAGCGCCAGCAAGACCCCACCGCGGCATCCTCGGTGCGCGGCCTGCTCACGCTGGCCCAGTATCTGTTCGAAGTAGGCGTGCCGCGCCTGGGCTGGTCGATGCTGCGCAAAGCCGAAAAGCTGGCCCGCGACAACGAGCAATACGAGCTGCTCAACACCGTCTACAACCTGCAAATAGCCCAGGCCGGCAGCGACCATGCCGACGACCTCGCCGACATCATCCAGCGTCATCGCCTCAACAAAAAAGCCGCCGATGAAGAGGAGCGCGCTGGTATTGCCGACAGCCTCATCCGGCAGCGCCTGCGAAAAGCCCGCGTGAAAGGCCGCGCCGGCGAAGCTTTCGATGGCATCTTGCAGGATGTGCTACGCGAATACGATTTGCAGGAAGCCTTTGCTCGCCGCCCATCGGTGCTGTACCGGCTCATGTCCATTGCCCGCAGCGCCATGCTCGTGCGCCGCGACTTTGTGTCGTTTGCGCCATTTGTGCTGCGCTGCTACCACCTCATGGAAAAGCGCCACGGGTTTTCGCCGGCTCACCGCTACTACCAGCTAGGGCTGCTCTACATGGTGGCGCACGCACTCTACCGCACGCGGCGGTTTCAGGAGTCGGTGCAGTACTTGGAGCAGCTACGGGCCGTGCTGGCGCAAGGCGGCGCGCAAGGTTACCACGCCGAGTGGCTGCCGCGCTACACGTTTCTGCTGGCGGCCAACTACGCCTTTTTGCGCCGCAACGCGGAGAGCATTCAACTGCTGGAAAAGATTCTGCGCCAAACGGGCATCACCCTCACCACCCGCGACCAACTCACGGCCCGCCTAGGCCTGGCCTTTCACTATTTCGCCGAAGGTCAGTTCGCCAAAACCAACCAGACCCTCATCAGCATTGGCCGCTCCGACCACTGGTGCGAGCAGGAAATGGGCCTCGAATGGATGCTCAACAAAAGCATGGGTGAAATGCTGGTGCAGTTCGAGTTAGGCAACCCCGACCTCGCCCTAAACCGGCTGCGGGCCATCGAGCGAATATTGAAGGAACGATTCAGCGCCGCCGGTGAAGGCTACGCCGCCGTACTCGGCTATCTAAGTCTGGTGCGCGAAATCATCGACGACCCCGCCGCAGCCCGCCGCCCAGCCTTCGCGGAGCGAGTAAGCAACCTGCCCGCCTTCGCCCCCCTGGCGCAAGAGGACCTACAAGCCCTCAGCTTCTACGGTTGGCTGCACGCCCGCATGGAAGGCCGCCCCTACTATGAAGTGCTACTAGAACTGGCCACCGCATAGCCACCCCAGAAAAGCTGCTTCCAACTAAAAGCCCAGGTTCTTGAGCAGAACCTGGGCTTTACTCTTGTGTCATAAGCTTCCCTGGTCTGAGTGGCAGCAGTTAGTTGTTAGGAGCGGCGTCGGTAGCGGCCTTATCGGTGCCTACTGCTGGGTCTGGTTTGGCCGTGCTGGTAGAAGAGGAAGTAGTGGCCGAAGCTCTTTCCGCAGCGTTTTCCAGGCTTTGGTTCACTTGGCTGCTGTCGTTAGGGGCTGAGCTAGCAGTGCTGGGTTCGGTGGTGGTTTCAGTCTGGTCGGCGGTTGTATTGGCCTTTTCTTCACCTTTTTGGGTGCAGGAGGTGGCAACAGCTACAACGAGGAGCAAGGGTTTGAAGAATGTTTTCATAGGTTGAGGAACGTGGCTTGATGAACAGATAGAACGACTTTAATAGCCAGCAGTTTCCGAGGTAACCCTCGTCGGCTTTTAGCTCAACAAGTCGCCTTCTCCTGTTCCAATTGGTCTGCTGCGCTGCTCCGCCGCTCAACTTTTCCGGCTGCGGGTAAGTATAGCAAGACGACTCACTCTCCCGCTTACTACTCACTCTGTACTTATGGATTCCACGGCCTCCACCCCCCAAACGCCTCCCACGCCCAACGTGCCGCTCGGCGTCACCGACCAGCAAAATACGGCGTTGCTGGAAGACACGCTTGCCTTGCTCAACGCCGGCGTTCCTGAACATGCTAGCCAGAAAGGACTAACTGAAATTGAGCGGTGGGAAGAGGTGCTGCGTGCCTCTGAGCGTCCGGGCTTGGCCAAGATTATTCAGGAACTAGCCACGCTACGCGAGCAGCTAACCGCCTCCGATACGGCCCCCCACGCCCTAGCCGAAACGCTGGCTACCCTAGGCGCCGAAACCACCAAAGTAGCCGACGACTCGAACGATGATTACTCGGCTCCGTTGGTGCATTTGAGCAAAGTGCTCATCAAAATGGGGTCTTCGCTTTCCCGTTAGGCTTCCTACATAAGGCTGTATAAAAGCGCAACACCCCACCTTGGTCACATGTGGCCAGGGTGGGGTGTCGTGTAAATGCTCGATTGGTAGTTTGTCAATCAGAAGCAGTTTGACGTAAAAGCTGCTGTCTGCTGCAGTGCCGCGGCGTACTTTTGCCGGACTTTGCGGTTTACTCGTTTTATGTCCAGTTCTTCTTCCGCGGCCCTCGCCCTCTACGACCCTTTTGCCGGTATGCGTTTTGGCGAGCAGCAATGCTTTTTGTGCGGTGCGCCTACTACTCCTAGGCAAGATGTAGTGCCCGTTTTTGCCGAGTGGCTAATGGCTCGGTATGATTTGCACGAGCGGCAAATCAAGCTCTTGGATATGAGCATCGTGCGCTATCAGGACTTGCACATTGCCTGCTGTTCCACCTGTCGCACTCAGCATGTGGAGCCGCTGGAAGCACACGTGGAATCCGCTGCTAGTCAGGGCTTGGTGGGTTTACGGAAATTGGACGAGCAGACGTTGTTTCTTTGGCTAGGCAAGATGTTCTACGGTATCTTGGTTACGGAGCTGCTCACTGAGATGAACCCGCTAGCTCGCCCTCAATACCCATTAGCCGAGAATGCTCAGCTTTTTCGGCGGTTTCAGGCGTTCTTCCAGCCTCTTCAAGCGTTGCGCGTACCTATGGAATACGAGGACTTCGTGCCCGGCTCCATCTTCCTGCTTGAAGTCGACCCACGCGAAGACGACTTGCCCTTCGCCTACGATGATGATCTAAGCACTATCACCTTCAGCATCAAACTCGGCAATGCTCAGCTAATGGCTTGCTTAGTCGACAACGGCATCATTGGGCAAGCTATGCGACGAGTGTACCAAGATGCCCAACGTCCTCTGCACCCGGTACAAGTTGCTGAGTTCAAAGCCCGAGTATACTACGCCGCCTACCTGCTAAATGTAGTACCCGACTATTTCCCCCGGCCTTCGCAGCCCGGCGATACCACAGTGGTACTGGACACGCTTATCGACGATGTTACGGGAGAAATATTCAACCCCTGGGACAACAGCGCCTACGGACAATCTTTAATGGAAATGTGGAAGCGGTGGCAGATTTCCATCGAAGAAATCATGCGCGACCCTGCTCAGCCACTTAGCTTCTTGTATGATGCTCAAGGACAGCCTCGGTACTTGGAGCACTATCCGGCAGCCGCTGATGAGCAGGGAAATAAAGCGAGCTAACCTGCTTGCCAGGTTGGCTCGAAAGTGAATTTGGTGAGCTTGATGTTGGGCCAACGACCTTCGAGGCCGCTTTTGCACTCCCGCTCGTTCACTAGTACGTCCACGCAGTGGCGGTGGCGGCGGTTCATGGTATCGTGGATGATATAGACGCCATCCAATGCGTCGGAAATACCGCGTACTCGCACCTTATCGCCGTAGCGGAAAGGGCCGCCCCAAGGAGCTAGCAGGTCACGAGAAACCGCAATCCAGCCGGTTCTACTGGAATGGCGTGCCGGAATGATGGAACCGTCGGCAGTCTCCATCGGGGCATCGTCGGTCTGGTCCAGTTCGGGCCAGTAAGTAGTAGCCGTAACAGTGTACGACAAAGTCTGGGGTATGCGCTTGACAGGCATTACCGGTACTGCTTTAGGTACCGGACGGGGGCTGATGCTAGCTACTGTGGAAGGTAAAGCCAAAGGTGCAGCAGGGAGCGTGCGGGGAGGAAAAAGAACAGTTAGCAGGAATAACGCAAGAGACATGGCGTTTGGGTTCGTGAACTCTCGCTCAGTCTGGAGAGGATAGACAGCCGGCCCGACTCGGCTAAGGGAAGAGCATCATTCCAACTATGATGGAAGAATTGCTCCTGAATTATGAATTCAACGACTGAAATGCTGCGAATGAGCGGTAAGGAAACGAAAAGAATAGTTATTTTAAATAATACATATAAAATTTTGCACTTATGAAGTGCAGACTCTTAGGAGGTGCCAAAGGTACGAGCATTTTTCTAATTCATTTAGCTAACCATGCTCGTTCAATCGGCTGAGCGCTTACGAGTGGAGAGCGAAAAGGGTTGACATAGCTGAGCAATGATACCCTGATTACTACGCTTGATAAGTTTGGAATTGTGAGTGTTTTCTGCTCCTACTTACTGTTCTAAGACGATTATCATGCTGGCAAATATTTCTTCGGTAATAATTTACGCTGTAGCATTTCTCACAACTACTGGCCAACGCTATAGGTCATAATGAGGGTTGCTTTTATGTTACAAACATAGCTAGACCCACCGCTTAGAGTTGAAAGAGTGTATCCACTAAGGAGCACCAACAGCGAAGATTACTGCTAAGCCAAGACTTATCTTGCTTTGATTTGAGCAGCTAATCTGGCCGGCTAGCCATTATATCCTTGGCGCAGATTCGTCGTAAGTGGTAGACGACTACCCAAGAATATGGTATGTTTCAGTAATCGTAAGCATTGCCTTCATTATATTTTAGATAGATTGGGCAGCATAATAAGTAATATATAATGTAACTAATAGTACTTATTGTCAGGTTTATTTGCGAATGCGAATATCAGTTTGTGCTTTCTAATCAGACCTTTTACTTTTACTGCCAACACACCAGCTCCCACCGCATGGACGCTTACTCTTATATCGCCAACGCTCATGGCGACTACATTGATCAACTGTACCAAGCTTACAAGAGCGACCCTGAATCAGTCGATTTTGGCTGGCGCAAGTTTTTTGAGGGCTTCGACTTTTCCCAGCAATACTCCGATGGCAACGCGCCGCAAGCTGCCGGCGAAGGTGTACTAGCTACTTCCGCTAGCACCAACTCCGCTAGTGAAATTCGGGCGACGGATACGCTTGCTTCCGACAAGGAAACGCAAGTTCGCAACCTCATTCACGCTTACCGCAGCCGCGGCCACTTGCGCGCCAAAACCAACCCGGTACGGGAGCGCAAAGACCGCAAAGCGCGCCTCGACATCGCCGATTTTGGCTTAGGCGAGGCCGATCTGGACACTGTTTTCAAAAACGGCGAAGTGTTAGGCTTAGGCCCCGACGCCAAACTGCGCGACATCGTGGCGGCCTTAGAGAAGGTGTACACGCGTAGCATTGGCTTCGAGTACATGTACATCCGCGACCCGCAGGTGCTCGACTGGTTCCGCGAGAAAGTGGAAAAGGACTCCTTAAGCTTCAATCCCAGCCTTGAGTACAAGAAGCGTATTCTGAGCAAGCTTAATGAGGCAGTAGTGTTCGAGAACTTCTTGCACACCAAATTCCTGGGTCAGAAGCGCTTCTCGCTGGAAGGTGGCGAAACCACTATCCCTGCGCTCGATGCCATCATCAACAAGGCCTCCGAATTGGGCGTGCGAGAAGTTATGCTTGGCATGGCTCACCGGGGTCGCCTCAACGTGCTGGCCAACATCATGGGCAAGACCTATGAGCAGATATTCTCGGAATTCGAGGGAACTGCCGTGCCGGACCTGACTATGGGCGACGGCGACGTGAAATACCACATGGGCTACAGCTCGGAAGTGGAAGCCGAAGGTGGCCGTAAAGTGAATCTCAAGCTCGCGCCCAACCCGTCCCACCTCGAAGCGGTGAATCCCGTGGTGGAAGGTTTCGTGCGGGCCAAGATCGAGCACCAGTACGCCGACGACTACCACCAGATCCTGCCCATCCTCATCCACGGCGATGCAGCTTTGGCTGGCCAAGGCATCGGCTACGAAGTGACGCAGATGTCGCAGCTGGAGGGCTACAAGACGGGCGGCACCATTCACTTCGTTATCAACAACCAAGTTGGTTTCACCACCGATTTTGAGGATGCCCGCTCGTCTATCTATAGCACCGATCTAGCCAAGATCATCGATGCGCCCGTGCTGCACGTGAACGGCGACGACCCGGAGGCGGTAGTGTTTGCCGTGCGCCTTGCTACGGAATACCGCCAGCAGTTTCACGCCGATATCTTCATTGATATGGTGTGCTACCGCCGCCACGGCCACAACGAATCGGACGAGCCAAAATTCACGCAGCCCACGCTCTACAACATCATCAGCAAGCATCAGAACCCTCGCGAGGTGTACAACGCCATGCTGGTGCAGCGCGGCGACGTAGATGCTGAGCTGGCGCAGCACATGGACAAGGAGTTCCGCGACACCTTGCAGGCCCGCCTGGACATGGTGAAGCAGAAGCCGCTGCCCTACAACTACCAAGCTCTCGAAAACGAGTGGCGCAGCCTGCGCCGCAGCAAGTCCGAAGACTTCGACCAATCGCCGGAAACGGGCATTAGCGAAGAATTGGTGCAGAAAGTAGGCAAAGCCCTAACGACGTTGCCCGAAGGCTTCCGCCCGCTAAAGCAGATTGAGAAGCTGATAGAAGAGCGTAAGAAAATGTTCTTCGAGTCGCGGATTCTGAACTGGGCAGCTGGCGAGCTGCTGGCGTACGGCTCGTTGCTGGAAGAGAAACACATTGTACGCGTAAGCGGCCAGGATTGCCAGCGCGGCACATTCTCGCACCGCCACGCCGTGCTCCACGATGCCGAAACGTCGGCGCCCTATACCTCGCTCAACCACATCAGCGAAAATCAAGAGCAGCTCCGCATTTATAACTCGCTGCTGAGCGAGTACGGCGTGCTAGGTTTCGAATTTGGTTACGCCATGGCTAATCCCACGGCGCTGGTGGTGTGGGAAGCGCAGTTTGGCGACTTTGCCAACGGCGCCCAGACTATGATAGACCAGTTCATTGTGTCGTCGGAGAGCAAGTGGCAGCGCATGAATGGCGTAGTGTTGCTGTTGCCCCACGGCTACGAAGGTCAGGGGCCGGAGCACTCCAACGCCCGCCCCGAGCGGTTCCTGCAACTGGCGGCCGAAAACAACATCATCGTGGCCAACATGACCACGCCGGCCAACTTCTTCCATGCTTTGCGTCGGCAGCTGACCTGGGAATTCCGCAAGCCGTTGGTGGTGATGTCGCCGAAGTCCATGCTGCGCCACCCGTTGTGCGTGTCGCCGATGGAGGAGTTCACCAGCGGCGGCTTCCGCGAGGTGCTCGGCGACACCTACGCCGATGCTAAGAAGGTAAAGCGGGTGCTGCTGTGCACGGGTAAAGTGTACTTCGACTTGCTGGAAGAGCAGCAGCAGTCGGGCCGCACTGATGTGGCGCTTGTCCGGCTGGAGCAGCTGCATCCCTTCCCCAAAAAGCAACTCGATGCCGAGCTGGCGAAGTACCCCAAAGCCAAGGTGTACTGGGTACAGGAAGAGCCCGAAAATATGGGCTACTGGAATTACCTGCTCCGTTTCATGCGCCGCGAGCTAGAAGACGTTGTTTCCCGCAAGCCTTCCGCTTCTCCGGCCACTGGCTACAACAAGGTGCACGTGAAGGAACAGAAAGAGCTAGTGGCTCGCGCCTTCGACAAGCCCCGCGAAGCCGTTGCCGACGAGAACATCAAAGAAACTGCCGCCAACGCCCAAAAAACGGATTAGTGTACCTTGGCATGCTGAGCAGATAAGCGCGGTAAGCAGCCAGAGCCCTTTGTCACTCCCGGGATAACGCAACCGTTTATGATAACTGAAAAGCAAATTCAAGCCATAGCCCAACGCATTGTTGCGCGGTACCAGCCTGATCGAATCATTCTGTTCGGTTCGTATGCGTACGGTACTCCTACGGAGGAAAGTGACTTGGATTTGCTTGTTATCAAAGCCAGTGACATGCGAAAGAAGTGGGAGCGAATTGTCGCGGTTAGAACAGCTATTCACGATCTTGGAAATCCGGCACTGGACATTCTGGTGCTCAACGAAAAAGAAGAGGAACGAGCACGCCAGATTCGTTTCGTTGTAGAGCACAAAGCATTACGCGACGGGCGTGAATTGTATGCAGCCGCTTAACGACTTAGAAAAAGAACTGCTGCGCCAGTGGTTGCGCAAAGCGGACGGCGACTTGCGAGTGGTTGAGCGACTAGCCGATGCACCGGAAGATTACGACGCAGTTGCTTTTCATTGCCAGCGAGCCGCAGAGAAGTATCTGAAGGCACGCTTGGCAGCCCCGGGCGAGGACCCGCCCCGGACGCACGATTTGCTTCGTTTGCTTTCCTTGCTACAAGCGGTGGAATCTTTTACTTCTTCGGAAACTGATATGGCTCAACTGCTCACTCCTTTTGGCGTAGCAATACAGTATCCTGGCGAAGATGAAGAGCCGCCTGTTGCGGAATTGCTGGTTGCAGCGCGTCACTTTCGCGACAGGTAGCTCTACTCAGCTGATAATATTTTCACCCCTCCCCGAAACCCTTCAACTCTCCCACCTATGGGTCTGGAAATTAAAATCCCCGCCGTCGGCGAGTCCATCACCGAAGTCACGATTGCTAAGTGGCTCAAGAAAGACGGCGAGGCCGTGAAGCGCGATGAAGTAATTGCCGAGCTAGAGTCGGATAAAGCCACGTTTGAGCTACCCGCCGAAGCTGACGGCACCCTGAAAATCCGCGTGGCAGAAGGCGAAACCATTGGTATTGGCACCGTCATAGCCGACATTGATGGCGCTGGTGCTCCGGCGGCTTCGGCCCCAGCCGCTGCTCCCGCACAGCCCGCGCAAAGTGCCCCCACTCAGCCCACCGCCGACCCGGTAGATAAAGGAGAGGAAAACCCGCAAGCCAGCAACCAAAGCGGCTACGGTGGCTCGCAAGCCGGCTCTGCCGACACTCCCACACCACCCGCCGCTCCCACTGCTCCTCAGGCAGCACCCGCAACCAGTGGTGGTGCCACGGTAGAGATGAAAATTCCCGCCGTGGGGGAGTCCATCACGGAAGTAACGGTAGCGAAATGGCTGAAGGAAGACGGGGCCCAGGTGCAGCGCGACGAAATCATTGCGGAGCTGGAGTCGGATAAAGCTACGTTTGAGCTACCGGCCGAAGGAACGGGTACCTTGCACCACGTCGCCAAGGAAGGCGAAACCATTGGCATTGGAGCAACGATTGCCCGCATCGAAGGTGGCAGTGGCGCTCCGGCAGCCGCACCGGCCCCGGCTGCTGCGGCTCCAGCAGCTACGCAAGCGGCTCCAGCTGCCGCTCCGGCAACTTCGGCTTCCAGCACCAGCTACGCCACCGGTACGCCTTCGCCAGCGGCTGGCAAAATTCTCGGCGAGAAAGGCATCAGCGCCACTGACGTGCAAGGCACGGGCCGCGACGGACGCATCACAAGAGAAGATGCCCAGAACGCCCAGGCCAAGCCAGCCGCGCCAACACCAACTGCCGCACCAGCTGCTCCAGCCCAAACTCCGGCGGCTCAGCCGCAAGCTGCTCCGGTAGCCAGTGGCAACCGCAACCAGCGCCGGGAGCGGATGAGCAACCTGCGCAAAACGGTGGCGCGCCGTTTGGTGGCAGTGAAGAACGAAACAGCTATGCTCACCACCTTCAACGAGGTGAACATGCAACCCATCATGGACTTGCGCACCAAGTTCAAAGACAAGTTCAAGGAGAAAAACGGGGTGGGCCTGGGCTTCATGTCCTTCTTCACCAAAGCCGTGTGCGTGGCCCTGAAAGAATGGCCCTCCGTGAATGCCCAGATTGATGGTACCGACATTGTATTCAACGACTTCTGCGACATCAGCATTGCTGTTTCGGCCCCTAAAGGGTTGGTGGTACCCGTGATTCGGAACGCGGAGGAGCTGTCTTTCGAAGGCATCGAGAAAGAAGTGGTGCGCCTCGCCACACTGGCCCGCGACAACAAGCTTACCATCGAGCAGATGACCGGCGGTACGTTTACCATCACGAATGGCGGCGTGTTTGGCTCCATGATGAGCACTCCTATTATTAATGCTCCGCAGTCAGCCATTTTAGGTATGCACAATATCGTGCAGCGCCCAGTCGCAGAGAATGGCCAAGTGGTGATTCGGCCGATGATGTATCTGGCCCTGAGCTACGACCACCGCATCATCGACGGCCGCGAATCGGTGTCGTTCCTGGTGCGCGTGAAAGAGCTGCTAGAAGATCCGAGCCGCTTGCTGCTAGGTGTCTGAACCACGGATTCGGGCGGATTTTTCGGATTGCACGGATTTTGTGAATGGCGCGGACGTAATCAACCTTGTCCGAAAAAAGCAACAGAGCTTGCCAAGTGGCAAGCTCTGTTGCTTTTTAATCGTCCACAAAATCCGTGAAATCCGCTAAAATTCGTGCTAATCCGTGGTCCTAGTCGACTGGCAGTTCACGGCTGCGGGTAGCACTCAAGCGGGTGGCTAGCTGCTTCGCCAGTTGCTTGGCCTCTTCCGCTTTCGAGCCCGAGAAAAATTCTTCTACCGTTGAAGAAAACAGATTCAGCCAATGCTCTACGTGGGCGCCGCTGCGGGGAAGAGCAATTTGCTCGGGCAGCGGTTCGCCTTCCGTGGTTCCCTGCCCGAGCAGCGTGCTGCTCCAGTATCGGTACTGCGACGTCAGGTAGTGAGGCCAGTGAATACGAGCGGCAGCGCCGAAGCTTGCGCCCAGCAGCGTATCGTTGGTAGCCTTATGGCACAGCGTATCAACTAGAGTTTTGATGTCGCCCTCATTCTGAATGTCGTGGCGGGTAGCTGAAGTTTTCATGGGCAGGGGGATAAGAACGGTTGGGCTACCAAGTACGCAGCGAATTTACGCAGGTTGCAGGATATTCGCCCAAAAGGTGAAATTTTTTATCCCCGTTCTATTCATATCCCTTTAGCACATTGTAGAAGCTGGTCCTTACCAGATTAATCCACTCTCGTGACACGCAGGCAATCCAACATTGCTTGGTTGACTTCGCCGTTCATATTCTCGTTAGCCGACTCTAGCGCGAGCGTAAATACGACAGTACCTTTTTCCAGCCGTACTACTATCGGGTTGGAGTAACCCCAATCTGACCATTCTTCCACGCCGCGCTGGGGCAGCACAACGGTACCTAATAGCTGCGAGCCGTGACGTAGCGTCCGGATTGCGCATTTGTTGCTGGTGTTGATGGGGCCGTTGCCGTTAGCGTAGCGGAAATCCAAGGCGTATAAGCCAGTAGCCGGCACCGGCAGCCGCAACGTGAGACGGCGGTTCAGCGTCTTGCTGATTTCCACGAAACCGTTGCCCGAATATCCTTTGTAAGGCTTGCCAGACTTGGGCAGACCACTCTCCAACTCCACCGTACGCCGCAGCTTGCTTGCTCCCACAGCCAGCGGCTCACTAGCGAAACTCTCGAAACCGGCCGCATCCACCGCTACTACTTGGTACTCGGTGTACGCAGTGGGTACCGCGGGCACTGCCAGGCTGGTTTCGGTGGTGCGCGCCGCGAACTGACCGTTGCGCAATACTTGATAAGCCGTGGCACCTTCCACTGAGGCCCAGCTGATTCGGCCAGTGGCGTAGGTTAGTGCCGGTGTCATGGGGGCTACATGATGCGCTACTTTGTTTTGCGCGGCGCCGGTCGGCATCTCGTTAGTTAGTTCGACGCGAATGGCATGAGTCCCAGTGAGAGTGGCGGGCACGGTGGCATTGGGTAGAGGCTGGTCATCCATCGTAATGCTGCGGATACTACGGCCGTAGCCGGTCATTTCCACGTTGAGAATTGCACTGCGGTAGCGGAAGTTGCGGAGTTTGCGGGTGCCTTGCAGCGCCTGTGGCACGAAGGGCCGAAACGTGAGCTGGTCGGGCTGAAAATCCATACCGAACAAACCTTTGTAGACCAGGCCCAACGTCCCGGAAAGACTCCACAGCATCACGCCACTGTTCACCTGAGTACCGGCGAAATCGCCGTTGCTGGCCACGAAATTCTCCTTGTTGGTGAGAAACAGCGCGGCGGGCCGGGCCACGGCCATTAAGCTTTCCAAGAAGGCAGTTTCATTGCCGGACTGCGCGGCGGCCAGGCCCCAGTAGCTCTGCACGAAGGGCCACACGGCGTTGTTGTGATAGGGTGGAATGCCAGAAATCTGCGGGTAGATGCACGGAATGCCATAATCCATGACCGGCGTGCGAGCCACTACCGTTTTTGCCCGCTGCTCATCGGCTACTCCAAACAGCACCGTTAGCGCCTCTCCCAACGCCTCAGCCTTGGGTGAAAGCTGTGAAAAAGTGCGCCCGTACAGGTACTGCCCGTAGTAGCCTTTTTCTTCAAGCCAAAGGTGTTGGTTGATGCCCTGCTTGATGCGCGCCGCCACTGCCCGGTGCTTAGCGGCCACATCAGTCTCGCCTAGCTTTTCGGCCATCAACGCCAGCACCATATTGCCTTGGAAATGCGCCGCGTTGGTGCCTAGAGTCTGGCTCTGGTAGATATCCACGGGCTGCATCCATTTAGGATAGGTCTGCTCGCGCCAATCCAGAAACGATGACTCGCCGCGCACCAGGCCCGTTCGTGGGTCGTAGGCATTCTGCTGGTCGTCGGCTATGGATTGCTTGATGATGGGGTACACTTTCCGCAGCCAGTCTTCGTCGCCGGTGGCTTTATAGATTTCCCAGGCCGCCGTGGCCCAAATGATACGGTCGGTGGAGCAGGGGTAGGCGCCGCCGGTGCCCGTATCCTGAATGATGCGCCCATCGGGCGTGACTTTGCGCAACAGGCTGGTTTTGGCTACTTCCGGCTGCAAAAGCGCCTGCGAGAGAATAATGCTGTAGCTGATGTCGCGGGTCCAGACGCCAGCCCACTCTTGGCCGGTGCGGAAGGTGCCGTCTGGCTCTACAGCCCGCTTGGCTTCTTCCAGCGCCAAGTTATACAGCGCATCCAGCAACGGATACTCCGACTCCACTTGCGGAAACGCCGACACGTCCAGACTCTGCTTCCAGCGGCCAGCGGTGGTTTTTACATCCGAGTGAGCGTTGAGGATGATGGTGGCCTCGTAGATGCCGTTGCCATCGGGGTCTTTCAGTTCTAGCTGCGGCTTGTTGATCAGGTTGTCGAAGTCCCAGCTTAGCGGCGTGGTGTTGCCAGCTACAAACACGTGTTTGAAATCGTCTTTGTACAGCTTCTGCCCGTTGGAAAGCATATAGAAGCCCTGCTTCTGAAAAGCCGCCAGCACTGGCCGCAGATCCAACCGTATTTTCAGTGGGGTGTTGGGCGCGAGAAAAGTGTTGGCTGGTATTGGTGTTTGGTCCACGTACTGCTGGCCAAACACAATGGCCGGTGTTTCCAGCGGCTGCCCGTCGGCGCGTGGCAGAGCCATGAATACGTGGTCCTGGCCGGGCTGCATTTCATTGTCTTTGCCGTTGAGGCTGAATTTGAAGCTGACCTTGGGGCTCTGAAACTCGTTGGCTGGGCTTTGGTAATTGGAAGTCAACTCGGTCCGGGACACCGCCCGGGCCGTGTGCTTGCCTTGCACCAGTGAGTCGCGGTATACAGTGTAAGCGGCCGACGCCCACACAGACGCAGTTTTGGTGGGTGGCGTGACAGTGGTGGCCGTGGCAGGAGGAGTTGCTTTTTGCATCTGGCAGGAGCCCAACAGGCCCAGGGAGAGCAGAAAACTGGTGGAAAGACGAGGGTAATGCATAGGTCAAGGTAGTAGCAGGAGCGGGGAGAACCAAAGACCGAGCTTTGCTATTGCGCCCGGCCAGGCACAATAGCATATTGCTACCTGCCGCCCTAGGCAAACCAGTGCACAACTACCGGGCCCCATTAACAGCCCCGGATAGCAGCAAGTGGCTTCCTAACCATAGACTCAATTTCAGGCACCCACATCTATGGTGCTGCCGGTGTAAGGCTAATCAGGCAGGAGAAGATAGGAGGGACTAACGGTCGATGTAAACTGACAGTATTGCCTCATCGGCTGGCAGGCACATCTTCAATGACTAACGTCACTGCCGTATGATACGCCCGAAAGTCAATCTTAATAGTGTCAGTGTTGAGAACGAGAATTTGCATTAAGCAAATGTTAGTCTCATATCGGGATTCGCAAAAAAGGCTTTAATAGCTGATCAGTCGATATCTATAGAGATGTCTTTAATGTTTGTCTTATTTCTAGACGACAGAATGCCTCAGCACCCTATTTGAATTTTTGTATAGTGTACGAGTATAGGTATTTGAAGGGTTTTAAAGAATGAATAAAAATATTTGAGCAAGTGAGCTAGAACGTTATAATTTGTATTTTTGTATGTGTCTGACCAGGCAAAATAAGAGGCCGGTACCAGGTAAAGCTTCTTGAAAAAGACATCGTACTAATAGAGAAAAAAGTGACTATATAGCGGTTGGTAGAAATACTTTCATCGCTTCGTAGATCCGATTTAGCTTAAACTGAAAGACCACCGCTAACAGCAGAATTCTATGTCAGCCCCCAGCAGTTGTCAGAATTGCCCTTACCTGCATGATTCCCTGCTAGGGAATTGTCAGGCCAGCGAACTTGCCTTGATTTCGGGCAGTAAGATTTCGCAGCGCTATCAGCGGGGGCAGGTTATATTCCAGGAGGGTCACCGGCCTATCGGGCTCTATTGCATTCACAAAGGCAAGGTGAAGGTGTCGAAAACGAGCAACGACGGCAAGGAGCAAATTGTGCGGCTAGGCCGGGAAGGCAATGTGCTCGGCTATCAGGCGCTGACAGTCTACGGCAACCATGCTTCCACCGCTGTGGCCATGACCGACTGCATTATCTGCATGGTGCCTCGGCCAGACTTTTTCAGCCTCATTGAGCAAAATGCCCAGTTTTCTCACGCCCTCACGCGGCTGCTGGCCGCCGCTCTTGGCGCCGCTGAGCAGCGACTGTTGCACACGGCGTATAAGCCGGTGCGGGAGCGGCTAGTAGAAGCCCTGTTGGTGCTGCACGACTTTTTTCGCCCCGACGCTTCTTCTTCCTTCAGCATTCCCATCTCGCGCGATGATTTGGCAGCCTTCATGAGCACCGCCAAGGAAACCGCCAGCCGCCTGCTTTCTGAGTTCCGCGACGAAGGGCTGATTGCTACGAAGGGCAGCAAGATTACAATTCTCAACCTCGAAAAGCTGCGGAAGATTTCTGCTTTGCATAGCTAAGCGGAGGGTGGTAGTTTGAAAACATATACTGACCCTGGACCAACGCATTCCAACTGCTGGATCCAGTCAAAAAGTCCAATTTGTACTATCGCTCTACAGAATCGGATTTTGGTTTGCGCAGGCTGCTAAAATGTTTGAAAAAGTGACGAGAATCATTTTTTACCTTGATACCTGTCATTTTTTCTTGGCCTCAATTAGTTGAGCTTTGTATGGTAAGCTGATCAGTATCTAATAGTGAAAAACACGGATTCAGGTTGTTTACCAAAGTCTTTTTGATAGTCTGTAGGTAGTCGGAAAAGTTGGCCAACGCGTGGGCCGGCACGATACTTTTAGAGTACAATAAGCACCTTTTCATCACCCTTCTCTTTTCCCCTCCCCCTCCTTCTTCTCTTACAAGTATCATGGCTTATTCAGTCAACAACCCCGCAGGTAAAGTAGTACAGGACGTCATCACGGACCTGCCGGGCCTGGTGGCAATTGCCGTAGTCGACATAAACTCGGGCATGAGCCTGGCTTCGCACTCCAATTCGCCGTCTCTCAACCCCGATACCGCCGCCGCTTATAACACCGAAGTAGTGAAGCAAAAGCAAAAGGCCATGTCTGCTTTGAAACTTACTGGTGAGACTATCCAGGACATTCTTATCACGCTCACCAACCAGATGCACCTCATTCGGCTCAACGACGGTGGCACCAAGTTTATCTACCTGGTGGTGAATTCTCGGGATACCAACCTCGCCATTGCCCGTGACGTGCTGCGCACTCACTCCAATCAGCTCAACTAAATCAGCGCAGTTCATTCTGCATCAACATAAGTAGCCTCCGGGTTTTGTCGCTTACCTTCGGGATAGGCGCAGCACTAACCGTAGGAGGAAAACAACAGGGTAGGCAACACCCAAGACAACGGGCTGCCGGAGTATTCTTGCCTATTGTGGGTGCTAGGTGCGTCGGAGTAGTTCGTAGGCTTTCATGCAAATACCTTTTTTCCAACGTTTACAAGCCTTAACAGGGCCTACGGTTAATAAGATAGTAACCGTAGGTTCTGGACCGGAGGTGGGGGCGGCCGAGCAACTGCTGCAGCGGGTGCTGGCGGGGCTGCCAGAGTTGCTGGGAGCAGCAGTGGTACAAGTGGAGTCGGGGCAGGCACTGGCTACCTACACTACCACGCGCGAGCTCAACGTCAGCAAAGTACTCGGCTTCAATGCCGAGGTAATTCGACAGCAGCGCCAAGCTATGCGGGCGCTGTTGCTGCCAGAAGAGGAGCATCTGGAAGAAATTCTAATTACGCTTCAAACGCAGTTGCACTTGTTGCGGCTGCTGCCCGATGGCGCCAACTTCTTGTATGTAGTTGTCGACTGCCGCGATACGAATTTGGGCATTGCCCGCGCCGTGCTGCGCGCCGCCGAGGCGTAGGCCCCGTAGCGCGCGGCTGGTACGCGGCTCCCATTTTCTTCACCATTATTTCTTGTTATCATGAAACTGACGGCTTCACCTTTTGATCCGCAGACGGGCGAACTATTGCCTGTCTACCGCGACGCTTACCTTAACGGCGACCTAAGTCGCTCTTCAGCTAAAGCAGTAGAACAATACCTGCATCGGGATGCCGAGCAGGCCCACGAAACGCTCAACCGCTGGCAGCATTTGAACGCCACCGAGTCGAGCGTGGTGCCCGCACCCACCTGGGTGCAAAAGCAAATTCAGTACATCCGGGCCGAGCCGGTACGCTTCCGCCGCCGGGCCACCACTATGGTAGCCTCTGCCGCCCTGATTGGGTCGGTAGTATTCGCGGGCACCAAGCTGCCTACCGAGCGCACCATCACGGAAAATCTGCCCGCTGAAAGCAATGTCGTGATGCCCACGGAAGCTTCGGTAGCTTCTACGGAAGCCATGGCATCGGCTGCTTCGTTGCGCATGGTAACGGTACGGGGCCGCATTCTGAACGAAGACGGCACGCCGCTGGTCGGCGCCACCGTACTGCATGCTGGTAGCCGCGCCGGGGTATCGACCAACGCCGACGGCGAGTATCTGCTGCACGTGCCGGCTGGCACCAGCACCCTGAAGTATGGCTACGGCGGTTACCAGGACGAAGAGTTGATCGTGAAAGGCAGCACCGCTAGTGCCGATGTAACGCTACTGCCCAAGGAAGAGCAGCAGCAGAAGCGCCACTGGTGGAAGTTGTTCTAAGCGCTGCTCGCGCCATCTGTTTGTAGTAAATCGCTTGCGTGAAACCAAAATCGTATCGTAGAAAATCTACCCGCCAGTCTGAGGAAGCCACCAAGCCGGTTACGCCCGACCCGCTCGCCCAGGAAGTGGTGCAGCACGTGTTGGCCGATTTGCCGGGACTGTTGGCCGTGAGTGTAGTAGAGGTGGCTTCGGGCACTAACCTAGCGGCCCATTCCAATTCCACCATCAACCCCGATACGGCCGCGACTTTCAACGCCGAAGTGATAAAGCTCAAGCAGAAAGCCATGACTGCTCTGCAACTGGTTGGCGAGCAGCTCGACGATATTCTGATTACGCTCTCCAGCCAACTGCACCTGATGAAGCTCACCGCCAATGGTAGCAAGTTCATCTACCTGGTAGTAGATGCACAAACCACCAATCTGGCTATGGCCCGGGAAGTACTGCGCGTGCAGGCCGGACATCTCAACTAAGGCGGCCGCTAAGCCTCCGCAAATATGCTCTTCCACTGCGTGCGGTCTGTTTAGTTTGCCTGCTAAGCCCGCAACCGTTGCGCCTAGAGCCAAAAAGCCCCGTCTTCTGTGAGACGGGGCTTTTTACTTTTGTAGCAAGGCTATACAAATAAATAGGCTAGACTTTCTCGGCCACTTTAGATTCATCCTGAACGGTAGGCACGGGCACTGGTTTACGACCTCCTAGTACCACCAGCGCCACGGCTATTACAATAAGCCCCGCGCCGCCCAGCATGCTCACATTGAGCGTTTCGCCGGCGAAGGCCCAGCCCAGCAGCACCGCCACTACCGGATTCACGAAGGCATAGGTGCCTACCAGGGCTGGCTCCGCCGCACGCAGCAGCCAGATGTATGCCGTGAAGGCCACGATAGAGCCAAACGAAACCAGGTAAGCATACGCCAGCCAGGACTTCGCCGTAACGGCGGCCAAATCGAAGCCGGCGGCTTCCCCGCGCGCCAGACCTACCAGGGTCATCACCAGGCCGCCGCAAATCATTTGCATGCCGCCGGACACGAAAGGGGAGGGGGCTGGCTGGTGCTTTTTGGAGTACAACGAGCCGATAGACCATACCAGCGCCGCCGTCAGGATGAGGGCCAGGCCGATATTCTCGCGGCCGGGAATAGCCACGTGCGAGGCGCCGGGCGTGTGGGCCAGCAGGTACACGCCGCCAAACCCAAACAACAGCCCCAGCGCCACCAGCGGCGTCGGGCGCTGCGATACGCCGCTCAGCCAGCCGAGAATGGCCAGAAACATGGGCACCGTGGCTACTAGCAGGGAGGCCATGCCGGTAGGGATGTACTGCTCGCCCAGTGTCACGCCGCCATTGCCGAAGCCGAGCAGACACACCCCGATAATGAGGGCCGTGAGCCAGCCTTTGGCCGTGGGACTTGGGTGGCCACGCAGGCGCATGAAACTGTAGAGTAGCACCCCCGCCAGCGTGTAGCGGGTGCCTGCCATGAGTAAGGGCGGCATGGAGTCGATGGCGAAGCGGATGCCGAGGTAGGTGGAACCCCAGATGATGTAGACGGCCGCAAAAGCCAGCAGAATAGAAGTCCGGGCGGGCCGGCTGGAAGAACTGGTAGTCATGACAGAAGGGAAACGGAGCGGTAAACGTAGGAGCAACGGACTGCCGCCACCACCCGGAAGTTGCGGTAATGAGAAAAGCCCAGGATAACGACTCAAGCTCAGCAAACGTGCTGCAAGCGGAACTGCTGCGGCGTGAGGGCAAACACCGACTTGAACAGGCGCCCGAACGAGCTGGCCGACTCAAACCCGGTGGCCCCGCCCACTTCTCGCACCGGCAGTTCCGAGTGCGTCAGCAGGGTCTTGGCTTTTTCGAGGCGCACGGCCGTGAGGTATTGGTGGGGCGAGTGGCCGAACAACTGGCGGAAATGCCGCAGCAAATGGTTGCGGGAAAGCATGCTCACCTGC
The DNA here is from genome assembly GCF_057808495.1 of Hymenobacter sp. M1-2. Classification (NCBI taxonomy): domain Bacteria; kingdom Pseudomonadati; phylum Bacteroidota; class Cytophagia; order Cytophagales; family Hymenobacteraceae; genus Hymenobacter; species Hymenobacter sp. M1-2. Next base: position 20,315 of record NZ_JBTYZO010000002.1, read on the forward strand.
GCAATGCTGTCCAGCGTGAGCGACTCGGTGGCTTCAGCTTCAATAAACTCCCTAGCCAGGTGCAGGCGCCGGTAGATTTCCAAGCGGGTGGCAGGCTTCACGGCCGACAGGCGCGTGGCCGTCGTGCCGACCTGGCGGTGGTGGGTGGCTAGCAGCTCCAGCAGAATAGCGTAGAGCCGTTCTTCCAGGGCCATATCGGAAAGAGGACCGGCTTCCAGCTCTTGCTTGAGTTGCCAGAGCCGCCGCTGCAACGTGGGCGGGGCGGCCAGCAGCTGCTCATAGAACCAGACTGCGGCGCCCGTTTGGTCGAAGGGGTTGGTGAGGAGCTGCTGGTCGGAAAGGCCACTTACGGCGGCTTCCAACAGGGCCGGCGCGAAGTAGATAGCCAGGCACTGCACCCACTCCACCGACTGCACGGTGCCCGCGTACGGCTGGCCGGCATTCACGACTAGCAGGCGGTTGCGCTCCACTAGGAGCTTGCGGTGCCGCACGTAGTAGGCCTCGGTGCCCGTGAAGGCAAACTTCAGCGAAAACCGGTCGGTGTGGGTGGGCCAGTTGCAGAGCTTGCACAACGAGTTGATGACCGTGTTCTGGTCGGGCGCGCTCTTGAACAAGGCAAAATCCTGCAACGATTGCTCTTCGCTATCAACTACCGACTGTATGTACATGGGGCGTGACTTTCAAGGACCAGTGCAAAGGAAGCTATTACCAGCCGCCCCGGATGTGCCGATAGCACTTTTTTCGCTCTGTAGTCTTCAACTATCGCGGGGGCCAGCGGGTTGTGTATGAGCAGCGGCGGGATACGCTTGGCCGGCCCGGCTATAGGCAACATCAGCCGTGCGGGCTGCGCCAAACTCCCTACCTTTATACCGCTGATTTCACTGAATTCACCCACCGCATGAACCAATACGACGTTACCGTCATCGGCTCCGGGCCTGGCGGCTACGTGGCGGCCATCCGCTGCGCCCAACTCGGCCTCAAAACCGCCATCATCGAGAAGTACGACACGCTGGGCGGTACCTGCCTCAACGTGGGCTGCATCCCCAGCAAGGCCCTGCTCGACTCCACGGAGCACTTCCACAATGCCCACACCACGTTCAAGGAGCACGGCATCGAGCTGAGCGACTTGCAGGTGAACATGAACCAGATGATAGACCGCAAAAACGGCGTCGTGAAGGCTAATGTTGATGGGGTATCGTTCCTGATGAAGAAGAACAAGATCGACGTGCTCAAGGGCCTCGGCTCGTTCATCGATAAGAACCATATCAAAATCCAGCCCACCGAGGGCGGCGAAGAGCTGCAGATCGAGACCAAGAATGTCATCATCGCCACGGGCTCCAAGCCTACTGTGCTGCCCTTCATTGCGCAAGACAAGCAGCGCATCATCACGAGCACCGAGGCGCTGAATATCCGCGAAGTGCCCCGCCACTTCATCGTGATTGGTGGCGGCGTGATTGGGCTCGAAATGGCTTCCGTGTTTGCGCGCTTGAATGCCAAGGTGTCGGTAATCGAATTCGCCGATGCCCTCATCCCGACCATGGACCGCAGCCTGGGCAAAGAGATTCAGCGGGTGCTCAAGAAGAGCGGCGTCGAGTTTTTCCTGAGCCACAAAGTGACCGGCGCCACCCGCGACGGCGACTCCGTGACCGTAACTGCTACCAACCCCAAGGGCGAGGAAGTGAAGTTCGAGGGCGACTACTGCCTGGTGGCGGTGGGCCGCTCGCCCTACACGGCGGGCCTCAACCTGGAAGCCGCCGGCGTGGCAATGGAAGAGCGCGGCCGCATCAAGGTCGATGAGCACCTGCAAACCAACGTGCCCGGCATCTACGCCATCGGCGACGTGATTCGCGGGGCTATGCTGGCCCACAAGGCCGAGGAAGAAGGCACGTTCGTGGCCGAAACCATTGCCGGCCAGAAGCCCCACATCAATTACCTGCTCATTCCGGGCGTGGTGTACACCTGGCCCGAAGTGGCTGCCGTGGGCTATACCGAGGAGCAGCTCAAGGAGCAGGGCAAAGCCTATAAAACCGGCTCTTTCCCCTTCCGCGCTTCCGGCCGCGCCCGCGCCAGCATGGACCTCGACGGCTTCGTGAAAGTGCTGGCCGACCAGGAAACCGACGAAATCCTCGGTGTGCATATGATCGGCCCGCGCATCGCCGACCTCATTGCCGAAGCCGTAACGGCGATGGAGTTCCGCGCTTCCGCCGAGGATGTGGCCCGCATGAGCCACGCCCACCCCACCTACGCCGAAGCCATGAAAGAAGCCTGCCTCGCCGCCACCGAGAACCGGGCCATCCACATGTAATTCCACGCCCTGCGGCAGCAAAGTAAAGCGGCTGGAGCGATAGAAGCTTCAGCCGCTTTTCTATTACTTTAGTCCGGTGACGAAAGCGGACCATGTTGCTTACTGGAAGAATGCCGCCGACCAGAACTGGCAGGAGGTTGGCGCTATGTTTACGGCTGGTACCTACGTGCCTTGTCTGTTCTGGGCCCACCTGACCATTGAGAAGCTGGCCAAGGCGCTGTGGGTACAGGATAACGTTGCCGACACGCCGCCCTTCACGCACAACATCGCCCGCCTGTTGGCCGATACGACCCTGGTATTGACGCCAGCTCAAGCCACGTTTGTGCAGCAATTGAATACTTTTCAGTTGGAAGGCCGTTATGAAAGCTACACGGCCAATCTGCGCCAACGAGCCACCCACGCCTTCACCCAAGCAGTGTTGCAAGACGTAACCAACCTCCGCCAATGCTTACTCAATCAGCTGCCCTAGAACGGGTCAAAGCCTTTGCTGAAAGCATCCGTAGCCAATCTATTTCGCTACGGAAAGTCATTCTCTTCGGCTCCTACGCCCGCAACGAGCAGCGCCAGTTTTCGGACATCGATGTAGCCTTGGTGGCCGATGAATTCACCGGGTTCGGGTTCCAGGATGTGGGCCTAATCGGCAGCGCCATCATCCAACAACAGTTTGTTGACATCGAGCCACATACTTTCTCGCCCGAGCAATTTACGGATTGGAACCCCTTCGTTCAGGAGATTAAGCGGACCGGCATCGTCATCGGCGAATGGGAGCCGACAACCACCGAGAACCGGGCCATTCACATGTAATTGTGGTTACCCACTGACACAAAAACGGCCGAAGCATAAGAAACTTCGGCCGTTTTTATACTTGCAGTACACTGGGAGTTAAACGAAATCTGACGCGATGGGTGTATAGTACACAGGCTGTGTTTTCTGGTGAGATTCCACCGATTGGGACTGTCATTCTCAAGTTGTTCGAGGTGACAGGACTGCTGTTTAACTGTAAAAGTATTGGCGAAGAGGGCGAATGTTGGAAGTTATTAGACCCCATCACCTCAATGGAAATTGACTTAATGGTGTACGACCATTCTTATGCCATATTTTCCTGCCCTTTCGATGAGCAGCACCAGCACCCTGATAGAAATACCTACTTATTTAAGTCAGTTCTGTTCGTTTTGGTGCAACTAGGTGGAAAGACAGAGAATGCATTAGAGGCATGGGCCAGTGAGCCTTGGCACATTGCCAGATGGCGCTGGAATCAGTTCCACTAACGGATGGGGCAGGAATTGAAAGCAGCAAGAAGCTCTTGCTGCTTCAGCCGCTTTGCGTTTCTGTTACAGTGTACTTTTTACTTGGTAAGTAACGCTCCGCAAACGTAGCTGCTACCGCGACAGCCGGGCAATGAACAGGGCTTTCAGCTCATCGGGAGTGCAGTCCAGCATAGAAGCCGAGAGCAATATGGGCGAGCCGTACTGCTTGTGGTAGTTTTCGAACAGGTGCCGGGTGGCTGCCTTCGGGGGCCGGGCAATGTACTTGGCGGGGTCGCGCAGCAGCACCACGAGGAAGCGTGAAAACCCGATTCTGATATCTCGCAATTCCACAACGTCGTCCCAGGCTACGAGCCCAGCCGCCGCGCCCGAGGTGTTGTCGACGGAGCCCTCCGCACTCATTATCAAGCCGGGCGTTTTACTGAGCAGCTGCCTGACAAACAGGAAACCAGCAAGCGCCAGTAGCACCGCGCAGGTTATCCCGATTGCGCGCACCAGCGGCGGGCTATACACCCCGTTGACGATGATGTGCTCCGCATCGTAGGCCACGTAGAGGCCGCAGCAGGCCAACAAGAACATCAAGCCAGCAAATAACCCGGTCTTTCGGGCGCTACGAGGAATTGCGACGGTAGAGGTAGTCATTAGATTGAAAAGGTACGGGGCACCTTGCTAGGATGCTCTTAGAAGCTCTTCAGGTTAGCTTTTACTTGAAGAGCAACTCCTTGCAGCAGTTTCTAGCAGCTTTTTATGTTGTTAAGATAACCGTGACGAGTGTTTCGTTGTGTTGCCAAGCTGAAAAGATGGTATTAACGCCGCAGAGAAGATTAACTTAAACATCTTTTAAATGCTACCGGGTCATTCTGTAGAATACAGCCATTGAAGCTTCAGGCGCTGGATGATGCCGCTTTTTGCGTAGTTTCAAAGGCCAAATTTCTATTCCCTGTCTGATGCGCTTTTACTTACGCTTTTGCTGCCTGTGGGCAGGGTTGCTGCTGCTGGCTCGTGTGGGACTATGCCAAACGGCCAGCGCCACGGCGCTTGCGCAGTCGGCCAAGCTGGAGGCCGAGAAGAAATACGAATCGGCTTATCAAGTGCTCGACAAAGCTGACCCTAAAGACCAGCAGCCCGACATTTTCTTACGGAAGGCAAAGCTGCTGCTCGACAACTACCTCATTACCCTCAGCTTTCAAGCGTTTGGCTTAAAGAACCTTGCTCCGGGCGAGACCGTGGAACAGCTGCGCGGGCAAGAAGGGCAGTATAGCCTGCATCAGCTTGAGATTCCGCGGAAGATTCAGCAGCTGCAAAAACAGTTTCCACAAGACTACCGCCTCAGCAAGGGCTTAGCCGACTACTACTACCAGGCCGTGCTCTGCCATTGCGGTGAGCGGGATAAAACAGAGGCCCAACTGCTGGCATTGGTCGTCAAAAACTACGACCTGGCCCACGCGCACAAGCTCGGCGATTTTATGTCGTACTACGCCCTGGGATACGCGCACTTGGTGCAGCAGCAGGCGCAACCAAGCGTGGCGTTGTTTGAGCAGTCTATTGCCCTGAATCCGGATTACCCTACTTCGCACTACAACCTGGCTTATGCGCTTTTGCAATTGCAGAAGCCCGCCGAGGCCGCGCCACATGCTCAAAAAGCTTTTCAGCTTTACACCGACCCGGCTTTGAAGGCCGACGCGGCCCGCATGTTGGCGGAGCTTTACCGACGGCAGCAGCAACCCGCCGAGGCTCGCAAAGCATTGCTGCAAAGCCTGGAGCTACAGCCGCAAAACTACAGTACACTACGCACGCTGTTGGAGCAGGCCGTAACCGCGCATACCCCCGATGCTACGGAGTGGGCTACCCGCCTCTATGAGCTGAATCCGGCCGATGACCAGATGTTCTCGGATATTATGGACATCTACCAAGCCCAGAACCAGTGGGCCGAAGCGGAGGCCTTTTTCAGCAGTCAACTGCCCAAAGCGCCCAATAAACCAGCGGCGCAAGGGTTGCTGCATTTCTATGTGGCCATTCTCAACATGCAGCTCCAACGCCCCAAGGTGGCCCGGCCGCATTTCCTGGCCGCGCAAACCCAGCTCAAGAAAGTAGCCAAGCCCGACAACCCAATATTCGAGACTATCAACAAAGGGTTGGCGGAATCTAACTAACCATCGAAAGATATTCAGGCTCCCTCCTCGCCCCTAACATGGAGAAGGCATCAATCTGCGGCTTGCTTGACTTGGTGCTGGTGCTGTTTAGCCAGCAACCAGAGTACTCCCACGAACCACGTGAGGGCAATGAAGGCAACCTCGGTGCCTTCCTCGGGGGCGGAGGAGCCTTGCTGACCCTAGGAATGTTTACCGTCCTGGTGCTGGTAGCGGTTGCCATCATCCGAAAGCGCGAGGTGATGGCTGCCGTAACCATTCTGCTAGCCAGTGGCTGGGGCGTGGCTACCTACTGGATCTTCGACAACATCCTGAACAGGGCTTTTCAGTATTACGCGGTGGTGAGGGGCGTACCGCTAAACAGCCAGTGGCCCCTAAGCCTGATCCTGTGCTTCTTACTAGACGGACTTTGTGCCGCCTTAGTCGTCGTGTGGGCCCGGCAGATATGGCGCCGACTGCACAACCCAGAGCACAATGCTGGCACCAACGGATAGCACACCTGATCTGAGCAGCTCGTGTGATGCGCAAAAGCGGCTGAAGCTACGGGAGCTTCAGCCGCTTGGCGTCTATTGAGAGGGCTGACGCAGCGATCAATCTGCTTGTGCTGCAGGTAGTCCGCACAGCTCTAGCTCCTGACTTACCTGAGAGCCCCTTACCGAAAGATGAGTGGTTGGGTGGCTTGGTAACCAGCCTTGTCCTGTAGGCGCAGCACGTGCCACCCGGCTGGTTGCGGCGGGAAGGAGAGGGCCAACACCCCGTCTGCGTTGCACCGCACGACTTGCGTGAAAACCACCCGGCCGGCGGCGTCCAACAATTGCACCTGCAAATCCGTGCGGGGAAGTGGAGCCGGCAGCTGCAAGGTGACGTTCGTGCAGGCCGGGTTGGGGTACACCGCGAAGGAAGTAGCGGCGCGACGCGGCGCGTTGGCCGTCAGCGTGGCGGCCAACGTGGTAAAGGGCAGGCCCGCTCCGCCAGTTCCTCCAGAGCTTTGCCCGTTGGTGCAGTTGGTGAAAAAAGTCACGCCATACGTAGTGCTAGGCAGCAGCCCCGTCAGCTGTAGCGGCGATTGGGTGACGGTGTAACGCCCCACCAACGTGGAGCTGACGCCCTGTTGAATCCGATGCACGTCCACGGTGTAGTCCCGGACCGGGCTGGAGACTCCGGGTCCGAAGGAGATGTCGGCCGACGTGGCTCTGATGTTGATGGGCTGCACGTCATTGGGGCCGCCGCAGTACTCAGCCGTTCGGAAAGCCAGCTGCGCGGGTGCAGCGGTCTGACCACCGCCGCACTGCCGAAGAATCTGCACGGTGTAGTTGGTATTGTACATCAGCCCCCGCAGTTGCACCGCCGTTGCCCCGGCTGGCAGGGTATACGCCTGCGTGACGGGCGTAGTGCTCACGGTGTAGCCCTCGGCTCCGGCGGGGCTAGTAAAACGCACGACAGCAGAGTACTGCCCAATACTATCGGCGGCCAGCGCGGTAACGGGGGCGCAGACTGAACCCTGCGCATAGGCGGTACCTGGTCCGAGAAGGCAAGCAAGCAGCCACCCACCAATACGACGCTGGCGCAAGGCCCAACGGCTGTTCCGGAGTAAAAAGATATTCTGAAGAGCGTAGCGTGAAATCATGCTGCAGACAGTAATAAAAAAGAGTGGAGTAAGGTAGATAATCACGGCCACTATCTGCCCTCATCGTAGCAAAGTACTAGGACCGGGCGGTGAGCAGTTGGGAGGAAAAACCACCCATATACCGAGGAAAGCGGGATGGACTACATTAAGGGGTTGAGTAAGTTTCGGCCGCCTCGGATGCTGCTTTTATGTAGCTTCAAGAGCCCGAATTTCTATTCCCTGCTGATGCAATTTCCACCTACGCTTTTGCTGCCTTGTGGCAGTGTTGCTACTGCTGGCTCGGGTGGTAACGGGCCAAACGGCTCGGGCAGTACTAGCGGAGTCGGCCAAGCTTGAAGCCGCGAAGCAATACGAATCTGCCTATCAGGTTTTCATTTTTACCCCATGACTATGCCTCGTTTCGTTGCCTGTCTGCTGGCCTTAGGGCTTGGCTGTGCTTCTCTAAGCTCGCTGGCCCAACCCGCTACAACGACTGCTCCTGCTTCGGTGGCCCCGTCGGCGGCGGTAGCACTTGCTGCTCCACCACTAGCAACCCTAACGCCCCGACAAGTGCAGCATGTAGCCGCGCTAGGGCAGGTTTGGGGCTTTCTGAAATACTTTCACCCGGCCGTGGCCAGCGGGCAGCGCGACTGGGACGCCGAACTGTTGCGCCAGCTGCCCGCGGTACTCGCCTGCCGTTCGGTGGCGGAGCGTAGCCGTCTGCTCAGTGCCTGGATCACCAGTCTAGGCCCCGTCCCGGCTTGTTCCGCCTGCGCCACGCCGCCCACCAAGCCCGTGCGCCTGACGCCCGATTTGCGCTGGGCCCAGGACGCGAAGCGCTTTAGTGCTCCGCTACGTCAGCAGTTGGCCCTTATCGCGGCCAATCACTATCAAGGGCCGCCTTATTATGTCACTAAGCTGGGGCACAGCACGGTGTTTCCCCACGAAGAAGCCTACGCCGAGCCGGCCCTACCTCCCCAGGGCTTGCGCCTGCTGGGCCTGTGCCGCTATTGGAACATGTTCCAGTATCACTATCCCTACCCGTATGCTATTGGAGAAGACTGGTCCCGCGTGCTGATTGACATGTTGCCCCGCTTTGCCGAAGCCAACACGACCCTAAGCTACCGGCACGCAGCCTTAGCCCTGTTTAGCCGCGTCCACGACGGCCACTCCCGTTTTTACCCGCCCGACCCGCTGCTCGAAGCCGAACGGGGCGCCTATCAAGTGGCCGCCGACGTGCAGTTTCTCGACGAGCAGGCCGTGGTAATGCGCGTGCGCCGCGATGGACTCGTGCCCGCTTCCCCGCTCGAACCAGGCGACATTATCACGCATCTGGCGGGCACGGCGGTGGCAGAGCTGGTGAAGCAGCGCCTACCCGAGACGCCGGCTTCCAACCGGGCGGCCCAGCTCAACACCATTGCCCTAAATCTGCTGTACAGCCCCACCCCGCAAATGGAATTGCGCGTGGTGCGGGCCAGTCAAGAGCAGCGTCTGGTGGCGCCCTGCATCAAGGTAGGCGCGGTGCCTCCCGCTACTCCCGCAGCCGCCGATAGCATGTATCGGTTTCTGACCCCCGAGGTAGGGTATATTGATATGGCCCGCATAACTGCGGCGAAGGTGGCGGTGATTATGAAAGCCTTTGCCCACACAAAAGGCATCGTGGTAGACCAGCGCAACTACCCCGGCGCGTTTGTCGCTACGTTGCTGCCGGGTTACTTCCTGACGCAGCCCGCTCTGATTTCGAAATTCACGGAGCAGGAGCCGGGCTTTCCAGGACGCTTTTTATGGCAGCCCGCTGATACGCTCAAGCCTGTAGGCTCCACGCCCTACGCCGGGCAGGTGGTAGTACTGGTTAATGAAGTGAGCCGGAGCGCGGCCGAGTACACCGCTATGGCGTTCCGTGCTACTCCCCACTGCACGTTGCTAGGCAGCCAAACAGCGGGTGCCGACGGCAACTCTACTCCCATAGTACTGCCGGGTGGCCTGAAAACTCTGATGACGGGCATTGGGTGCTACTATCCCGATGGCGGCGAAACGCAACGCGTAGGCCTCGTGCCCGACGTGCTCATGCGCCCAACTGTAGCAGGAGCCCGAGCGGGCCGTGATGAGTTGCGGGATCGGGCGGTTGAACTCATTACGCAAGCTGCTAAATCTGTCAATTAAACAGGTTTTTAGGGTGCTAGTTATTTGGGCGGCGTAGTCGTCCAGTCGCAAATTAGAAAGCGGCGGAAGCTCTTGGAGTTTCCGCCGCTTTTTTGCTCGTATTCCTTCCGCTAGTTCTCTGAGAATCATTTGGAAACGGCCATTGAGCAAGCCTTATATTACTGTTAAGCTACTGAAATAAAACAATTTGCGTGCAACTGTATTAGATGTACAGAGTATAGTAAATGCCCATAAAGCGGATTCAGTTTGCCTTTCCACGCAGAAGTACATCCATCCAATCCTTTCCTTTTTTATGAAAAAACACTACTTGACACAGTCGGCTTTAGGCGCGCTAGCGTTACTGCTGATTGGCGGGACTCCTGTGTTGGCCCAGCAAACGCCGTCTCTGATCCAGGACGCGAACAATGCCAAAAAACTCAAAGTGTCGGCCGATTTGCTGGCTCTAGCGGACGGCCAGCAGCGGACGAGTGCCCGGGGCCAGGCTTCGGATTCGCCCTTCTCTGGGACCACTAAACTCCAGATTAGCAATGGCTACGTGGTGGTAGAAGCCGTGGCTAGCTCCGCCGACGCCACCCAATTGCTGGCCGATTTGCAGACCAAAGGCTTGCGCGACGGCGTAGCGTACGGCGCGATGGTGTCGGGGCTGTTCCCGGTGGCTAACCTGACCTTGCTAGAAGGGGTGAAGTCTTTGCAGCAGCTACGCCCCGCGTATGCGCCCGGCCGCAACGTGGGCCGCGTAACCAGCCAGGGCGACGTAGCTCTCAAGGCCGATGTAGCCCGCGCCCGGTACAGCGTTTCGGGCAAGCGAGTGAAGGTGGGCATCTTGTCGGATAGCTACAACAACTTGGGCGGGGCGTCCGCCGGGGTGGCCAGCGGCGACTTGCCGGCCAACGTGGAAGTGCTGAAAGACCTACCCTCCGGTGGCATTGATGAAGGCCGGGGCATGGCCGAAATCGTGCACGACGTGGCCCCCGACGCGCCTATCGCCTTCCGTACGGCCTTTCTGGGTCAGCCCGATTTCGCCCAGGGTATCGAGGAGTTGCAGCAGGCCGGCAGCCGCATCATCGTCGACGACATCATTTACTTTGCGGAGCCTTTCTTTCAGAACGGTATCATAGCCCAAGCCGCCAGCAAAGTAACTCGCGCTGGTTCGCTGTACTTCTCCTCGGCCGGCAACCAGGGCGAGCAGTCTTACCAGGCCGCGTTTAAAAATTCCGGCCGCACGTTTCCCGGCGTAGAAGGCATTGCCCACGATTTTGGCAACGGCGACATTCTCCAGGCCATCACGGTGCCGCCCCGCGGCAATCTGACACTGTCTTTCCAGTGGGACGATCCTTTCTTTTCCGCCAGCGGCCGCGTTGGAGCCCGAACCGACCTCGACTTGTACTTGCTGTTCAATGGGCAGCTGCTACCTTTCTTCTCGGCCAACAACAACATTGGCGGCGACCCTTTCGAGTTCATCAACGTGGTGAACAACGGCACGGCCCCCGCCACCGTCGATCTGCTGATCGTGAAGAAAGCGGGCCCCGATCCAAAATTGATCAAGTACATCAACTTCGGCGACCCGGCTACCGTGGAGTACGACACGCGCAGCTCCACGCTCGTGGGCCACGCCAATGCCAAGGAGGTGGTAGCCGTGGGCGCTTCAGCCTACTTTAACACGCCGCTCTTCGACCCCAAGATTACCTCTCCGCTCATCAACGGGTTTTCGGCCCTAGGTGGCACCCCGCTGCTGTTCAACACCAACGGCCAACGCCTGGCGTTTCCCCAAGTGAGTCTGAAGCCCGAAATAAGCGGCCCGGATGGCGCCAATAACACCTTTTTTCCGCCCTTCCCCGGCGCTGACTACGAAGGCGACGGTTTCCCGAATTTCTTCGGCACTTCGGCTTCGGCTCCGCACGTGGCCGCCGTAGCCGCACTGCTAGTCGACGCCGTGGAGCCCGACCTAAATTTCCCCTTCGACCCTGGCACGACTACGGTGTTGCAAAACCTGATCAACGGCGCCGTGCGCACGGTACTCAACGTGACGGCCCAGGACATGGACAACCCGCTCACGCCCGCCTTCGACCGAAGCTTTGACTTCAAAACCGGTTTCGGCTTCGTGCAGGCTGATGCAGCCCTGAACCTGCTCCGCGGCAACTACGGTGCGGACATAGCGCGCCAAGTACAGGCGTTGGCCCCTTCGGCCAAGGTGCAAGCGTTGGCCATGTATCCCAACCCATCGAGCGGCGCCGTGAACTTTGCTGTAAATGGCAAAGCCAACCAAGCCGTCAAACTCACAGTGCTCAACAACATGGGCACGTCGGTGTATCAGGCTGAAGGCGTGGAGCGCCTCACGCTCACCAAAGACTTCAGCACCCTGCCCAAAGGCCTCTACACGGCCCGTATCCAGGTAGGCAACGAAGTAACCACGCAGCACTTACAGATCAAGTAGTAACTGTGGCTTGCTCGTAACAAGCAGTTCCGCTTAGTGGCGCTCAAGCCAGACCTATGGCGCACAACAACCTCTCCTACTAGTAGGAGAGGCTGTTGTGTTTTGGTGCTAGCGCTATGCTTCCTGCTACCTCCTCAACCAGCAGGAGAGGATAGAATAGACCTGCCGGAAGCGTCGGATAGACCAAGCAGCCGGAGCTACGAGGGCTTCGGCCGCTTGGTGTATTTGCTCAAGCTACCATTCCCGCCACTCGGAGGCTAGGCCCTCGCCGTCGCCGTAATCGTCGGGGTTGAGGCCGCAGGCTTCGGTGATGACGTTGGTTAGCTCGCACAGATCTTCGCGCTCCCCGGTCATGATGATGTCTTCGTGCTCGTTAGTGATTTCAATGGCGTGCTGAAATGCCTTTTTCTTTTGGGCTTCCGATGCTTCTGGTCCTAGCTCGATGAGCTGGGTAATAAGGCCATCAAAGGCCTGTTGCACCTGGTTGCAGCTTTCTAGCTCATCGGCATCCTCGTAGAACTCACGCCATCTGTCGAAGGGGTATTGCTGTTTGGTGGCGTTCAGAGTCTCAGCGTAAGTGCTCATAACTGTGTGTAGGGAGAAGGCGCAAGATATAGACCAGCCACTGATGCTTGCTGTAATTCAAGCTGCTGGTTTTAGGCAAGCTTATGGTCTACTTTGTTGCAGTCACTGTGAGTTTGGCTTGCACTCTTCGAATCAGGCCGTCGGTTTTTGCGCCTTTGGGGCCGGCAGTTTGAATGAGGCTTACCAACTCGCGCGCCACTTCCACTTTGCCGATGTAGGCCGTGCCCGGCAAGTCGGCCATCACGACCAGCGTGTTGTAGAGGGCGAGCGGTGTGCGGACGTTGGCTTTGGCAAACGCCCGCAGATCGTCGAGCACGCCAGGGTCGCTGCCCCAGGTGGTACCCAAGGTTCCGGCGGCTTCCCAGCGTTTGCGCGCGTCGGGGGCAATGAGCTGCTCCACCAGGTTTCTGCGCACCGTGCTGAGCTGCCGCGAGGCGTACGTATCGTCGAGGCTGACGGCTTCCACTACCTGCCGTCCCGCTTCGCCGCAGGCGTGCAAGGCAATATTGATAGCCAATTGCCGCTCCGACGGTTGTTTACTCAGCATCGACTGCATGAGCGTGGTGAGGAGCTTGCTTTGCTCGATCTTCTGCGCCGCTTCTTCCCGCGAGTCGCGCATCTTTTCCAGCGTCAGGTCCAGGTCCTCTTTCTGCTTGGTCAAGGAAGCATTGAGTACGGCGCTATCGGCGGCCTGGGCCCGCTGAAACAGGTAGCCGCCCACCAGCAGCACGATGGGCGTGACGATGGTAGCAATATCTTTGGTGATGGTCCAGGAGCTGTGCTCCGGTTTCGGGAGCTTCTCACTCGGCCCCGCGTTTTCCTGTTCCGGCATCGGAGTAATGTTTTAAGGATAGAATCTTGAGCTGCTATGCACCAGTGAATATAAGCTATAAATGATACGTGCCGTATTGAAAAACGCGCTTAACCGACAGCGCACCAGCCGAAACCACTGCGCCACTTGCCGGCTTGTTCACCGTAGCATTTCCTTCGTCCGACTTCTCGTTATGACTGCCCCCGACCCGTACGCGCCAGTACACCGCTTCCTCACCGCAGTGAAGGGCAAGTACAAGCTGCCCATCCTCATCTACCTCAAGCGCGGCCCCAAACGATACTCGCAGCTGCATCGGCGGCTGGCTGGCGCCAGTGAGCGGATGCTGGTCAGGCAATTGCGGGAGCTAGAACAGGAAGGCATTCTGCAAAAAACTGTAACTGGCGACAAAGCTCCCCTGCGAGTGGAGTACGCCCTGACCGCGCACGGCTTCACACTCTGCGCCGTGGTGCAGCAAATGTGGGAGTGGGGCGAGCGGAAGTTGGAAAAAGAAGCGCCGAAAGTCTGAGTAGCAGCCACTGAGGCACTGTCCTTTTTGTGCGTTCTTGACGCGGCGGCAGCCCCAGGCTAGGTTTGGCAGCACTTCAGCCCACTAGCTACATGACGCCTCCTGGTTCCGTCGCCACTCAGCCCCACCATTTCGCCGAACTCAACATCGCCCGCATGCTAGTCCCCACCATCGACGATCCGGTGATGGCTGATTTCGTGGCGCAACTCGATACTATCAACGCCCTAGCCGAGCGCAGCCCCGGTTTCGTGTGGCGCCTGAAGAGCGACGATGGCAACGCCACCAGCATCAAGCCCTTCGATGACGAACGAATCATCGTGAATCTGTCGGTGTGGGAAAGCGTGGACAGCTTACGGACTTTCGCTTACAAAACGGCGCATGCCGCCGTGCTGCGCCAGCGTCACGCTTGGTTTGGTCGCATGGAAAAGCCGGCCGTTGTTATTTGGCCGGTGCCTTCCGGCCACGTGCCCACCATACTGGAGGCCAAAGCTCGGTTAGAGTTCCTGCAAGCCCACGGCCCCTCGGAGCACGCCTTCGATTTTTCTTACCGCCCCACGCTGAACAGCGGCCGCAATTAACTCTTGTTTTCAACCACAGCAGGCGGCAGTTTCACCAAGACACACAAAAAAGCGGCTGAAGCTCCCTGAGCTCCAGCCGCTTTTGCTGCTAATCTAACCGTCCTGACTACTGCTTCACAATGCGCTGGGTGAAGCTCTGGGTGTTGTTGCCCACGCGCAGCACGTAGATGCCGGCGGGTACCTGGCTCATATCGATTACCCGCTCGCCGTTGCCGTTCGGGCTGGCGGTGAGCTTGGCGCCTACTTCGTTGCCAAACTTATCCACGAGCTGCACACTGGTGGCCTCGTTGGCTTGGTCGCCGAGCTGTACATACAGCCGGTCGGCAGTTGGGTTGGGGTAAGCACTGGTCACCAGCGCTTCGCGACTGGCACAGGCGGCGGTAGTTACGCTGAGGCTCACGGGAGTGCCCTGGGCCAGCTGGCGGCTGTAAGGCGTTACGGTGAGGGTGCGCGTGCTAGCGGTGCGGCTCCAGGCCACGGTTACGGTGTTGCGGCGCGGGTTGCGGTTCTGGATGGTGCCGCCCACCACGCTATAATCGTAGTACGATGCGCCGCCGTTCACGGTGTAGGTCTGGGTGAGGGCCGATGTGCAAACGGAGCTAGCACCCACGATAGAGGCGTCGGAGGGCTTCAGGCGCGTGTCGTAGAAGAAGCCGCTGCCGCGCGGTACGATGTCGGGGTAGAGGGCACCGGTGCTTTTGTTGAAGTGGACATCGTGGCCGCGGTTGGTGTAGGGGTAGAAGATGTGCGGAGCGCCCACGGCGTTGGCGCGGGTGTTGAGCGGGTTGCCCCCCGACACGATGGGCAGGTTGAGGCCCGGCAGGAAGTTGATGTCCGTGAATGGCTCACCCGTGTTGTAGAGCACCGTCCGGTCGTCACTGCTGTGGAACATGGATACGGGTACATCAGCTGGGCCTTCGATGAGGTTGAGGTCGGCCAGGGCGCCGGCGAAGCCCATAGCCCCGTTGGCTTTGCCGCTGATGAGGTTGCCGCGGCTATCGGTTTTGTTGTCGCCGATGCCGTCGAGCGTGCCCAGATCCGCCATGCGGCCCGAGGTGAAAGTGGAAGCCGGCCGCTCCGATTCTTTGTCCAGATACACGTTATGGTAGGCCGTAAAACCACCCGAGCTATGCCCCGACACGAACACCTGATTGGGGTCGACGCGGTACGTAGCGGCATTGGCGCGGAAGAAGCGCACGGCCGAACGGCTGTCCTGAATGGCGCGATACACGGCCCGCTTGGCTTTCTCCGGGTCGGTCAGGTTCATGCCCAAGCGGTAGTCGATGGCGGCTGTTACGTAGCCACGGCGAGCAAAGTCTTTGGCCAGAGCCACCATGGGCGCCGCCGTACGCTGCCCATTAATGAAGCCGCCGCCGAAGCAGAAAATAATTACCGGCCGCTTCGAGAGCGTGTCGCCCTGGGGCTGGTAGATGTCCATCCTCAGCGTAACCCGGACATTGCCGAAGGTTTCCTCGTTGGCCAGCTGCCCCCCGGCCGGAATGCCGATGGTGCTTACCTGCGGGATGTTGGTGCTGAACACTACGCCGCTGGTAGTATTCACGGTGGAAAATACGTCGGCGCGGTAACGGTCGGGTAGCGCTTGACCGGTGGCGCTACTGACGCCGAAGAGCACGGCGCCAACTGCAATGAAAAAGTTTTTCATGCGTGGTGGGATTTGGATTGTGGAAAGAAAGAGTACTCGGAGCGGCAGGAGCTGAGACAAGCTCAGTTCCAGGGGCAACAGATGCAGCAGAAGCCGGCGCCGGAGGCAAATCGGGTCCTGAGTAGTATCTAAAAGTCTTTATTCCAGTTGAAAAAAAATATATAAAATCATGGCATTGGTATTATGCCGTTTCTGAAACTCAAATATGTTAGGCATGCATAATTGATTTAAAATACTGTTTTTCAAGGACGTACAATGACGAGCTTCATTACTCGTGTTAACAATAAATTAACATACTTGGCACTGTCCTCCTCAGGTAGAGAATGACGCCACGCCCAAAAAAAGACCCACATCGGAAAGCAGCAATAGCTTTGGAAGCTGCTTTCCTATGTGGGTCGCGAGGTTAGAGCCCTGAGAATCTGGTAGCTAACAGCGGGAGGTACGTTGCTTGAGAAAGCTCAGCTTCCTGAGCATCTTACCACAAGCCTAGAAAGCCTTTCTTCTTCGACTTGGCCGTGTTGGGTCGCGCCGGGTCAATGACGTCCGACACTTCATACTCATCGAATTTCTCCATCAAGGCATCGTAGCCATCCTGGAGTTTCAGGTCCATTTCTTCCTTGTAAATGGGATACAGGCAGAAGAAGTTGATGGTCTTGTCTTCGCTGATTTTCAACTGGCCAAACTCTTCCGGCAGGCTCATCGAGGGTAGCAGGAGCATGCATCCGAGCTCCGTATTGGAGGCGAATGGCTCGGCGTTGGCCCCGTTCGGGATGGTATGCCCAAAGCCCACCCAGCTCTGGTATTCGTGCGGGAACCGGGCAATGAATTTCAACCACCCAATGGGCCAGTAATCAGCCTCGCTCTCCGAGCCGGGGCCGGTTACCTCGCCCGTACCCGGCACCGGCCAGGTGCTCGGAAGCAGCACGCACAGCTCGGCGTAGCGCGCATCTTCGGCTCCTTCCGGCACTGTCATCGGCAAGTCACTCATACCGGAAGTGACCAGCACACGAAATGGGAAATCGGCACTAGGCTCCACGTAATGCACATCGATGTGGACGTATTCCGACAGGATTTCGTGCATAACGCCACTGATAGGGCCGATATGCTGCTCGATGTGGTTGGATATAGCCTCAATATTCTGTTCGTCGCCTATGGCAAGCTGGTACTCGGAAGATGCAGCTGCTTCGTAACGATAGATCATAGCCCCGCCGGGGGACATTTCTTGCTCCTGCTCGTCGTCGTGCTCGGGCTTTTGGTCTGTCATGTTAGATAGTAGTTGGTTGAATCGGTTGTGAATCATACGAAATTCTGCTGTACTCTTACCCTATGTGGGTTACACCCGCGGTGCCCGCGAAACGCCTCCTGGCACCCCCAGAAACAGAAGCTCAGCAGTGTTGCATCGCCGCAAAAACGAGCATCAAAACGGCAACTTTCCGGGAGAGCCTTGCGAATAACCTAACCCACTCCCAGTTTCACTGGCATACAAACCGCACGGACAACGAAGGCGGTTTCTCATTTCACGCTCTACTATCATGGCTAAGGACAAAAAGAAGAACTCCAAGAAAGACCAGAAGCAAAACCACGTGCTCGACGACACGGCCAAGGTGCTCAAGAAATTCCGCCGCGTCACGAGGCAAGCCACCAAGCTCACTACCGGCCAGAAAGTTGTGGGCGGCGTGGCGCTGCTAGCCGCGGGCTTGGTTTATTTGGCTAAAAAGCACGATGAGGCTGGCGGCGGCGCTAATTCTCCTGATGCTGCCGCCGCCGAAGCTTCTCTGGCCTCCCTCACCACCGGCGGTGCCGATACCAGTGGTAACAGCACGGACGAAGCGGCTGCCACCGACGGTCCTGCCACTGCTACAAGCAGCACGCCCAAACCATATCGGAAAAGCAAGAAGCATAAGTAAGCGCCGCAACTGTAATGCAAAAGCGGCTGAAGCGATAAAGCTTCAGCCGCTTTTTTGTGTCCTCTGACTCCGTTCCGACGGAGAGTTGGGAAAGCAAGCCTGCCGCAAGCAGGGAAAAAAGCAGCGGTACAGGCCTCCTTTTTCTTGTTTCACTTTCTTCCTCAACTCTCATGGCTCTTTTTCGCTTGAAGCGCACCGGCACCACTCCTTCGCCGTCGTCGCAGCCACTCCCAAAACCCAAAAGCAAAGTCCGCGAATGGCGCGAGGCCATCCTGTTTGCCGTTGTGGCGGCTACGCTTATTCGGTGGTCGGCGGTGGAGGCGTATAACATTCCCACGCCCAGCATGGAAAGCAGCCTCATGGTGGGCGACTATCTGTTTGTGAGCAAGCTGCACTACGGACCCATTACGCCCCAGACGCCCTTGCAGGTGCCACTCACGCACCAGACTATTGGGGGGGATAACGGGCTGAAAAGCTACTCCGACCTGATTCAACTGCCTACGTACCGGTTTCCTGGATTCAGCTCCGTGCAGCGCAACGACGTAGTAGTTTTTCACGTGCCGCACGAGCAGCAGCGGCCCGCCGATTTGCGCACCAACCTCATCAAGCGGTGCGTCGCCGTGGCCGGCGATACGCTGGAAATCCGAGCGGGCCGGGTGTATCTTAACGGGCAGCCTGGCCAGATGGCGGGTGAGTTCCAGACCACCTATTTCATGGAAGTCGAGACGCCCGACGACGCTATCCGACAGGCGTTGCGCCAGCAGGGCGTAGTAGACTACAACGAACCCGACGGTATTCCAAGGGCCGGCACCGATCTGGAAACGGGCAAGTCGGGCTTCTTCATCAGTTGCCCGGCCAACGTGGCCGCGTACTTCCGCCAGCAGCCCTACGTGAAGTCGCTGACCGTGGCGGAGATGCCCGTGGCGCTTTTCCCCGATGTGGCTGACTTCCGCAACTCCGGGGCCATGAGTGCCGCGCCGCGCCGTTGGCAGCTGGATAGCTACGGCCCGCTACTCGTGCCCAAGAAAGGCCAAACCATTGCGCTGAACCCAGCTAACGCCGCCATTTACTACAAGATAATAGCGCAATACGAGCACAACACGGGCATCAGCTGGCAGGATGGTATGATTCAGCAAAACGGCCGGCCGCTGACCCACTACATCATCAAGCAGAACTACTACTTCATGATGGGCGACAACCGACACAACTCGGAAGACTCGCGTTTCTGGGGCTTCGTGCCCGAAGACCATATCGTAGGCAAAGCCGTATTCGTCTGGTTCTCGCTAAACCCCAACGCCGACTTACTGCACAAAATCCGGTGGGAGCGGCTGTTTCACCCGATCAGCTGATAGGAAGATGCGGGGAGCCTGATAGGTTTACAACAGGGAACGGCTGGAGCTACTAGAGCTTCAGCCGTTTCTCTTTCTAAAGAAGGTGAAGTTTAACATCAGAAAAGACTCCAATTGAGTGGAGGTATTTTGAATGATACCTGAGAAGTAGGCCCGCACTACGCTTGGAGCATTGCTGAACACTGCGAAGTTCATTGGGGCTTAACTTCTTAATTCTCGGCTTGGGTTAGCAGATACTCGGCCGTGTAGCGGGGGGTGTAGTCTAGTACCCGTTGGGCTTTTTCGATGCTGTAAACTCGGTCGATGGAGGTGGGGAAGTGCCAGCCTAGCCGCCGATAGAGTGCGGCGGCTTGCGGCAGCCGTTGGGCTATGGCCTGCTCTGGTTGGTGGCGGAGCAAATCCAGGTCGTGGCGAGTGAAGGGAGTGCCGCCGGAGATATTGAAGGTTTCGAAGGTAGCAAAAGGGTGCTCCAGGGCCAGCAAGTGCCCGAGGGCGCCGTCTCGCTCGTCGACGCCCCGGTAGAGGCGGTGGTTGACTTTCAAGTTTTCCTCCTCCGGCAAGAACCGTGACACCCGCAGGACCACCGTTTCGAGCCCTTCTTTCTCGAAAAAGTCCCGGCACAAACCTTCGGCGGCTTGTTTGGTGAGGTCGTAGATGTCGCGGGGTTGGGGCGTGAGGTCTTCGTCGACCCATACGGCCCGCGCGGGGTCTACCATGGCTGTGCCGTAGATGGAAGTGGTACTCGTGTAGAGCAGCTTCCGGACGCCGTTTCGCGCGCAGGCTTCCAGCAGATGCAGCGTGCCCCCAATATTGGTTTCCACGAAGTCCCGGCGCGGATAGCCTAGCTCGTAGTGTCTGCCATGTATGGCGGCCGTGTGCACTACGGCATCTATGCCGCGCGTAGCTTCCAGCACGGCCTGCTCGTCGCGGATATCGAGAAGCAAATCCGTAGTGGGTCCTGCCAACAAATCGGCGCCGGTTACGTGGTAGCTCCGTTCCCGAAATAGGCTCACTACCTCACGCCCCAATTTTCCTGATGAGCCGGTAACTAATACTTTCTGGAAATCTGCCATATCGCGCTCCGCCGTCGTTGCTGTTGGTGAGCAAACTTAGTACAGTGCTCAGCAATGACAAACTACTTGAGCCGTGGTACGCACTAGGCAGCAACAAAAAAGCGGCTGGAGCCTCCTTGGAGGCTTCAGCCGCTCTGCGGACTAGAGTAGCGTTGTTCTATTCGGTAGCCAATTTTACCCCGAAGGCGCTAGGGCCTTTCTGGCCCATCTCCACCTCAAAGGTCACTTTGTCGTTTTCTTTGATGGGGCCACCGGCCAGACCGTTGACGTGCACGAAGATGCTTTCCTGGGTCTGCTGGTCTTTGATGAAGCCGTAGCCTTTCGAGTCGTTGAAGAACGTTACAACACCGTTACGAATAGGGTCTTCTTGCTCCATATCTTCCTGCTTGAGGGCACCGATACGGATGTCTTCGGTCTTGATTTCTTTTCGCTTCTTCGGGTCCGGCGGCGTAGAGGAAATGTTGCCGTCCTCATCCACGTAGGCGAGCATCTCGTCCAGGCCCTGGCCCTTTTTGGCGTTGGCTTGGCGCTCTTCTTTCTTCTCGGCCTTCTCGTTCCGTTTCTTTAATCTTTTCTTCTCGTTTTCCTTCTTGCCGAAGGTTGCCTGCGATTTGCCCATGCTGTGTGGTTGAGTGGAATATGTGCCGAATGGCTGTTGATGACGCGGAAGTCCTTGGATAGATAAATACAGATATAAACTAACTATGGTTCAATAGCTGGGCCGCACAAACAAGATGAGGCTGCTGGTAATCCAATAACGCAAATAGAGATAAGGATATAGGTAAAATAGCACCGGAAAAGCATTTCCGAAAATCAAATATAAGAATGATGGCGCAGCTTCCGGCATAATGCTACGCGGAAGGAGGCAGCGGAGAGCTATCAGACTAGGCAAGCGAATTCTATAGCAGCCTGTTGGCGCACTGAACCGGCAAAAAAGCCATTGCTCGGAAATACCAGAGCAGTAGCCGCCGTGCCATTTCTCCTACCAGCTGCTGCCCGCACCGCCGCCACCCGATGAGCCACCGCTGCTGGAAGAAAAGCCGCTGGAAGACGATGAAGAGCCGAAAGAAGAGGAGCCGGAGGAGGGGCTGGACTTTTGCGCAATGGTGTACTTCTTCTTGTCGGCGTGGCTGCAGTACTCGCATCGGTAATGCTCCCAGCCCCAGCCACTCGATGAAGTAGTAGCGCGCTTCATGACTTCCTTTTCGCGCATCTTGTACGTTACGTATTCGCACGCTGGGCAAGGCTGCTCATCTGTCCCAAGGTCGGCGTAGGCAAGCTCGAGTTGGTAGTGGCACTGCCCGCACCGCCACACGTCGTAATCGATGGACTGCACCATTTCCTCCGCCACTTTGCCCAGTTCTAGCTGTTCGTCGTCGTCCTCTTCGCTGAGCTTGTGCATGGCACTGGCGCAGGTGGGGCAGTTGTAGGGCGTCTCGCGCAATTGATGCATACGGCGGCGATGCCAGGGCCAGTAGAAAGCCAGCAGTATCGGAAACAAAAACACGCAGAAGCCCAGCCCGTGGTGCGCTCTCTGCAAGTACACATACTGCTCGTAGCGCCCCATAGCAGCATATTTGGTGCGTATCCAATGATTTACCAGGGCGAGGTACGCGTGCACGTACACTAGCGGCAGGACGTAACAGATGCCTATCGAAGCCCATATGCTGACATCACCGGCGAACCAGAAAGCGGCTAGCAACAACCCAATAGGAAACAGAAAGATTAGACCCAGTACGCCGCGGTAGGAATTTTGCCTGCCAGCCGTAGTGAAGTGCCACAAAATGCCATACAGGGGCAAGGCCAAAAAGCCGCCAATAAAACTGACCATAGCCGCCCAGTCGTTGGATTCCGGCGCTGGGTCTTGAGCCATTATCGTGGTTACACCCATTCCAGAATCGTCGTAGTAGGAGGCCAGGTCGTTGCCTTCGCTGTCAAATCCCAGGGAATCTGTTGAGGCGTTTTCAGTAAGGTCAGGGTCGTCTATGGTGCCGGTCTGGAGCTGCCGGATAGTGGCGGCCACGCCTTGTTGCACGGCCTCGTCGTAGCGGCCAGCGCGCAGCGGCGGTATCATGTAGCGCTGCTGAATCCGGTAGCAGAGGATGTCGGGCAGATCGGCTTCCAGTCCGTAGCCGGTTTCGAACTCAATGCGGCGCTGATCGAGCACCAGCAGCAGGAGCAACCCGTTGTTGGTTTTCTTATCGCCGATTTTCCAGCGGTTAAACAGCGTGGTGGCAGCCGTCTTCGGTACTTCTTCCCCAATGCTATTCACCAGCACCACATCAATATGCGCCCGCCCCGACTGATCCAGCGCGCGTAGGGTTTGGTTCAAGTCCCCAACGGTAGCAGGATCGAGCACATGATCTGGGTCAGAGACGTAGGTTTCGCCTAACTTTTTGGGGTCGGGAATACTGTTGAGGTAGCTGGAGGCGCTTTGCCCGGCGGCGTCCCTGGTTGCCAGTAGCAACAGAACCAATAAGAAGTACAGATGCCGATAGCGGTGGGACATGAAGCTGGTTTTTGGTTGTCGGTTATTCGCTTTTAGGTTTTGCTGGTGCTTAGTTAAGCGAAAATTCACCAACTAAAGCTAGAATACTCCAAAGTCCTGCACTTCTCGCACTTCACCCGGCGCCAAGTCGTGGAGACAGACGTTGCCAACGCGGACTCGCACTAGGCGTAGCGTGGGGAAGCCGGCGGCGGCCGTCATCTTGCGCACCTGCCGGAACTTGCCTTCCGTCACGACGATGCTCACCCAGCTTGTGGGGCCGTGCCGGTCGTCGCGGATGCGGCGGCCACGAGCGGGCAGTTCGGG
The DNA here is from genome assembly GCF_057808495.1 of Hymenobacter sp. M1-2. Lineage (NCBI taxonomy): Bacteria > Pseudomonadati > Bacteroidota > Cytophagia > Cytophagales > Hymenobacteraceae > Hymenobacter > Hymenobacter sp. M1-2. The sequence goes on from NZ_JBTYZO010000002.1 coordinate 43,542, forward strand.
CGCTGTTTCTAAGCGGCGGGCAGTGCAAGGAAGGGTTTGGTAACGTCCGTCGGGCAAGCCGATTTCCAGGCCTTGTTGCAACTGAGCTACAGCTTGGTCGGTGATGAGGCCATCGACTTGGGCGTAGTACTCCTTTTCCACGTCTTTGCGGCGGATTTGCTCGCTCACTCGGCCGTCCGTCGTGAGGAGGAGCAGACCTTCGCTGTGCTCATCGAGGCGGCCGATGGCCATTATGCCCGCCGGAAAATCGTGCAGCTCACCCAAGAACCGTTTCTTGCGGGCCTCCTTTGGCGTATTGCTCAAGAACTGACTGAGGTAGCCGTAGGGCTTATGCAAAAGAAAATGGCGGTGACACATGCAGGCGCAAGTTACGCGCCTTTACCTGCGCAGTTCTGCCATCTTATCCTCGCTGTTGAATACGTATTGGAGAACCTGGCCCGAGCCCGCGCTCTACCTTATGCATTGTCGAAGACGCCGCACCAGAATTGGTAATACGGGCCTGCCCATTGCTGCATGCGTGGAAACAACCAGGCTGCCGGTTCAGGAGCCAGCCGGAATCCTTGCGCATCATCTAGCGTAGCTTCCTCGGTGAAATTGCGCAAGGCGTGGTGGACGGCCGCGGCGCACAGCAGAAACTGGCCAATGGAATCGGCAATAACTTCTCTTTCGTCCCAGCTGCCCGCGCCATGGTACGCAAACCAGACGTGGCTTGTAGTGTCCTGTAAGTCAATAAATACCGGGTCGGCGCCTTCGTCGGCCAGCATAAACCAGTGGTCTAGCCAGTCGGTAAGGACGGTCTTGGTTACGGAATTGAAGTTGTAGCCGTCCTGGAAGTGGCGCAGGCGGCGCGTGCCGTACACTTCCAGCGGGTTGCCGACTTTGTGAAACAAAAAATACTCGGCAGCAGCGCCAGATACAATGTATTCCTGTAAGTCTGGGGGCAGCTCCGTGGCAAACTCGCCTTGGATACGGGCCAACTCGGCATCGGCGGGACGCCGGCCAAACGGCCAATCCGGTTCAGTCCAGAACTCTTCAATAGTGCGCAGCGCCTCTTGCAGTTTCATTTGGCGTTTTGAGTTAATTACGCTTGGCGTTGGCTGTCGAGCCAGCGCAGAATCACAGTCATAAACTCGAAATTTTTCTCCGGGTTGGGACTGTCGGCGAGCTGCATGCTTTCCTTGGGCGTGCGGGCTCTGGTGAAGTAGTGGTCGACGTTGGGCAGGCGCACGAAGGTGGCCTGGCCGGGGTGCTCCCGGTTCACAATGTCGAGGATAAGTTGGTGGTCTTCGTCGTAGGAAATAAAGTCGCCCTCGCCGCGCAGAGCCAGCACTTGCGTGTTGAGCTTCTTCCAGGCCGCGGCCAGGTTGGCTTGCTGCCACTGTTGGATGTAGGTGTAGTGCTGCGGAAAAGATATCAGCTGCTTGGCGTTGGGATACTTGGTCAGCACCTGCGCGGGCGTCTGCTTTTCGGTGAGCAGCAAGTGCAGCGCCGCCGCGTACGTTTTCATCAGGTTGGTGATGGAGTTGTAGGGCAACTGGGCCAGCTCACTTTGGCGACGCTTGTTTTGGAGCGCGTACTCGATGAAGTTGCGGCTGGCGGTACCATAACACCACCACGCCCCGCACCGGCTCGCCGGCGGCTACCAGCGGCGCCATAATGCCCCCGATGCTGAAGCCGGTAATGAAAATATTGCGTTGATCCACGAAACCCAGCTGTTTGATGGCCGCCAGCCCGGCTTTGTAACCGGCCGCTTCGGTCTGGAAATCCGACTCCAAACAAGGCGTGCCTCTGCTGTCGCCCATGCCGGTTTTGTCGACGCGCATGGTGGCGTAGTTCCTGTGCCTGAACGCGGATAGCAGTGGTGAAGAGCAGAAGCAGCGCGCAGCAAAAGCGAGTAAACGCAGTCATGAGGTAGAGAGAAAGAAGAAGCGCAACACCGGCTCCCAAACCAGGCCAGTGCCCACGACGGTGTGCAAGCAAGAAGGATAAATGCCGCCGCTAGCCGGTTGCACGGCCATTGGCTGGGGCGCCTATTCTTTTTTGCGCGGCGCAGAAAGCTGCTTTCGGAGTTGTCAAAACAAAAGTGGCGGCAGCTGTAGAAGCCGCCACTTTTATCACTATCCTTCGTCTGCCGCCCGCTACTGGTGCAAATGCTCTAACCGCATCATTTCCATAGCATCTATTATGGTGAAGCTGTTGGCGTCATGGGTCAGGAACTTACCTGCGCCAATGCCTCGCAGGAAAGCTGGTGAAAAATGCCCGAAGGGTTTCACTCTGTCTTTTCGGTTCCACCAGAAGAAACGGTCTTTCTCCTCGTAAGAAGAATAGAAAACAACATTGCCCCGGTCGAAGGACATAGCATGAGCCCCTTTGAAATCAGCAGGAGTTGGCTGCTCCGTGACCCGATGATCAATGAGGCGTATTTCCAGTAAGGGAAAGTATTCGTAGGTGTACGCTAGAATGGAGTCCTTATCCTGTTTGCACATGCAGTAGCAATCCAGAATGAAGCCGTGGCCGCCGGAGTTATAGCCGAAAACTTGCTGGCCCGTGAAATCAAACACGGCCAGTCCGTCGCGCCCTGGCTTCCCACTGCCTACGCCTTGGTCGATGTAGGAAATCACAATCTGGTTGGCTTGCACGAGCACGTCGGCAATGTATTCCCCGGCGTTAAACGTTAGAATTTTCCGGCCGGTCTTGTCGAAAATGTGCCCATTGTCCGCTATACCTGGCAGGCTTCCGATAAGTAGGAAGCGGTCCTCAGCGAGCTCCCGAATGATGGCACCTCGAAACTGCCGGTGCAGCGGCAACTGCCAGTAGTTGGTCCAGACTTCCATGTTGCTGAGCAGCGCAATGAAATTGCCGTATTCATCCGCATCCAGATCCAGGATCTGGAGCTTGCCGCAGTCGAGAGGATAAGTAGTGATAGCCAATGGGAGCAGAAACGGAAAGAATAATTAGCTCAACAAAAAGCCCCACCACTGGCTAGGCCAAGGGTGGGGCTTTTGCTTTCAAACAAGATATAGCGCAATACTTTACGCTACAACCCAGCTTAGTTGGCGGGCAGAATCTCAATACCGTTGACAACTGGCTCGCCGGCCGCGCCAAAGTTGAAGCGCAGAAACAAGTTGCCCGTTCCGCTGAACGGTGAGCGGGCCGTGAAAGTGAATTCACGCACTACTGCTTTGTTGGGGCCGCCCGCCGCGGCTACAATGTCGAAGTTGGTTAGCACTTGGGTGGTGCCGTTGAGCACCACGTTGAACTGACGCTGGCCGGGCTGCGTGTAGTCTAGCTCGGCGAAGTGCAGACGCACGCGGTAGTTTTGGCCTTCCGTCAGGCGCGAATCAATGATGCGATAAACAAAATAGTCCTGTACTACAGTGCCCGTGCTACTGGTTCTCAGGGCGCCTTCGCGCTGGCTCTGGTACACGGCTTGGGGTGCGGCATTAGTAGCCTGGCTCAAGTCGATGGTAGCCGTGGAGCTTGCTGCAATGCCTCGCGCGCCGCCTTCCTGGGAGCCAAAATATTTATCGGCTTCGTAAGCGCCAGCAGCGGCCCCACCGGAGTTGAGGGCTAGGACAGGAGCGGTAACGGGAGTGGTCTTCTTGGCATCGACGCTAGTGGTAGCCGGAGTGGACTGTGGGGCTACCTCGCTTTTCGAGCATGACCACAGGCTAGTGCTGGCAATAATGGCAATGAATGCCGGGCGGAGAGCAATGTTTTTCATGGTAATAAAAGGTTAGAGTGGAAGATGTATTGTAAGATACTGTAGGAGTCTAGCATAAATAACTATGAATACGAAGTATGATGATTTAGTAATGTATAGCGCTTCAAGTTGCGGAAAGGCAATAAAATTTATATTCTTTCTAATAAGAGAACACCAAGCAACCGGCGCTATTGACAAAGCTGAGGAGTAAGGATTTGCAGTAGCATGCACTTCTGTCACAACGAAAAGCGGCGGCAACTCCAAGAGTTGCCGCCGCTTTCAACAGAAGGCTATTACTTGCTACCGATTGGAGCGGGCTTTGCCTTTGTTGTGAATGTCGCTGGCTCCTGAAGTTTGCGCCGACAGCTCGCCTTCCACGAACACGTAGGCATCGCTGGAGCCGCTGGCTTGCACGTCGGCTTTCTGGCTTTGCAGGTCGGAGGCGCGGTAGTCGCTGCTGCCACTGATGTGTACTTGCTGGCGCTCTACGCGGCCAACAAGGCGGATGTCGCTGGAGCCGGAGGCCGTTACGTCGAGGTTTTTGGCATTAAGGCTGAGCGTTACGTCGCTGGCGCCGCTGGCCCGAATGGTGAAGTCATTGGCGGTGAAGGTCGACTCACTTTTGATGTCGCTGGCGCCGCTGGTTTCCACGCTTGTTAGGCGCAGGCAGGTCACGTACACTGTCACCTTCTTGTTGTTCATCAGCTGAAATGGAGCCCCTTTCTCGCGGTAAATGAGCAGTGTACCGTCTTTTACCTCAGTTTTGATGTATTTCTCGATGTCCGCCTCGGTCTGCACTTTCACTTCCGTGCTGGCGCCCTGCGTGAGCACCACGTCGCAGGCGCCACTGGCTTTCAGTTTCTCGAAAGCACCCACCGAGCGCAGCTGCTGCGCTTGGCCGGTCATCACGGAAACAACACTAAACGCGGCCGCTACGGCCAACGACTGAAGAAGAGAAGGAGTAGACATTGGAAGGGGCTGAAATAGTGGAAGAAACTTGGTACGCTTCTACAGATGAAACGCTAGGCTCTGTAGTTGCCTGACCGACCAGAATTTTCTCCAAGCGTATTACTAAATAAATCAAATTGGCAAGCGGGCGCCCAAGCCCCAGCGGGGCGATATATCGGTAGTTGTGACATTCTACCCATAGTTTAAAAGCCCTGTAGGGGCGACACCCATATAGCGCGGTGCCGCTCCTACAGGGCTTTAACCAATATCAGGGTCGATACTTCTACCCGCATGCCGCCCCGCTGGGGCTTGCTCACCTGCTTGCCAGCGAAATCAACATCCTGAAGGAAGTTACTGAGGCACCGTAAACTTGAAGATGCGGAACGGTTCCCGCCGCTCGGAGCGCGGAATGTGCAGCTGGGAGCTGGTTACGTAAAGCGCACCATCGGGGCCCTGGGCGAAGCTGTCGGGCCATTTCAGCAAGGCATCTTGGGCTACCAGCTGGAACTGGCCGGTAGATGTGAGGCGCGTTACGGCGTTGGCTTCGACGGTGGAGAAATACAGATTGCCGCTGCGGTCGAACAGCATGCCATCGGTGGGGCCAGTGGTGCCGACGGTTTCGATGCGCTGGACGAGCTGCGCGTTAGTTAGGCTCTCGTCTTGCAAAGCCGCGGTGGCGATGCGATAGAGCGTGCGGCCCGTAAGTGCCTGGTAGTAGATATAGTCGCGCTGGGGCGAGAGGGCAATGCCGTCGGCATCGAAGGAAGGCAGCTCGCCGGTTTGATTGCGCCAGATGCGCCCTTCCACGGTCAGAATCAGGTTCTCGGACTTGGTGGACGGGTGGCGGCCCAGCAGGCGCCGGCTCCGCCCCGTGTTCAGGTTCACGACAATAATAGCGCCTTGGTTGGAGTCGGTGATGTAGGCAAAATCGCGCTGGGTGTCTACGCGTACGTCGTTGATGTAGCTGGTGGGGTAGACCACCGTTTCGTCGAAGGTGATGCGCTGCACCAGCTGCCGCGAGGCCAGGTTGAACTTGAGTAGCTTGGCGCCGCCGGGCACCACGCCACGCATCTGCGGCGAAGCCGGATCGAGCACCCACAGGAAGTTCTCATCGTCGACAATCACGCTCTGCACGCACACGAAATGGTCCTGGGCCGGCAACGAAGGATTCCAGGTGTTCCAATTCGCGTCGGGGAAGGGCGTGGCCTGGGTGCCGCTCACTTCCGCCACGGAGTAGGGAATGGTGTCGGTGTCCATGCGCGGAAAATTGGCAAACAGCCGCCCATCTTGCGCCACTGCCACGCCCGTCCACAGTACTGTTGAAGAGGCTACCGGCTCCAGCGTGGTGAGCGGCGTTAGAGTTGGGGTGGCGTTGTCATCGTCATCGTTGTTGCAGCCGCTTAGCGGAGCCAACAGTACGCTGGCCAGCAGCGTCAGGAGTGGGAAAAGAGTTTTTTTCATAGCTAGAAGAGGAAGTGGGGCGGAATGAGCTGATACAACCAAATCAATACGCGCCCACTAGCCACTCAGGCCGGAGTTTCCTGAGCCAGCCCAACAATTTCCGTAATTACCACGCCACGGTCCCGGGTAATTACGGAGAGACAGCGCGCCAGCTTTGCGCGTTTGGGGCGTTGATCTACAATTGATTATCGATTGGATAGCAGGGCGTCAGCAGACGGAGCGAGGGCATCGTGCTGCGCTTCGTTTTTTCTTCGGAAATGGAAGCAGGGTCAGCGCAGATACTTGGAGTTGAAGCTGACTTCAGGCTGCTTTCTGAAACGAGCGTCGGCAACCTCGCGGTAATCTGAGCCGTAACAGGCCCCATTATAGCCACTTGGCTATATGCATGTTCTCACCGACCTCTCTCACCATGAATAAGACCCTGTTATTCCTGTCGGCTGCGGCCACCCTCGCCGCTACTTCCTGCACGCAGGACAAACCCGCCGCCGTTGACGCGGCTACCACGCCCAGCGCCGACACGGCCGTAGTCGTCAATGAAGCCAACGCTGGTGATGCCGCTTCCACCGATACGGCCGCCTACCGCACCGACGCCGACCGCCTAGCTGCCCGCGTGGCCGAAGACCTCAAGCTGACCGATACCGTAGTCGTTACGCGCATCGAGAAAACCTACTACACCCGCGGCCGCCGTCTTAACGAGGCTCAAACCCGCTACACCACCGACACCACCGGCCGCTACGCCGCCCTGCGCCAGATCAACGACGACACGGACCGCGAGGTGAAAACCGTGGTGACAGACGCCAAACAGTACGACGCCTACGCGGCCAACCGCGGCACCTATTACGCCGGCACACCCTACACTGTAGTGACAGTGCGCGAAGAAGGCGCCCGCCGCCGGGGCCCGGCCATAGTGAAGTACGACAAGAAGGCCAACGGCGAAACGAAAATCGTGTACGCCAACGGCAAGACTGTGAAAGTCGACAAAGACGGCGACCGGAAAGTGGAATATCCTAACGGTACCAAAGTGAAGCGCGATGCCGACGACGGCCAGGTGAAAGTGAAAAATTAACCGATGTGCTTCGTAGTTTGATTTGTACAGAAAAGCCCCGTACCAGTTTGATACGGGGCTTTTTATGCAGCTCAGATAAGTAAAAACTTGCGTCTCCGGGCTTGTTATTTCGAGTAGCGCGGAATCTGAGGAACAAACATGCGAACCTGAGAAGCTAGATTCCTAGCGTTGTCCGGAATGACAGATTTCTCAATGCACGCCGTAGCTGCGCAACTCCGCGTCGATGCGTTGGTTCCAGTGCTCCTGGGCCGCGTCGTTCTGGCCGTGGCCGGTTTCGTTGTCGTACTGGTCTTGCAGGCGGTTCATTTCGGTGAAGGACTTGAGGTACTGCAGCTGCAAGATGCTGTTGTAGTCTTCCACCGTCAGGCTGTCGGCGGTGGCTTTGCGCCGGAACCGCTCGGCTACCAACTTCACAATGTCGAAGTGGCGCTGCTCGTGGTTGAGGTTGACGGCCGTTTCGTGGCCCGCCCCCACCCACGAGGAGCTGCGTACGACAAAAACTTGCAGCGTCAGGTCTAGCTCTACCACGCCGTCACATACCCGCGGCTGCCCGTGGTAGGCGAAGCTCGGAAACACGGCGGCCGCGTACTGGCCGGTTCGAGGCTTGCCGGTGAAATCGGCCCAGCGCAACGGCCGGCTAGGGTCGTAGAACAGCGTATCCGGCTCAGTTCGGCGCACATCGTTGCGGAAAACTGGGTGCACGCTCGTGGCCAGCCGCACATCATGGGCCACGGCATCGTTCATCCAACCGTTCAGGTAGCGCAGCGCATCGGCCAAAGACTGGCGCAACACGGGCTCTATCATGGTTTGGTCGGTGGGGCGGCGGCCGTAGCGGGCGCCGCCGCGGTATTCGGTCAGGAGCAGCGGCGGGGCATCTGGGCGTTGCCAGTCGAAAGCCAGATGCAGGCTCACGCGACCTTCTATGGTGCCGTTTGCCGCGGCTGTTTCCGTGACTCGGCATTCCCGAATCCGCACCACCACGGGCCGCAACGTTGAATTACGCGCTAGGCTTTTCCAGGCAAACTGCCGCAGGGCTTCGGCCGCGCCGCCTTGCAAATCCACGGCCACCGGAGCCGCCAGCGGAGCGCCAGGCTTAGTGGGCGCCGGGAGCAGCCACGCCACGGCTGTACGATTGGGCCGCTCGTCGCGCACATCCGCAATAGTGAACGTGGAAGGCCGAATACCGAGCGGCGCGGGCAGCAGCACCAGCGGCTTCGACGGCTGCGTAGGCCCGCTCGCCGCCGTCAATAGCCCTAGTATCAGCAGCGCCCACCACATTCCCCGCCGTCGGCTCAGAAGCAGATTAGTCAAGCGAAACATCAACGAGTAAAACCATTACCGGCCAGACAACCGCCGCCGCCTACTCGTTCCGCCCTAGCAACATCACCAAGCCGCTTCATCTCGATATCTTGCCGGGTTTACGGCGAGCATAAATCGAGAAGATGAATGTCTCGCAATGAACTCAGCCGAGGAGCAGTGAATCTTAAATTATAGCCGCATACTACGTAAGCCGCTGCCTAGCCCCGGGCTTCAGCCCTGGGTCGTAAGCGCCGCGCGGGTTTCCCCGGGCTAAAGCCCGGGGCTAGGCAGCGGGAGCAATTCACTTAGCCACCTGCAATACGACTCTCACTTCTCAGCTCTCACTTCTAATATCTCAAATCTACCTCAGGCCGCGGTGCGCTGGCGGCGGTATTCGGTGGGGCTGTAGCCGGTGTAGCGGCGGAAGGTTTTGTTGAAGTGGGACAGGTTGTTGAAGCCGCTGGCGTAGCATACTTCTGTCACGGTCAGGTCTTCGTCGAGCAGGCGGCGGCAGGCTTGGCCCACGCGGTATTCTTGCAGAAATTCGGTGAGCGTAAGGCGGGTCATCTTTTTGAAGTAGCGGCAGAACGCCGGCACCGACAAATGCGCCACCTCGGCCACCTGCTGCACCGACAAGCTGGCCCGGAAATAATGCTGCTCCACAAACTGATACACCCGGCTCAGGCGGTGCTGCTCTTTGCCGCTCAGCGCCTGACTGCCAGCGCCAGCGTGCAGCGGCGTGTAATCGACGGGACTGGCCTGGGCGAGGTGCTGCAACACTTGCAGCAGCAGCAGCAAGCGCGTAAATGGTGGCGCGTGCAACAACTGGCGCAGTAGTTCCCCCACGGCTTCCCGCGTGGCGCCATTGAAAGACAGACCCTCGTGCGAGCGGGCCAGCAACTGCCGGATGTCGGAGAATTCGGGGTGTTGCCAGAAGTCAGGGCCCAGAAAGTCGGAGCGCAGCTGCACCACTATTTCTTCGAACGGCGTGCCAGCTGGTAGCCCGTAGCTGAACGTTAGGTGCGGCAAATCGGGGCCGATAAGGACCAACTCACCTTCCTCAAAACGCGAAATATGCTGCCCGATGTGGCGCCGCCCGCTACCGTCCGGGATGTAGACCAGCTCATATTCAGGGTGGTAGTGCCACAGCAGGCCGGCGCTCTGCACTTCGGTGTAATGCAGCAGCGTGAACGAGCTGTCGGCGGTGGGGTGGATGGGCTCGAACTGCAGTTTCATGGTTGAGTAATGCCGTACTGGCTGAGTGTTTTCACAACGTTAATACATTTGGTCAATACAGCACTCATAAAAGACAATTAAGGAGTAGTAACCGCCTAAAAAGCTGCCGAAATTGTGTCAACGTTTCGTCCTGCTTTAAACCAGGCCCGAACAACAGACTCAACTGGACCTGCGGCGGCTTCGGCTGTATGTTCGGCACACATAATAACTGGCTGCTCAACGGCCAGTCACCAGCATCCAGCGGCATTGGGTGGGAATTTTGTCGCTGGCCCGTTCGACGATAGTATCGCCGGGCGCTAAAAAAGCTGAGACCGTTCGGTCTCAGCTTTTTTGTTTTTAGCAAAGCTGATAACTGGCTGGCTTGGATGGTAGCGCGAAGCTCTGGCTTCGCGTATCGTCGCTGATGGCTGAGCCGTAACAACGCCGGTCGTTCAACGATGCGCAAAGCGGGAGCCGCGCGCTACAGGCTGGACCGAAACGCGGTTTAAGGCCGCTCGTTGAGGGCCGTTTGCGGCTTAGCAGACGGGGAGTTCAGCAGCTCCAAGGTGTGCGTAAACAGGCTAGTGTCGCCCCAAAGACCGTGGCCGGGCACTACTATTTCTGCTTTTGAGTAACGCGCGGCTACTTTCCGTACGGCTACTGGCCACTGCTTCAAATTAGCGTCGTCGATGTTGCCTAGCGCGGGCGCAGTAGCTTCTTTCACTAGGCAACCGCCGAATACTATCCGTTGCTTGGGAAGCCAGGCCACCATATTGTCGGGGGCGTGGCCGGGGCCCGGAAAGAACAACTCCAACCGTGTGCGGCCGGCCCGAATTAGAGTGTAGGGCTTGATGGCGGGCGTAGGTGCGCCGAAAGGCAGCTTGGCCGACAGCTTGGCCGTCAGCGGCGTGCTGTACACTTTGATGTTATTGGCCCGCAGCACCGCCAGGCCGCCTAGCCGGTCTTCATGAGCATGTGAAACGACGACCAGCCGCACGCGTTGGTGTAGGCTATCGGCCACCCAGCGCAGCAGTTCCAGCGTTTGATCGGGGTCCCAGGCGGTGTCAATCACCAGAGCACCGTTGTTGGTTTTGATGATAAGCCCGTTGGATGAAACTGGGGCTGCCCCACCCGGATATTGATGGTAGGACGTGTGCACGAAGACGTCCGGAGCGATGCGCCGCACTTGCAAGTGTAGCCGCGTTGGTTTACGATCTGGTGGCCCGGCCAGCAAGAAAAGCGGAAAAAGCAGAGAAACAGCCACCAAAATCAGACGGCGCAAGGGACGCGAAAACAGAAACGACATGCAGAAATAAATGAGCAAGCTCATTTAACGGCTCGCCTCACTTAATAGTGCCAACCTAGAAAAATATGGTAGGAGTAGCTTCGCCAAAACCGCGTGTAGCACGGACTTTAGTCCGTAGCCTGTACGTAAACCCAGAATCCAGAGTATAATGAACCGAAAGAAGGCGCGCAAGAATGTTAAGCTATTGGGGATGAATGAAGAGCTACGGACTGAAGTCCGTGCCACATGTCTTGGCAGCCGGCTGTCTTGCTTTCCAGCCAAACCTGCCGAACTTACGTACCCTTCCCGCCCCCATTTCTTCGTGCTCATGAATTCCGTTGCTGCCCCTGTTGCACCCGCTACCGATACCATAACTCAGCTTTTCGAAAGGCAACAGGCCCGCAGTGAAGCCCTACGCCGCGAAGACGCTGCCCCCCGCGCCGCGCGGCTGCGCAAGCTAGGCCAGTGGCTCACCGACCACCGCACCGCCATTCAGGAGGCACTCTACGCCGACTTCCGCAAGCCCGCCACCGAAACCGACGTGACGGAAATCTGGCCTTCGCAAACGGAACTCAAGCACACGCTGCAACACCTGAAACAGTGGATGGCGCCCCGCCCCGCCGAAACGCCGCTAGCTTTAGTGGGGGCCCGCGGCTGGGTGCAGCACGAGCCCAAAGGCGTTTGCCTCATCATTGCGCCCTGGAATTATCCGTTTTACTTAGCCATCGATCCGCTGATTTCGGCGTTGGCGGCCGGCAACTGCGCCATCATCAAGCCCTCCGAAATGACGCCGCACGTGGCCGCGCTGCTCAGCCGCATGGCTCGCGAAGTCTTCGACCCAGCCGAAGTAACTGTAGTAGAAGGCGACAAAGAAGTGGCCACCGAGCTGCTGCGCCTGCCCTTCGACCATATTTTCTTCACGGGCAGCCCGCAAGTGGGCAAAGTGGTGATGCGCGCCGCCGCCGAGCACCTCACCAGCGTGACGCTGGAGCTAGGCGGCAAAAGCCCCGCCATCGTCGACAACACTGCCGATTTGCGCGACGCAGCCGAGAAAATTGTGTGGGGCAAAGGCATTAACGCCGGCCAAACCTGCGTGGCGCCCGACTACCTGCTGGTACACGAAGACGTGCGCGACAAGCTGCTGGAGGAAATGAAAGCCGTAGTGCGCCGCTTCTACAACGCCGAGGGCCAAGGCGTCGCCGCCTCCGACTCGTTCGCGCGCATTGTGAATCAGCACCATTTCCAACGAGTAGCCAGCCTGCTCGAAGATGCTCAGTTGCACGGCGCCACCATCGTGCTGGGCGGCCACGTAGATAGCCAACAGCGTTTCATTGAGCCTACCGTGCTGCTGGACGCGCCCGATGAGAGCCGCGTGATGCAGGAGGAAATATTCGGCCCGCTGCTGCCCGTGCGCACCTTCCGCAACCTCATGGAAGCCACCGACGAAGTGAATGCCCGGCCCCGGCCGCTGGCACTATACGTGTTCACGCAAAGCAAGGAAAACCAGCGGTACCTACTGCGCAATATTCCGGCCGGTGGCGCAGCCGTCAACGAAACCATTCTGCACTTGGCCCACCCCGAGCTGCCGTTCGGGGGCTTTGGCAATAGCGGCCTCGGGCGGGCCCACGGCCACGCGGGCTTCCTGGCCTTCTCCAACGAAAAATCCGTGCTCAAGCAGCGTACCGGCCTCACCGGCATCAAAAGCTTCTACCCGCCCTACACGCCCAAAGTACAGAAGATGGTGAATTTGTTGCTGCGTTGGCTCTGATGTAGCAACGGAGCAAGACGAAAATCATTGCAGCGTCATACCCATCTGTCATTGCGAGCAGCGCGAAGCAATCCTCCCTCTCTCTGAGACAAGTCTTCTAAACAGACAAGCCCTTAACATCCAAGGTGGAGTTAAGGGCTTGCTGCAATTCTTAGCTTGGTATTATCGAAAAGACAGTACACAGTAAAATCTACTGCACCAGCACCTTAGTAGTGAAGGTTTGCGTGCCCAACGTGAGGTGCACCACGTACACGCCCGCCGATAAGGCCTGTCCGTTGTGGCTTCGCAGCTGAATAGCTTGCGCCCCAGTTCCATAAGTTTTAGCCGGAATGTTGGTCACCTCGCGGCCGAGCATATCGGTGAGGCGCACGGCGGCCCGCTCGGCAGAAGGCAAGGTGAAATGCACGGCGGTTTCGGCGGTGAGCGGGTTGGGGTACACGCTGATACCCCGGCGAGCCAGCTCAGCCGCCGACGTGGCCATGGGTGTGGCGGCGTCCACGATGCGCACGTCGTCGAGGTAGAACGGATTGCCGCCAGCGCTTTTAAACTGGAATCGCACCCAGGTGGCTGGGCCGATATAGCTCGGGTCGAGGGGCAGCGTAATTCTGGTCCACTGCTGTGTAGAGTTGGGTACGAAGCCGGTTTGAGTTCCTTGCCCCGGAGCAATAATTTGCTGGCTCGGGAAGACGCGTCCGGTTATGGTGCTGTACACATCGCAGTCTTTGCCGTATTGTACCATTAGCTCGTCTGATAGGCCGGCACCCAGCACCATGGGGTCGACGGCCCAGGCGGTGCGGAAACGGAGCTCCACGGGCCGCCCCTGGAACCCGCTCAGGTCGAGAGCCGGCGAGGTGATGGTGGCATAGTTGGTGTTGCTGCGACCGGGCGGCGTGTTAAGCACCGACAAACAAGCGGTGCCATCGGCTGCTACCAAGCCGCCGCCACTCACCCGCCGCCAGCGTTCCCCTAGTCTCCGCGTTGTGTCCTGGGTCCAGTTGCGCAAGTCGGCGGGGCCGAAGTTGTTGGGGAAGCTGGCGTTTTCAAACGATTCCGTTTGCGGGCCACTCAGGCCCGTGCCGGGGCCGCCCACCAGTATCCAGTTCGGCTCCGTACGGCTGATGGGGGCGCCGCCGGCTGGGGTAATGGTCAGCGTAACGCTGTAGATGCCGGGCGTGGAGTAGAATACCCGCTCAATGCGTTCGGTGCTGGTGGCCGGCCTGCCACCCGGAAACGACCACCGTACCTGCGCGCCCGGCGCGTTTAGGGCATCGGTGCTGCCGTAGCCCATGAAGTACCTCTCGTTGCCGCTTGGCTTGGCGCATTGCTGGCGGCGGGTGGTGCCAATTCTTACCACCGGAGCACAGCCCCCGGCCGGCGGCTGGTAGCCGTCGTTGGTTCCCGTCGCCAGTAAGTTAGCCGCCGACGACAGCGTGCTACGGCAGCCCAAGGCCAGGGAAGCGCGCATCACGGCCCGCTGTCCCGTCGTGAACATGACTCTACAGGAACTGTAGTCCATGTGATTCTGCACGTTGGCCAGAATGGGCTGGCTCGTTTGCGGATCGAGGCAGGACGTGAAGGCCAGATTGCAACTAAAGGTGCCAATCGTGTTGGGGGTGTCGTCGATGCCGTCGTCGGTGGTGCAGTTGCTGGCCACGCCGGATGTGTTGCCGGGTCCCCAGGTATGCAGCAGGCCAAAATGGTGCCCTAGCTCGTGGGTGAGCACGCGCTCAGTGTTGCCGGCCGCGGTGCCAATGGAGCCGAAATACCTGTTAACAACCACAATACCATCTCGGTCCCCTCCCGTGCAGGGTAGGTAAGCGTATCCGGCGAGAAGAGAAAGACCTATCGAAATATTATCTACCACCCAGATATTGAGGTAGCGGTTGGGGTCCCACCGGATTTCTCTTTTCAACAGAACGTCGTCACTTACCCCAGCATTATATGAATACGTGCGGGTGATGCCGGTAGTGCAGTTGCCGTTGGGGTCTTTCTGCGCCAGCCGAAAGCGGAAGCCCACGTTGGCCACGCGCGACTGAAACGCCGGGATAACGGCGGCCGTGTCGGGGTTGGTTTTGCTGAAATCCAGGTTGGCTATCCGCAACGCGTCCGCCACTTGCGCGTCGGTGACACTGCTGCGTATATCCGAGAAAACAATATGCACCACGACGGGAATGGTCACATCGGGGGGCGCGCCCTGCGTGCCACGGGCCGCTTCCTGCGCGGCCAGGCGGGCGGCCCGAGCCAGGAACTGTTCGTAAGCGGCTTTCGAGCCGGGCTGGCGGGCGAAGGCTGCTTCCTGCATAGCATCGAAAGCGCAGCCGCCGTTGCCGCGTTGCTCGGTAGCGGGGCTTGGCGGGTTGGCGGGTGTCTGGGCCTGCGTACCAACGGCACCAAGTAAGGCGCTGGCTCCCAGCAGCCAGCGCTGCCAGGCCTGAACGAGGGGTAGATAAAAGGGCATGAGTAACCGGAAAAGGAAAGTGAGGAAAGTAGTATTCGTCCGCGGCCGGCAACCCAACAAGGGTGCGTCGCGCCGAAGGTGCTGTTTGAAGAAGCAGCCAGAATTTCGGGTTGGCAGACACGGCTGTAGCGTCTGGTGAGCAGCTGGCGTTGCCGTTTCAGCCCTCCGATGCCGATGCCGTCAGGGCCGTCGGCCATTCGTTGGCTGGAGTTGCAGTTGCCGACGGTACCCGCGTAAAGGAGGGCCGCTGAGTTGGCAGATGGAGCGGGAGCCGCCGTAGCAGCTCCGTAGAAAAGGGCGCGGGCCGCAGCGCCCCCCATGCGGAAGCAGCGTTGCGCGTACTATAAGTAGTCGCTGTTCGGTGGCAGAAGGAAGCTGCTGCGTAGTGTAAAAAGCGGCGCGAGGAATAGAGAAGCGTATTTACTCGGTAAAGCTACACATTATAGCTGCGGCTGCCAACACATATATATGTGATAATCAGTAGTTTGAACTTTGTCTGTAATCCTGGATTCTTGCCTGAAGCACGGGTGAGGCTGGCGAGCTACAGCAACCAGCACCGCCCAGGTACTCCGGCACGCCCCGAAGTCGGGCGGGTCCGTAAGAAAGCCGGAAGCCCTTCAGCGCACGGCGTACACGCGCTGCACGCGGCGGTTTTGGCTGAATTGTAGGGCCAGTAGGGTTTTTTGGTTCGCCACGGCCGGCTCGCGCAACACGAGCTTCAGTGTTTTATCGAGGTGGCGCGCGGTGCGGCGGCAAAGGCTGGTGCCGCCACTCAGGTCGAGGCACAAGTTGGGTAGCTGCTCCTCGTACACGAGCTGGTGCTGGTCGTTGTAGAAGCGCACAATGGAATTGTCGCGGGTGGTGAGGTTGGTTTCAATGTTCCAATAGCCAGGCCCAGTAACGCGGGTCTGGGCGTGCGTCAGCAACGAAACCAGTAGGAGAGCGAGCAACAAGGAGAAGCGGAGAGACAAGAGCGTTTTCATTGGAAGAGAATGGTTGGTAGGTTGACCAAAGCCGGAGCGCGACGTAGCCGCTTACTGAGCCGGTAGCCGATTAGCTGACCAAATATGGCCTCGCCCAAAACCCGCCGCTGCCTTATTCGGCTGGCGACGACCAAACGTCGCAATACACTGGCCCCGCATCGACCAACCGCCGACTTAGTCGTTGGTCGATGAGGAATTGTCGTTGGTCTATAAAGCCGCCGCGGGCACAACTAGCTGAGAGCTAATTGGTACCTTGAACCGGTAGTTAATCTTTGAATGGAATGACACAACGGCAAACGCACTGGCTGGCCAACACCCTGCGAGTTATTGATCAGCAATTTTGGCTGCGGCACGGCCTGTTTTGGCTAACCTACGCCGGGCTGATGGCTTGGCTGTTCGTCCATGGGCTGCACATCACGACGGAGTGGCGCATAGCCCTGCGCGACGTATTCATCCTGATGATGTCGCACATGCTGCCTACTTACGCGCTGATCTACGGCGTGCTGCCGCTGCTTTGGCGCCCGACGATGAGCCCGCAGCGGTTTGGAGGCGTGTTGCTGGGGTGGCTGGTGTTGAGCTTGTCGTTCAACATTGCCTACCGCTACTTCGTCTTTATTCCCTCGCACCTAATCAAATCCCCTTTTTTCGATTACGAATTGGCGTTTACCTCCGGCCCCCACATGCCGATGCTATTAACGGCCGGCGTGGCCGCCTGCCTGCGGCTGTACCGGCAATGGCGGCAGAAAGGGCTGGACAACGAGCGGCTGCTGCGCGAAAACGGCCAAGCCGAGCTGCAATTACTCAAGGCCCAAGTGCACCCGCATTTCCTGTTCAACACCCTCAACACGCTCTACTCGCTCACGCTCAAGCAGTCGGATCAGGCGCCGGTGGTGGTGGAGCGCCTCACCGGGCTGCTGCAGTTCGTACTGGAGCAAGGCAATACGCCGCTCATCACGCTGATCGATGAAATAACTCTGCTGCGCAACTATATTGCGCTGGAGCAGCTGCGCTACGGGCCGCGGCTCACGTTGGAGTTCGAGGCCACAGACATTCCCGCTGCGGCCCGCATCGCGCCCTTGCTGCTGCTGCCGCTGGTCGAAAACGCCTTCAAGCATGGTTCGGCCGAGCTGCTGGGCAAGGCGCACATCCGCATTGTGCTAACCGGCGCCGACGGCCGCTTCAGCTGCCAAATCACCAACACCAAAAACGAGACGCCCGCTTCCAAGTCTAGCCCGCACGGCATCGGCCTGCGCAACGTGCGGGAACGGCTGCAACTGCTTTACCCGCGGCAGCACAGCCTGGAATTCGAAGTGCAGCCCGGCTCCTTCAGCGTGAGGCTCAGCATCGTGCTGCCGACCACCCAAACGGCTGCATCCGTCGCCCCGGCCGACTGGCCGGAGCCGCTGACTTCGGCCAGTCGGCGCCCAGCTAGCATGGTGGAAACCGCCGAGCCCGCGTTGTTTTCAGCCCACGCGTCCCGCTCATGAGCGCGCTGCTCCGCCATCGATTTGTGCGGCACGGGCTGTTCTGGGCGGCCACGCTGTCTTACTCTGTCCTCGTACAACTGCCCGCGCACTTCACCTCCGGGGCCAAGCTTTACCTGTGGGGTTTGCTTTTTAATCAATTGCCGGCCTCGTTGCTGATTACCTACACTTTTTTGTACGGCATCCTACCCCGGCTGCTGCGGCGCCATCTGGGGCCTGGCTTGGTCCTACTGCTTGGCTGGTTGGGCGGCAGCGTACTGATAGTGTGTCTAACGCGCGCGTTTTTTGATTTTGTGGTGCAGCCGGGCTTGTTTCAGCAAGCGCCCGCTAGTGCGTTTGAGTGGTCGTATTACCTAACCTTCAACTACACGTGGTTCGTGTCCATTGTCACGGCTGGCGCGGCCTGCGCCATCAAAGTCACTTACGAGTGGTACGCCCAGCGGCAGCTCAGCGAGCAGCTGGGCCGCCAAAAGCTGCACGCTGAGCTACAGTTGTTGAAAGCCCAGTTACAGCCCACATTCTTGTTCAACAGCTTGCGCACCTTACACACGCTCACGCTCGAAAAGTCCGCGGAGTCGCCCACGGCGGTGCTGCACTTATCGGCCCTGCTGCGCTACATGCTCTACGAAAGCCAGCTTGATGCTGTGCCATTGTCCGATGAGGCCGCCATGATGCAGCACTACGTGGCGTTGGAGAAGCTCCGGCTAGGTGGCCGCGTCGAGGTGTCGCTCCACTTCAGCGGTAACCTGGAAGCCCATACTATTGCGCCGCTGCTGCTGTTGCCCTTCATCGAAAATGCCTTTCAGCACGGTACTGGGTCAAGCGTGGAGTGCCCCTGGATTAGCATTGATTTGGTGGCAAAGCGGGATTCAATTACTTTCAAAGTAATTAATAGCCAGCAAGATGCTGCGTCTGAGTTACTGGAAGGAGCCGGTTTGCGCAGCATTCGGCAGCGGTTGGAACACTTCTACGCCGGCCGGCACGAACTGAAAGTGGTAACGGAGCCCGACATGTTTCTGATTACTTTGCACTTGCAGCTGGTGCCCGCCACGTCCCGCCTTTTGGCGTTATCCGGCCAGCCAATCGAAACGGCTTCACTTTTTGCGCATAAGTAGCACGCCTAACCAGAAACCAGCAAACGGCCATGAAACTGCGCTGCTTATTAGTCGACGACGAGCCCCCAGCCTTAGAAGTGCTGCAAGCCCACCTCCGCGAAGTGGCGCATCTGGAGTTAGTCGGCACCTGCGACAACGCGCTGGAGGCATTCAGCATCTTGCAAGCCCAGCCCATCGACTTGATGTTTCTCGACATCAAAATGCCGAAAATGCTCGGCACCGATTTTCTGCGCAGCCTGCGCCACCCGCCCCAAGTCATCTTCACGACGGCCTACCGCGAGTACGCCTACGAAGGTTTCGAACTTGACGCCGTAGACTATTTGCTCAAGCCGGTGTCGTTGGAGCGGTTCCTGAAAGCCGTGGCGAAGGCCAGCAAAACCGAGGCCCCACTTACTACGCCGGAACCCGCCCCCGCCGCCAACTCCGACGCCTTCCTCTACTTCCGTATCGACCGCAAAATGGTGAAGGTGGTGCTGCGCGACATTCTCTACGTGGAAGGTTTGAAAGATTACGTCAAGATTCACACTACGGCGGGGGCCCCGCTCATCGTGAAGCAAACGGTCAGTGGAATGGAGGAGAAACTCTCCGAAAGCAACTTCTTGCGCATCCACCGCTCCTTCATCGTGGCCCTCGACAAGATTCGCACCTATAGCGCGCGGCACGTGGAGGTGGCCAATGAGGAATTGCCCATCGGCCGCTTGTATCGTCAGCGTGTGGAAGAGGTATTGAATGAGGGCAGTTTCTAACTGATGCGATAACGGCTGCTTCATGCAAGGCGGCCATTGCCTATCTCGAAGAGGTTCAGGCCGAGTCTCGCAGGTTGGTGCTGCAAAACTCGGCCTGAAATACTCGTTGACTTCTGGGCCGAAGCCCTGTTCGCTCTACTTGAAAACCAGCTTCGTTCGGATGTTCTGCGCGACTTTTTTGCCTTGCACCAGGCTTTTGTCGCAAGTAAGTCGGTAGTGAATGCCGCCGTAAACGCGCGAGATGCCAGCTTCGGCGGCAGCCTGCTCAAACGAGGTGTACGAACGGGCCGGCAACCCAAACGGCACGTAGTTCTGGTCGGTGAAGGCATAGTTTGAGCCGAACACTTCGG
Source organism: Hymenobacter sp. M1-2 (assembly GCF_057808495.1). Lineage (NCBI taxonomy): Bacteria > Pseudomonadati > Bacteroidota > Cytophagia > Cytophagales > Hymenobacteraceae > Hymenobacter > Hymenobacter sp. M1-2. Next base: position 63,423 of record NZ_JBTYZO010000002.1, read on the forward strand.
TCAATGCTTCGGCCGCCGCGCTGGATATAACCGCGTGCGCTGACGAGTATTCTGGAAATGCAGGCGTGGGAATCAGTGAGTTCCACGTGCCCTGCCCCAGCGGCCCACGGATGTAGGTGATGGGCCGGAGCAAGTTGTAGGTGTACTTGGTTTTGAAGCAGCTGATTTGGGCATCGGTGAGGCTAATACCCACTTTCGCGTAGGCCAGCAGCGCCTGGTCCAGAGTTTTTTTCTCGCGGGTTAGCACCTGCGTCAGAATGGAAATCCAGTGGCCGGGCGGGGTGAAGTTGTGGCCGTTGGGCAGGTCGTTCCAGAAGGAAGCAATGGCGCGCTGCTCAGGGCTGAGCGTCTGCGAAATCGTGAGCACCTCCTTGGCCATGTCGTGAAATGGCGAGCCCACGGCTTCGGAGTAAGCCGGTGGTGGCCCGGGGTCCGCGTCGTCGTTGCTGCTAGCTACAAGCGGGCGGTTCGCTCCCCAAAAAGGAAATGCGGCATTGCCGAAGCCCGGCGCTGTAGGCACCCACATACCGGCTCCGGCGGGTGGAGTGTAAGCGGTGGTCGTGTTGTAGCCGTCGGTTCGGGCCCATTCGGCTACGCCTGCCGCCACTTGCTTGCCGAATTCTACGGAGCGAGTCTGCACTTCCGCGGTTAGGTCTTCCGCGTAAGCCAAGCGGTTGGCCGCTTCCAACGAGTCAATAGCAGCTAGGGTAGCTGCGGAGGCATTGGCAAAAAAGCTCCGGTTGATGGCCGCCAAAGCTGCATTGGCGCTCAACGGCCAGCTGTAGACCAGGTTTTGGTCGGCGGTGGGCAGACCCGTGAGCCCATTGAGCTGCCCCGCCAACGACTTGTAGCCCGCCATGCCCGGCACCACCGCCTCGTACCCCGCAATGCCGCAGTAGCCGTACGGCCGCCCAAACGTGTTGGCCGGCGCAACTGCCGTGGTCCGGGCCAGCTTGAGTTGCACGTTCAGCCACGATAAGGCCACATCGGAGCGGTACGAGGAAGTCGCCGGCGACGGGGGCAAAACAGGCGAATCCGAATCGTTGTCGTCGCACGAGGCCGCGCTGCCAAGAAAGAGTCCGAACAGCAGAAGCCGTAAAATTGTGTTTAGCGGGTTGAAGCGAGCTGAGTTGCGGGTAGTTTTCATGCTGATACGGGTTGCAGAGAGGAGGATAAAAGCGACGCCCAAGACGAGCCAGCCGACTTTATGCCCCGAAGCTACTCGCCCGCTCCAGCGGCTGCCCGCCTAATCGTCCGACGACGCGGCGCTGCTGACAGACGACTTTTATCGGTCGATTAGCGGCGTTCCACGTCGTTCATCGACCAACGCCGCGCATTGGTCAGCAACCAGCTATACCTTTTTCGTATGCAAGCCGAGTATTTCTGCGGAAAAAGTCCGATATTTTCCCACCTCCCACGGTTCGGCTCCGGCCGCTGGAATTCTCACCTCGCCTTCCTATTAAGTAGCATGACTTTCACCGAAACTCAGCGCGAAACGCTCCGCGCCCTTGCCGATACCTTTATTCCGGCCGTGGATGGTGGCCCCGCCGAACAGGCCGCTTATTGGCAGCGGCGTGGTTCCGAGGGCGTCAACCTCGATCAAATAGGAGAGGTGATGGATGAGCAACCTGCCGCCGCGCGCCAGGAGTTCATCAAGCTGCTGGGTTTGCTCGATTCGCCCACGCTAGGTCTGACGTGGTTTGGGTCGTTGCGGCCGTTTGCGCGGTTGCAGCCGGCGCAACGCGAAAAAATGCTGCAAAGCTGGGCCCAGAGCAACGTGCCGCAGCTTCGCAAAGGCTTCCACGCGTTGCGTAAGCTGTTCACGTTTCTTTATTACGGCGGCTCTGCGGCTAACGCGGCCAATCCGGTGTGGGAAAGCATTGGTTACCCCGGCCCTCAGCCCGATGCCGTAGTCGATACGCCCCGGCCCATCCGTACCCTGCAACCCGATGCTGATGTAGCCTACGACTGCGACGTGCTGGTGATTGGCAGCGGCGCGGGCGGCGGCGTAGTAGCCGGCGAACTGGCCGCGGCTGGCCACAACGTGCTGGTACTGGAGAAAGGCCCCTACTGTCACGGTTGCGACTTCACCCAGCGCGAAGCCGATATGCTGGGCCGCCTCTACGACGCCAAAGGCGCGCTCAGCACCCAGGATGGCAGCATCGGTATCTTGGCCGGCTCCTGCCTGGGCGGCGGCACCACGGTCAACTGGGCCGGCGCCTTCCGCACGCCCGACTACGTGCTGCAAGAGTGGGCGCGCGAGCATCAGGTGCCGCACTTTGCCTCGCTGGAGTTCAAGAAAAGCATGGATGCCGTGAGTCGCGCCCTGAGCGTGAACATCGACTACCCCCGCCACAACGGCCAGAACCAAGCTCTTTGGGACGGCTCTACCAAGCTCGGCCAGGAAGTAAAACTCATCCCGCGCAACGAAAAAGGCCTCACCGACTCCGAGGAGCATTTCCGGGGCCTAGGTTACAGCACCCTCGGCGACGCCCACGGCATCAAGCAAGGCACCCTGAACACGTATTTGCTGCACGCTTTCGAGCACGGCGCCCGCCTGCTAGCCGACACCCGGGTGGAGCGCGTAACGCTGGCCGACGGCCGCGCCACTGGCGCTGAGGCCGTACACACCACCGCCGACGGCCGCCAGGTGCGCGTGAGCGTACGGGCCAAGCGCGTGGTAGTGGCGGGTGGCGCCATTCAGACGCCGGCACTGCTGTTGCGCAGCGGGCTGAAGCATCCGCACATTGGCCGCCACCTCAACCTGCACCCCACCGTGGTGGTGGCAGGACTGTACGAGCAGCAAATGAATCCGTGGTTTGGGCCTAGCATGTCGGTGGTGAATGACTGTTTCACGATGCTCAACGGCACCAATTACGGAGCCAAGCTGGAAACGCCGCCTGCCCACACCGGCCTGATGAGCATGGTGCTGCCCTGGGTCAACGGCAAGCAACACAAAACCCTCATGCAGCAGGTGGCTCACCTCGGGTCCTTCATCGTCCTGACCCGCGACAAGGACGGCGGACGCGTTAGCATCGACAAAAACGGCCAAGCCCTCATCGACTATACCCTCAGCGAGCATGACCGCGCCAACATGCTGACGGGCGTGCGGGCTGCCGCTGAAATACATGCGGCTGCTGGGGCCCACACCGTATATCTGCCGCATGGCACGTTACCCACGCTGCACGTCGAGAACGGGCAGGTGCAAAACCCGGAGGTGCTGGAGCGGCTGCCGCACCTGAGTTGGAAACCCAACCAATTCGGGCTCTATAGCGCCCATCAGATGAGCACCTGCCGCATGGGCGGCGACCCTAGCACGCACCCCACCAGCCCCACCGGGGAGCTGTACGAAGTGAAAAATTTATTCGTGGCTGATGCTTCAGCTTTTCCAGCGTGCAGCGGGGTCAACCCCATGCTTACCATCATGGCACTAGCGCACCACACGGCGCAGCACCTGAAAACCAGCCTACTAACCAAGCAAGCAGTAGCCGCGACACCGGAGACAGTGAGTCTTTAATAGAATATAGTTTGCTTTAGATAGACGAAATAGGCGTTTCTAGCGTATGCGAGCCACAGGTATGTTTTCGTTTCTAGTATATGCAGCTCTCTCGTTCCTTTTTTATTCTTGTTCTGCTAGCCACGCTGGGTAGCAGCTGTGCCCGCCGCAACCGGAATGCAGCCAAAGCGGAATCGACGGCCGTGGCTCCTGCCTCGGCGCCGGCTGCCACGCCGGTAGCGCCCACCGCCGCCCGCGACCTTACCGACGTAATGACGGATCAGCTCAAACTACGCCCCGACCAGCAGACGAAAGTGCGAAGCATCCTCACCAGCACGGCCCAGCAAGCAAACACGGCCCAGCAGCAATACGCCAGCAACCGTCCCGCGCTGCTCGCCGAGCTCAAACGCATCAACATTGCTTCCGACAAGCAATTGCAGCAGGTGCTGACTCCCACGCAATACCAGCAAATGAAGGCCAAGCAGCGGCAGATGCAGGCCGAAATGCAAAGCCGTAAATCCGGCCAATAGGGTACTTTCCCTTGCACAAGAAGCCGCCGGAGCTAGCCAAGCTAGCTCCGGCGGCTTCTTGTCTTGTGAATTAACGATACCGTCAGGCAACGGCGCCTGCTTTTGCAACATCTTTAAAGCAAGCTGGATGATCCGGTTTACTTCTCACTGCTCGCTCTTCAACTCGTCATGAAAATAGTTGTACTGCTCACCAGCCTGCTTGCGCTAACTAGCGCGGCTTCGGGCCAAACGGTCACTTCCACTGAAAAGCAGGCCCTGGCCAAACAGCTCAACGAGTTGATGCGCGACTCGAAGAAGCCCAAGCAGGAAGTGAAGTTGGAACTCACCGGTTGCCACGTGCAGCAAACCATCCGCGACACTGGGGCCGATGTGCAAATGTCGGAGCCGGTGAACGTGAGCGTGGACAAGGGCGGTTCCGATTGGGCCGTGAATCTGGCTAACGGCAAGTTTGAGATGAAGATGGGCTTCGATTGGAGTGAAGTTACGGCCATCACCTACGCCCCCAACACCGATGACGACCGTCGGACGTACGAGCTGAAGGTGAAGCGCCACAGCAAAAACAGCGACACCTCCACCACTATGACGCTCTACACCAGCAACGAAACGCAAGTGAAAGAGCTAGTGCGCCGGTTGGAAGCCGTGCGGCAAAGCTGCCGATAAAGTTGCCAGCCGAAACCTTCCGCTGGCGGGCTCGTTCGCATGGTTCTGCTTTCACCCGATCCAGCCTAAGCCATGCGTCGCCAACCTTACCTGCTCCATTTCAACCCCAAACTCAGCCTGAACGCCGCTGGTAAGCACGTCCGCGACGGACTTTCCTCGATTCTGCGCACCGGCGACAATATTTGGGTGAGCTGCGATGAGCGGACCAGCATCGAACGGTTGCGCTTGGTGGGGCCACACGAATTTGGCCAGCATTGCCGCTACGAACTGGCCGATCTGCTGGACCTTACCAGTGAGAAGGAAGACGAGGAAATCGACATCGAGGGCCTAGGCGAGTGCGGGCATTATCTCTGGATTGTGGGGTCGCATAGCCTCAAACGCAAACAGCCCAAGCCCGACGATGAGGACGTAGCCAAGCAAATTGCCCGGCTGGCTAAGGTGGAAGAGGAGCCTAGCCGCTACCTGCTGGCCCGCGTGCCGCTACTGCTCAACCCCGAAACCGGCGACTACGAGCTACACCGCAAAGCTTCACACCCCACCGACCCCACCCAAACACTATGCGCCGCCCAGCTGCGCGGCAACGAAGAGTCCAACGATCTACTCGATCTGCTGGCCAAAGACCCGCACCTGAAGCCCTTCTTATCAATTCCGGGCAAAGACAACGGCTTTGATATTGAAGGGCTGGCTTTGGCTCCCGACGGGCGGATATTCGTGGGCTTGCGCGGGCCGGTACTGCGCGGGTGGGCTGTTGTGCTGGAGTTGCTGCCGCGCGAAGACAAGCACGGCCGCTTGCGCCTCGCCGAAGTGCCCGGCGCCACCGAGAAGTACTACAAAAAACACTTCCTAGCGCTCGGCGGCATGGGCCTGCGCGAACTGCGCCAACACGGCAACGACCTGCTGCTGTTAGCCGGCCCCACCATGGACCTCGATGGTACTATTGCGGTGTATTGCTGGCCCAATGCGCTGAATAAAGAGCAAGATAGTCTTATCGGTCCCGACAAGCTGCAACGCCTCTTCGACGTACCCCACGGCTTCGGCCCCACCGCCAGCCAAGACAAAGCCGAAGGCATGGCCCTGCTCGACGACAAGCACCTCCTTATCGTGTTCGACAGCCCCACCGATGCCCGCAAGCCTGCTGCCCATCAGGTAATAGCCGACACCTACCAGATTTGAGCAGCAGATAGAGGTGGTTGACCTGTGGCACGGACTTGAGTCCGTAGCCGGTCTTGCCGCGTGTAGATCTGCCGCGTACTGGTAGGACTACGGACTCAAGTCCGTACCACAACCAATTGCTAGTGCCAGATAGCTGTTGCAAGGGTGTTGTCCTAATTGCACTTTCCCTGCTAGAAGGATTTGTAAATAAGCTGGGCGCTAGATGCTGAATAAAAGCCGAGCTTTCAGTAGCTTGGCAAGATGAAGCAACTACTACTCACGACCATCTTCCTTTTATGCACTTTGTTGGTTCAGGCTCAGAGCCAGCCAGTGCCATTCAAATCCGCTAACGTTATCACCGTGCGTACCGCCGATAGTGCCGTGGTTGCCCTGAAAAGGATAGGGCAGGCACTAGCACAGCAGGGATACATGGTGGAGAAATTCGATAAGGACTTTCTGGTTCTCGTCAGCAAGCCCCGGCAACTGACATCATACACGGCGCCTATTTTCCTAACCGTGAGAATTTGTGCCTCCGAAACGTCGCCCGCGACGCTCAGTGTAGCCGGCAATTACGTGATGGCCACTATGTTCGACGTGAAATTCAATGCGGTGGAATACCCCTCGCACGGGCTGCGCGGCGCCAACAGCGTCACCTTCAAGGAACTGGAAAAAATAGCCAAGCTCTATCCCAACGGAGAACTAGCCTACGAAAAACGCTGAGCGTAAGCAAGTGTGCTGAGAAAAGTGTGGGTGTTTTCAGCGCATCTCTAACGCACTTTTGCCCGCGTCAGGAGCTGGGCGAATAAGCCAGGGGTGAGCCGCTTCACTAGCAGGGCCAGCGTTTCGCGGCCACCAATGAAGGCTTCGTTCTTGCCTCTAGCGATGACGCGCACAGCTTGACGCGCAAAGGCTTCGGGGGCCAGGCCACGGTTGGTGGCTTTATCCATTGTGCCCAACGGGGCTCCGTCGCCGGTAAGAGCATTGACGGAAATACCGGTGCGAATAAAGCCGGGGCAAATGAGCGTAACGCCGACGCCGGTACCAGCCAATTCCGCCCGCAACGAATCGAAGAAGCCGTGCAGCGCGTGCTTGGAAGCCGCGTAGGCCGAGCGGTACGGGGTGCCGAATTTGCCCACTAAGCTGCTGATAACTACCACCCGGCCGCTGCGCTGCTGCACCAAGTGCGGCAGTACGGCTTTGCTAAGCGCCACGGTACCGAAGTAGTTTACTTCCATCAACTGCCTATCCACTGCCAGAGTGGTTTCCAGTGCTAAAGAGCGTTGGCTCAACCCAGCGTTGTTCACCAGCACATCAAGACGGTCGAAATGAGCCAGCACTCGCTCCACGGCTGCCCCGTGGCTTTCGGTATCGGCTATATCTAACGGAAGCACCAGCACTTCGGCGGGCGCGCATGCCGCTTGCACCCGCTCCAGCGCCATCACATTGCGCGCCGATAACACCAGTCGGGCTCCTTGTCGTGCGAACTCCAGCGCCAGGGCTTCCCCGATACCAGCCGAGGCGCCAGTAATCCAGACAACTTGTTGGGAGAAGCGCATAAGTAGAAGCGTGAATGGGTGAGGAGTACCACCAAGATAGCGCCGTTCGCTATAGCGCAGGCTTAGTTTCGCCGCTCTTACCGTTGTATTCTGCTGCGTACCTGTCAACAACTATGTACTGAAACCAGCATGGTACTTATTGATTAACAGTATGATAATAGGATAAATGAAGCTGTTTCAACACGTTTCGCAAAAGCCAGGCAACCAGTGCGGAGCGGACTGCATCTATTCGCCAGTTGCCAAAGAGCATGCGGGCAATACAATAACAGCGGGAAGAAAAATCTACCTGCGGGCTTGGATTTGTAAAAGGCATGCTTCTACTTTGTATTGCATACTACCTGGTAACGCAAACAAGATTTGCATAGCCTGTCGCCGCCCATGATTCAGTTACAGAACATTAGGAAAAGCTACGAGGTAGGAGCCAATCGGCTGGAAGTGCTGAAAGGCATCGACCTGCACATCCGGGAAGGGGAATTGGTGAGCATCATGGGCTCGTCGGGTTCGGGTAAGAGCACGCTACTCAATATCTTGGGTATTCTCGACGACTTCGACCAGGGTGACTACACGCTAGCCGGCACCCGCATCGACCGGAATTTGTCGCAGGCGCGGGCGGCGCACTACCGCAATAAGTTTCTGGGGTTTGTGTTTCAGTCGTTCAACTTGCTGAGCTTCAAAAACGCTCTCGAAAACGTGGCCCTGCCGCTTTACTACCAGAAAGTGAGCCGGCGCGAACGAAACCGGCTGGCCCTGGAATACCTAGACCGCGTAGGTCTCGCCGACCGCGCTGACCACCTGCCGAGTGAGTTGTCGGGCGGCCAAAAGCAGCGCGTAGCCATTGCCCGCGCCCTCATTAGCCAGCCCAAGCTCATCCTCGCCGACGAACCCACCGGCGCCCTCGACACCCAAACCACGCAGGAGGTGATGGATATCTTCAAACAGGTTCACCGCGAAGGCATGACGGTCGTCATCGTAACCCACGAAAACGACATAGCCGACCAAACCCAGCGCATGATCCGAGTCCGCGACGGGCTGATTGTGAATGAGTAAATGAGTGGATGAGTGAATGGAAAAGGAGTAATTCCAGCCAACACAACCGTTTTGCCACTGTCACATAGTTTCTAAGCACTAAGCACTAAGCACCAAAGCGCCAAGCGCCAAGCGCCGCCCACAACATCCGTGAAATCCGTTAAAATCCGCGCTAATCCGTGTTTGACCTCGACAAATGGCAGGAAATTCTAGGAACGATGCAGCGCAATAAGCTGCGCACGTTCCTAACGGCCTTCGGCGTGTTCTGGGGCATTTTTATGCTGGTGCTGCTGCTGGGCGCGGGCAAGGGAATGCAGAATGGCATCATGAAGGAGTTTGGCGGCGGGGCCTTGAACAGCCTGTTTGTGAATGCGGGCAAAACCTCGTTGCCGTGGCAGGGCCTCAAGCCAGGCCGCGAAATCAAGTTCACCAACGACGACCTGCAAGCTATTCGGCAGCAGGTGGATGGCGTGCAACTGCTGGCTTCCCGCAATCGGCTTGTCGGGGAGTACACCATCATCAACGGCACCAAAAACGGCTCCTACCAGGTGTACGGGGCTAACGCCGAGTTTTTCCAGATCAACGGGGAAAAGCTGGCGCGGGGCCGCCTGCTCAATCCGCTCGATGGGGTAGAGCAGCGCAAGGTGATGCTGTTGGGCGAGAAAGTGCACAAAGTGCTGTTCGGCGACAGTAACGGCATCGGGAAGTATGTGCAGGTGAAAGGCGTGTTCTTCAAAGTAGTGGGCACGTTCACGAACACCACCAACAACGGCCGCAACGAGGAGCGGGCCTTCGTACCGTTTAGCACTTTCCAAACGACGTTCAACCAGTATAATCAAGTGCAGCGCATTGGCATGAGCAGCATCAAGGGCACGCCAGTGAAGCAGTTGGAAGACCAAGTACGAGAGTTGCTGGCCCGCCGCCATAAGTTCGACCCCGCCGACAAGCAGGCGCTGAACCTGGAAAACAACGAGGAAGAAGTAGCGCGTTTCGACGGCCTGTTCAACGGTATCAAGTTATTCGTGAGCGTGATAGGCGTTCTGACGCTGGTAGCCGGCGTGGTGGGCGTGAGCAACATCATGCTCATCATCGTGCAGGAGCGCACTCGGGAAATTGGGGTGCGCAAAGCCCTTGGCGCCACACCCTGGAGCATTATCAGCATGATCGTGCAGGAATCGGTGGTGATTACCAGCGTGTCGGGCTACTTGGGGTTGCTGGCGGGAGTGGCGCTGCTAGATGCCTTGCGCTACGCTTTGGAGCAAGCCGGTGGCACCTCTTCCTACTTCGACCGGCCGGAAGTGAACATCGGAGTAGCCCTGGGGGCCACGGCCTTGCTGGTGGTTTCCGGCGCGGTGGCCGGACTGATACCGGCCATGAAAGCAGCGAATGTGAAACCCATTGAAGCCTTACGAGCAGAATGAACGAGCCTGATCCCAACTCTTCTCCTATCAAATCCCGCGCATCAAGCGACGTGAGGTAGAGAGTAAAACATTAAACGGTCACTAGACCTAGCTTTCTAGCTCTAGTCAACCACCCCGGCCTGCGGCCACCCCTCCTTGAAAAAAGGAGGGGTGCTAAAAAGGAGCCATCCACAAAATCCGTGAAATCCGTTAAAATCCGCGCTAATCCGTGATCGATGTAGACAAGTGGCAGGAAATTCTGGGAACCGTGCGGCGGCACAAGCTGCGCACGGGGCTCACCGCGTTTGGGGTGTTCTGGGGCATCTTCATGCTGGTGGTGCTGCTGGCGGCGGGTAAAGGCTTCCGCAACGGCGTGGAAAAGGAGTTCGACGTGGCCAAAAACGCCGTATTCGTCTGGACCCAGCGCACCAGTGTACCGTTCGCGGGGCTGAAAGTGGGCCGCTTCATTCAGCTCACCAACGACGACGTGGCTACCATAGAGCGCGAAGTGCCGGAGGTGGCCGTCATCCTGCCCCGTGGCTCCCTCGATGGCACGTTTACAGTGCAGTACGGCACGAAAAATTCATCTTTTTCAGTAAATGGTGAGTACCCTGGTTACCCGGCCGTGAAACCAGTGAACCTCACGGCGGGCCGCCTGATCAACAACATCGACATTACGGAGCGCCGCAAAGTGGCTGTCATTGGCGACCGGGTGGCGGAAGTGCTTTTCGGAACGGCTAACCCGCTGGGGCAGCAGATTCGCATCAAGGGCATTTATTTTCAGGTAGTAGGCCTTACTAAGGCGGAGGGCAAGCCGGAAAACGCGCAGGAGGATGCGCAAACCATCGTTATTCCGCTCACCACGCTGCAAATAGCTTTCAACCAAGTGAACAAGGTCGGCTACTTCGCCTTCATACCTAAAACCGGCGTGCCGGCGGCCATTGTGGAAACCAAGGTGAAGCAACTGCTGGCCCGGCAACACAAAGTAGCGCCCACCGACGACCGGGCGTTTGGCTCGGCCAACGTGGAGGAAGAATATGCGCGCGTGCAGGGGCTGTTTACCGGCATTGCGGGCTTTAGCTGGCTGGTCAGTATCGGGACTATTCTGGCCGGCATCATCGGCGTGAGCAACATCATGCTCATCGTGGTGAAGGAGCGCACCAAGGAAATTGGGATTCGTAAGGCGCTGGGCGCTACGCCGTGGAGCATCGTGAGCCTGATTGTGCAGGAAAGCATTGTGATTACGGCGGCGGCAGGCATGCTGGGGCTACTGTTCGGTACAGGCCTCATGGCTGGCATCAATTCTCTGATTGCGGGCCAGAACATCGGGTTTTTTGCTAATCCGCGGGTTGATGTTGGGGTAGCTGGCACGGCCGTGACGCTGCTCGTGCTAGCGGGTGCCGTGGCAGGTTTGGTGCCCGCCCTGCAAGCCGCGCGCGTGCAGCCTGTAGTGGCGCTGAAAGACGAGTGATTCTTTAGAGCTGAGAAGTGAGATATGAGAAGTTAGATTCTATACCGCTTCATAGCCCAGGGTTTAAACCCTGGGCTGGTTAGAGCTGAGAAGCAAGATTTTACATGCCAGCGGATACCTGCTGAAACCAACCACCAAGCCACCACACGAATGAATAGAGCAGAACAGATTGGCCGTCAGACCAACATCTAACTTCTCAGTTCTCACTTCTTAGTTCTACTCTCTTATGAAACGCGTTTTTCTCTCGCTACTACTGCTGTTGCTGCTCGCCGGGTTTGGCTGGCTGGGTTACTACTTCTGGAAGCAGGCCCACACCGACCCCATCGTCTACAAAACCGAGACGCCCTTCGTGGCGGATATCGTGAAGAAAACGGTGGCTACGGGCAGCATTGTGCCGCGCCGGGAAGTGCTGATTAAGCCGCAGGTGTCGGGCATTGTGGAGGAGCTGTACGTGGAAGCCGGGCAGCCGGTGAAGGAAGGTCAGCTGCTGGCCCGTATCCGCACGGTGGCCAACGCCGGCAACGTCAATAACGCCCAGAACAGCATTCAAGCTGCCCGCGTGGCCCTTGAAGCCAGCAAAGTGGAGCTGGACCGCCAGCGCCCGTTGTTCGAGCAGAAGGTGATTGCCGAGCAGGAGTTCAACCGCCTGCTGGCCGACTACAAAGCCAAGAAACAGGCCCTCGACGCCGCCGAAAACGACCTGCAAATTGCGCAGCGCGGTGCCTCGCGCAACACCGGCGGCGCTTCCAACCTTGTGCGCTCCACCATCACTGGCTTGCTGCTCGATGTGCCTGTGAAAGTGGGTTCGTCGGTAGTGGAGCGTAACAACTTCAACGAAGGCACCACCATTGCTTCCATCGCCGACATGCAGAGCCTCGTGTTTGAGGGCAAGATTGACGAGAGCGAGGTGGGCAAGGTGCGCGAAGGCATGGACCTCAACCTGACCATTGGGGCGCTAGAAAATCAAACGTTTCCGGCCACGCTCGAATACATTGCGCCCAAGGGTATTGCCGAGGAAGGCGCCATCAAGTTTCAGGTCCGGGCCCGGCTCAAGCTCAAGCCCGGTCAGTTTCTGCGCGCCAACTATTCCGCCAACGGCGACATCGTGCTGGGCCGCCGCCAGCAGGTGCTAGCTATTCGGGAAAGCCTCTTGCAGTTTGGTAAAGTGAACAAAGACAGCGTATTCGTGGAGGTGGAAACCGGGCCGCAGCAGTTTCAGAAGCGCCTTGTGAAAACCGGCCTCTCCGATGGCATCAACGTGGAGGTGACGTCGGGATTGGCGAAAACGGATAAGGTGAAAGTGCTAGGGCCACCAGCGGAAGGAGATAAAGAGAAGAAAAGCTAGCAAGTCAATGAAGAATGACGAAGGAGAAATTGAGACCATCAGGTCCAGTTTTTCGACAGGCAGAATGGACATCACATCGGTGTAATTTTGTGATCCATAATGAGGAGTTGGGGCAACCCGGCGTAGGGTAGAAGGCGTAGCCATTCTTCATTCTTCATTCTTCATTCTTCATTCTTCATTCTTCATTCTTCATTCTCTTATGCTCGTTCGTACGCCCGAAACCACGCACCGCATTCATTTTCAGGATTGCGACATGCTGGGCCACCTCAACAACGCCCGGTTTCTCGACTACTTCCTCAATGCCCGCGAAGAGCATACCATCCGGCACTACGCCCTAGATCTGGGCCAGTTGGCTCAGGAGCAAAACGCGGCCTGGGTTATCACCAAGCACCACATCAGTTACCTGCGCCCCGCCCACCACGGCGAGTTGGTCCGTATCCGCACGCAGCTCATTCATTTCGACAATTCCAATTTGGTAGTGGAAATGCAGATGCTCAGCGAAGATGGTCAGCGCCTGAAAGCCCTGCTGTGGTCAGAAATGGCGTTTGTGGCCGTGCGTTCCGGCACCCGATCTGAACACTCCGATGCCCTGATGGACATGTTGGAAAAGCTCGACGTCAACGACATCGACTACGACCCCGATGGCTTCGATGAACGCGTGAAGGCCGTGCGCAAACAACTCAAGCAGCTCCGCCGCGACGAGGTGGAGTAACTGGCTACGGGTGAGCTAACCCCGGCTCTGGAATTACGTTAGAAAAAAGCCGGAACGCCCTGTGCGTTTCGGCTTTTTTGTTTTCTCCTCACCCTAACCACCCGTATTGCCATGTCCATTTTTGGTAGTGATAAACTCAAAGGCAAGAGAATAGCCATCGTGGCCACCGACGGTTTCGAGCAATCGGAACTCACGGAGCCCAAGAAATACTTGGAAAATGAAGGCGCTGAAGTGGACGTTATTTCCCTGAAAAGCGGTTCTATCAAAGGCTGGGACAAAACCGACTGGGGCGACAAAGTAGACGTGGACAAGCTCATCGGCGATGCCCAAGTAGCCGACTACGACGCGCTGGTGCTGCCCGGTGGCCAGATCAACCCCGACAAGCTGCGCGTCGAGGAAAAGGTGGTGAACTTCGTGGGCGAGTTTATGCGCTCCGGCAAAGTAGTGGCTGCCATCTGCCACGGCCCCTGGACGCTCATCGAAACCGGCCTCGTGCACGGCAAGAAAATGACCAGCTATCCCAGCATCAAAACCGACCTCAAAAATGCTGGTGCTCACTGGGAAGATTCCGAAGTGGTAGTAGATAAAGGACTCATCACGAGCCGCAACCCCGGCGATATTCCCGCTTTCAACAAGAAAATAGTAGAGGAAATCTTGGAAGGCCAGCACGCTATGCGCAGCTAGCCAGATAGAACGAGCTTCCTTGTAATGCGGGCTTCAGCCCGTAGCTTCCGTTGTTGCGCTAGTCGTGGCAACGTGAGGAGCTACGGGCTGAAGCCTGTGCTACGTTTACACCATTTGCAATAGCTCTGCGGCGTAGCGGTGATACACGAGGTAGAAGCCCAGGTCAAAGAGCAGCAAAAACGCGCCTTGCACCCACAAGGAGCGGCCAGAACCTAGCAGGCGTTCCGGCCGTTGCAACTCCGCCACGCCTCGGGCCCGCAACCAGCTACCCACGCAGATGTAGGCCACATCGAGCCCCGCGTTGAAAAGCAGAATCTTCTCAAAATTGAACTGCGCCGTGAGGCTTTCCGCGAGGGTAAGCCCGTCTACGTGATTGGGATTGGCGCGCAAGAGGCCCCACACAGCCAGTAAGGCATTCACGAAGCCCCAGCCAACATTCATCAAATGAAAATAGCGAGCCTCTTCCCGAGGATCAGTACGGGTCACATAATAGCCGCTGACGAGTAGGTTCAGAAGCGCCCACGCGCCGAGTACGCCCATCCCCCGCTCCGCCAGCAGTTCCCGAGCATGGTTGAGGGCCGGCAGCAGATCGGGTGCCGTTGTGAGCAAGAGGCTGGTTGTCATAAAAGCAAGATAGAACGGTTCAGTCAGAATGATAGTAGCACGGACTTCAGTCCGTAGCTCCTTTCGTTGGAGTAGTTGTTTTCATGCCAGCAATTACAGACCGAAGCCCGCGCTGTTACACCAAGCGTACATAAAAAAAGGAAGCCCAACGGCTTCCTTTTTCTTATGGCTAAAGTGGAGGCTAGTTAGTGAAACCTACCCCCAGATACACTTGAAACACGCCGTTTTTCACGTTGTCGTACGTGTTGGCCTGCGCGTCTTTCGGGTCGTTGTAGATGTCGGCTAGGCCAAGGTCGTAGCGGGCACCGATTCGGGCTGGGCCGATGCGGGCTTCCACGCCGCCTACCACGCCATACTCCAGGCTGTTGAGGCCGGCGTCGGAGATGCCGCGCTCGGTACCGGCGTACTTGGCCCGCACGAGCAAGGAAGCCTGTGGGCCCACGTGCAGGCTCACGTTATCGAGCACGTTGTAGACGAACAGCACCGGAATCTGCACGTAGTCGAGGCGGGTTTCGCGTTGCTGGCCCGATGCCACGCCCGTTACGGGGTCAAACTGCTGGGCGTTGAATCCTTTACGCGTGAAGAGGAACTCCGGCTGAATCGAGACTTTGTCGTTGACGCCGAACTGCGCATATAGGCCCGCATGGTAGCTTTTCAAGCTTTCCAGGTTTTGGTAGGCTCCCTTGTCGCCGCCGCGTAGGTCGGCTAGGTTGAAGCCGCCTTTAATGCCGAAGCCATTGTTGCGGGAGTCGCTGGTGCTGGCTTGGTAGTCGGTTGAGGAGCGGATACCACCTACGCGTTCCTGGGCCTGGGCAGCCGTGAGCGAAGCCAAAGTAAGTGCGAAAAGTAAAGCAAGGTTTTTCATGAGAGGTCGAGAGTTGAGGTGAGAAAAAGCAGGCAAATTGCTGCTAGGGCATTCTACAGGCGCTATACTTGCTGCGGCTTTGAAGGTTGCGCTAGCAGAAGGCGGAGGCCATAATCTTTTTATTGCGCCGTATGCTGCTACTTCTGCGGCGGCTAGTATCTTTGGCGCTTTCCGGCCGCCGCCAGAAGGTTTGCGGGGCGTTAGCTCAGTTGGTTCAGAGCACTACCTCGACAAGGTAGGGGTCACTGGTTCGAGCCCAGTACGCCCCACTCAAACCTTCCCCGAATCCGAAGTAACCGCCCCAACCCGGCGGTTATTTTCGTTTCTGGCCTTGTGCGACAGGCGTAGGTTTTTTAGAAACGTAGGTCAACAGCAAGTGTGCTTGCTGTTGACCTACTAATTAGCTCCGCAAATTCCTCGTACATGCTCTCTATTGCCTGGGCGCCGCTCTACGCTCACCCGCTGCCGGCCAACCACCGTTTCCCGATGCTCAAATACGAGTTGCTACCGGAGCAGCTGCTGCGGGAAGGCACGGTGCCAGAAAGCGCATTCTTCGTGCCCACACCGCCACCCGTGGTAGATATTGAGCGCACTCACGCGCCCGACTACTACCAGCGCCTTTGCGCCGGCCAGCTCACGCGCCACGAGGAGCGGGCCACGGGTTTTCCGTGGAGCCCCCAGCTGATAGAGCGCGAAGTCACAATTCTGGGCGGGACCATCGAGTGCGCGCGCCGGGCCTTGGCGGGTGGCGTGGCCCTCAACATTGCGGGCGGCACGCACCACGCGTTTCGGGACCGGGGCGAAGGATTCTGCCTGCTCAACGACCAAGCCACCGCCGCTGATTATCTACTGACCCACCCGGAGTTCGACGTCCGCAAGGTGCTCATCGTGGACCTGGACGTGCATCAGGGCAACGGTACGGCCAGCATCTTCCGGCATGAGCCACGCGTATTTACGTTTTCCATGCACGGCGCCCGCAACTACCCTCACCGCAAAGAGCAATCCGACCTCGACCTCCCGCTCCCCGACGCCACCGACGACGCCACCTACCTGAGCCTGCTGCACAACACGCTACCCCGCTTACTTGACGAGCAGCAGCCCGATTTCATCTTCTACCTCAGCGGCGTCGATGTACTGGAAACCGACAAGCTAGGCCACCTGGCCCTGAGCCGCACCGGTTGCCGCCAGCGCGACGAGTTTGTGCTACACCTCTGCCACCGCCACGAAATTCCGGTGGTCGTGTGCATGGGCGGCGGCTACTCCCCGCGCATCGCCGACATCGTAGAAGCCCACGCCAACACCTTCCGCGTAGCTGCCGATTTGTGGGGCTAAGCGGCCTGTCATTGCGAGAGGAGCAATCTTTCCTCTCCTGCACAAAGCTTTACTTGATTAGACCAAGCCCCTGGCAGTAGTGTGCTAATCTCAAATGCTTTTCGCTTCAATTGGCTTGGCGCTGTGAGAGGAAGGATTGCGTCGCTCCGCTCGCAATGACAGGCAGAACTACCTTGCAAGTACACGCTATGCCTGCCACGAGAGAAAGAAGATTCACCGTAGTACCACCTGCCACCGAAAGGCCCAACGCCAACGCAAAGCGTAGTGTTGAATACCAGCCTGCCGTAGCAACGACTGCCAATCGGAGCGGGTGAAGGCGCGAGCTACAGACAGCGGCGCATCGTTTTGAACCAGATAGGAGCCGCGAAACAGGCGAGTGAGCCACTTGATGCTGTAGTAGGCCAGCGGGTGCCGGTGCAAATCATTGATGATGACGGCGGTACGGGCTTGCTGCTGCCACTGCTGAAGCAATTGCACCAAGCTTTCATCGGAAAAATGGTGGCAAAACAGGCTACACGTCAAGATATCAAAGGATTGCCGCTGAAAGTCGGCGGAGAATATATCCTGCTGCTGAAAGCTGATTTCGGGGTAGTTCTGGGCTTTAGCCGCCGCGTAGTCGAGCATGAAGGCATTGGCATCGATGCCGACCAACTCCACTGGAATCTGGTGGCGGCGGGCCCAGCGTGCAATGTGGCGTAACGTGTCGCCGCCCCCGCTGCCGAGGTCGGCGAGGCGCAGTGGCCGGCCCGTCGGAAACTGCGGGCGCAACTGCTTCAACGCATCTAGCACGGGCGCATAACCTCCCAGCCAGGTGTTGATAGTTTCCAGCTCATCAAGGTTACGACGCAACGCGTCAGAAGCCAACGACAAGTCATCCATCAACTCTTCTTCCGTCGCGCGCCGAGAAAAATCAGGCATAGTGAAGAATAAAGAACTTTCTAAACGCCCTCGCCCACTAATTCTTCATTGATAACCACCCGCAGCAGCATGGCTTCCAGCGTTAGGCCTGGTCCGAAGGCGAAGCTCAGTACGGGGGCGCCGGCATCGGCGGCCGTGAAAGTGCTGAGTAATTCGCGCAGCACAAACAGCACCGTTGCCGACGACATATTGCCGTACTCGCGCAGCACGTGATAGGCTGGGCGGTTGTCTTGCGCAGTTAGGCCCAGCTCTTGCTCAATGGTTTCGAGGATGCGCCGCCCGCCCGGATGAATGGCGAAGTGGTGGATGTCGGCCAATTGCACCGGTAAGTTGCGAAGCAGGTCGTCGGTGAGGCGCCGAATACCGCGCTGAATGAGCTTGGGCACGTACGAGGAAAGCGTCATCTCAAACCCAAAATCATTAACGTGCCAGGCCATATCGGCGTGGCCATCGGGCTCCAAGCCGCAATGAAAGGCTTCCAACGCTAAGTGCGGCCGGTTTCCCGATGGTCGGCCCAGCACCAGCACGGCAGCGGCTCCGTCACCGAACAAGGCGTTGGAGATGAGGTGGTCTTCTTCGTGGTGCTTCTGAAAATGAATGGTGCAAAGCTCGGTGCACACCACTAGCACACGGGCACCCGCATCGGCCCGGCAAATGGCGTCGGCCAGCTTTAGCGCATTGAAGGCGGCGTAGCAACCCATGAAATTCACGCAGGTGCGTTGCACGTCGGGCCGCAGTCCTAAGTGGTTTACCAGCTCAATATCCAGTCCCGGCGCGTACATGCCGGTACAGCTCACCGAAATCAGGTGCGTGAGCGAGTCAGCCGAAATGTCGGGGGCTTGCTGCAAACAGTTTGCGGCGGCAGCGGCGGCCAGCGGCAAGGCCTCTTGCCGATACACCCGCATCCGAGCGCCTACGGAGGGGAAAGGCTCTAAATCAGGCGTGTTGGGAAAGAACGTGAAGTCGCCGTTGGTACGGCCATAGTCGGGCAGTACGGTGTAGCGGTAGCCGATGCCTGACAGGCGGTATAGGGCCCGGAGCTTGCGCGTTTCATCCCCATCAAACTGCAGGGCACGAGCCATAAAATCCCCAATCTGGGCTTGCGGAAGACGGTGGGGCGGGTTGGCCGTGCCAATGGCACTCAGGTAGCTGATGGTCATTAACTGCAGTATACGGAATTAGGGGGTGAGTGTATGAAGCGACGTATACACCACCCTACATACGCAAGGCACAAGTGTCGTGGCATAAGGCGCATCAAACTAAAGCCGACACATGCCGTGATTATCTGTGCAGAGAACCAATTAAAGCAATATTTGCCGGCGCTTGCAAGGCTAAACCAGCTCAAAACTCCTTGCCGTGCGTTTGGCGCATGAGGGTGTGGACCGCGCCGGGCCAGTGGCGCAAGCCGCGTACTACCGCTTCGCTTAACAGCGGCCGCCCAAATAGGCCCTGTACCAGCCGCCCCACCCGCAGCCGCCGGCCGAAGTGTGCTTGCCAGTCGTGGCGGTAGCGGGCTTCTAGGGCTGGGCGGGTGATGCGGCCTTGTAGGAATTCGTGGAGGTGGGCGCTGGCCAGCTGAGCGCCGTGCAAAGCCATGGCCATGCCGTTGCCGCAAAGTGGCGTGATAAGGCCTGCGGCGTCGCCGCACAGCAACATATGGTCTTCCACGGCCGTTTTGGGGGCGAAGGAAATTTCGTTGATGACTTCCGGCTGCGCGTACAAGAACTCCGCTTCCGCGAAAATGCGCCGCAGCAGCGGGTTCTGGGCCAGCACGTTTTGCTCCAGCCGCGCGATGGTGCCTTGCTGCTTCAAATTCTGGCGGGTGGTGAGGTAGCAGAAGCAATAGCGCCCATCTTCCACCGCCGAAATGCCCGCGTAGCCATCCGAGAAATTGTGCAGCGCAATGAGGTCCGTGGGATAATCGAGCCGCAGGTGGTGTTTCACGCCGATGTAGGGCGAGCGTTGCTGAAAAAAGGGCCGTTGGAGCTGCCGGTCGAGGGTGCTGCGCTTGCCAAAAGCCCCTAGCACGGTGCGCGCTTCTAGTTGCCGCCCGTCGGCTAGCGTTACGCTGTGGCTGTCAGTAGCAGCGGCGTACGCCACGCCCGTTACCGTGGCCCGTTGCAACACCGTAATGCCCCGCGCCTCAGCCAGCTGAAATAGGTAATAATCCAGCGCGTAGCGGCTCACACCAAAACCGCCTAGGTCCAGCGGCACCGACAGCGTACGCCCCCCCGGCGACGATACCTCGAAACGGGTGAGTTGAGCGGGCCTAAGCACGGCAGGGTCGGCATCCAGACGCCGCAAATAGGGAAGTACTTCGTTGGAAATATACTCGCCGCACACCCGATGAAACGGGTATTGCTGCCGCTCCACTACCGTTACTTGGTAGCCACGGGCCCGTAGGTCGAGCGCAGCCACGAGGCCTCCTAACCCGCCGCCAATAATGAGAACATCCAACTTGTTTTATGCGTTAAAAGGTTGGTTGACAGCAATAAAATCAAAAACACTTCAAGAAGAAATTATATTTTATTTTTCTAATTAAGAATCCCATAATATCTTTGCAAACCTAATTGGATACCTAACGTTTTACGAAGTATCCTGTACGTGCTTTTTAACACCTCTGCGGTCCGCTATGATGACACACCTACGCTACTGTTTTTTTGTGCTACTCCTTGCGGTTAGCTCGTTGAGTGGCAGCACGGCCTCAGCGGCGCCCATAACCGCCCCTCGTGCTACTCGTCCCACTGAAGAACGTACCCTGCTTGTATATCCCAACCCGAGCACGGGTATCGTCCACATTGCTGTAAATGGTTTTGAAGGCCGCAAGATAGAATTGCGGGTGCTTAACGTAATTGGCTCGGTTATCTACCGCGAAACCATCACGGAGTTGAATGAGCGGTTCACCAAAACCCTCGACCTAAGCAAGTTCGCCAACGGCCTTTACTACGTGAAGCTGGAAGCCGACAACGCCAGCGAAATGCGCAAGCTCGTTATTCGCTAACTGCTGGCTTAGTCTGGTTTAGAAGCGCATAAGAAAAGGCCCCGTCTGGATCCAGACGGGGCCTTTTCTTATGCGCTTCAGAGCTTAGCGGCCGTTGTTGGCGCGTACGGGCGCGGGCGTGAGCGCCGCTTTTAGTTGGTCGAACGTGTTGATGGCGAGGAGGGCAGTGGCCAAAGCGATACCCAGGAAGATTAGGAGAGACATAGTACAAAGGGTTAAAAGGGCAAAAGAGACTCCTGAAACGGTGATACCTCGCAGAGCGGTATAGCATCGGGGCAGGTATTTCATCTACAACCTTAAAAGGTGGGGAGTAGTTGCAGCATAATTATGTGCTAGCGAGCAAACGTTTCACCACGTGTTGGGCATCGGCACCCGCGCCGCCCATTAGGGCCGAGCTGCGGCTGTTGAGCCACGGCAGCCCCAGAAAAACAACGCCCGGCGCGTCCGTAATGCCGTAGTGGTGGCGGGGCGTACCATCGGTATGGAAAATGGGGAGGTCTATCCAGCTGAAATCGGGGCCGAAGCCGGTGGCCCATACCACGGCGTGCAGTGGTGGAGTGGTAGCACGCCGGCCTTGCAACGCGCCATCAGAACTGGCTCCGGTGGCTCTGCCAATGAAATGCGCGTTGGCGAAGCGGCGCAGCCGTTGCAAGTCGCCACTTACTATGGGTTCCGGCCGGTTCATCATGCTGCGCCCCACCACATTATAGCGCGATACGCGCAGCAGGCCAGTGGATTTTAGCAGTACCCAAGTAGCTTGGTTGTTCGGGAAGGCTGGAGTTCGGTCATCGAAAGCGGCGTAGACGGGGCGGCCGGTGATGGCTAAGTCGGCCGCAATTTGCAGAGCCGAGTTGCCGCTGCCCACTACCGCCACGGGTCCGGCGCCCAGAAATTGCGTTGGGTTTCGATACTGGCTGCTATGCAATTGCTGCACGTTGCCGGGCAACTGCTCCGCGAAGCTAGGCACCCGCGGCGCCGAGTAGGCCCCCGTGCACACCACAACGCGCCGGGCAAGGTAGGTGCGGCCCGCTGCTGTTTGCACAAGGTAGCCTGCTGCTCCGTCCGGCGCTAAGCTTAGGCGAGTAATCCGCTGCTCCAAATGCACCCGAAAACCAAAGTGCGCCGCATAGTTGCGCAGGTAGGCCGCCGCTTCATCTTTGGATGGGTAGTGCAGCGCGGCTCCCGGCCAAGGTCGGCCGGGTAGCCCGCTGGCCCACTGCGGTGAAAAAAGCCGTAGCGCGTCGAAGCGGGTGGCCCAGACTTCTCCCACACTCGTTCGCTCATCAAGCACAGCGAAGTCTACGCCGTGCTGCTGAAGATAGTAAGCCGCTGCCAGCCCCGCCTGTCCGGCCCCAATAATGAGCGTATCGAAAGAGAAATCAGCCATGCGCTCTGGTTGAAGTAGTGAGACTTTAGAGCTTAGAAGTTAGACAAACAAGTTCGTGTCTAATGTAGCGCACCACTCAAGCGCCGGCCAATAAGAGCCGCTCATAATCTTGCCTGTAATACTCTGCAACACTTGCGCCCATCTCACTTCTCATGTCCCGCTGTCTCACGTCTCACAAGCCGAAAGCCAGGCTGGCACCGTGCTCACAATCCCGGAAAGTCCTGTCGCAGGCCCGTCATCACTTTCTCCGTCACGTCCCGGACCAATGCCACAAGCTGCTGTACTTCGGCGGGGGCAATAGGGGTATCGCCGCAGGCTTCGAGGCGACGAATAGGACCGTGCAAACTACGCACGTGTAGTCCGTCGAGCGCGCTTTTGAGGTGGTGAGCCGTGGCCGCCAGTTGCTCGTTGTTGTTGGATGCCGCGTGCGTTTCCAATTCGCGCACGGCGGGTGGGGTGGTCTGAATGAAGAGCTGAGCCAGTCGGCGGACAAACTCCTCGTTGCCGTGCGCCAAACGCCGAATGCCGCTCAGGCTATAGAGCGAAGTCGGCGTTTCGAGCGGCGTCACGGCTTCGTCTGTGGTGCCTACTGCCGGCCGTTGGCCCAGTGCAGCGGCAATAGTCTGAAACAGTTCTTCCTCGCGGAACGGTTTAGATAAGTAGCCGGAGAAGCCTGCCTGAGCGTAGCGCTCCGCCTCGCCCCGTAGCGCGTGGGCCGTAAGAGCCACTACGGGTGTACTGGCGCGGTGCACGTCGGGGTGTTGGCGCAGCAGCTGGGTGGCCGTCACGCCGTCCATGCCAGGCATCTGGATGTCCATGAGCACCACGTCGTAGCTGTTCTGCTCGAAGAGGTCCAGCGCGTCGGGGCCGGTGGCGGCGGTATCTACGGTCCAGCCCCAGCCGCCCAGCAACGATTCTACTAAGAATTGATTGATGGGATTATCTTCGGCTAGCAGCACCCGGCGCGGACCCAGCTGGCGGTAATTTGTGGAGGCAGGCACAGCGGTTTGTACGGTGCTAGGATCGACAGGATAAAATGGTAGCGTAAAGCTAAAGGTACTGCCTTCGTGCAAGCGACTTTCGGCCCACATATTGCCGCCCATCAAATATACTAGCCCCCGCGAAATGCTGAGCCCGAGCCCCGAGCCGCCGTATTCGCGCGCGGTACTAGCCGACGCCTGCGTGAAGGGTTCAAACATCTCTTCCAGCCTGCTCGCTTGAATTCCCGGCCCGGTATCGGTGACTTTGAATTCGAACACCGCTTCTTTGTCGGTTTGGCTGAGGGAGCGGCAACTGAGCAGCACGTGGCCTTGCTCAGTGAACTTAACGGCGTTGGACAGCAAATTGAGCAGCACTTGGCGCAGCCGGTGAGGGTCGCCGAGCACCGTGGTAGGCACCGAAAACGGGGGCAACTCTAGCTCCAGTGCAATGCCTTTTTCCTGCGCCCGCGGCAGCAACGACTCCTGGCTGGCCTGCAATACTTCCCGCAAGTCAAACGGAATAATCTCCGGCCTGATTTTGCCAGCGCCCAGCTGCGCCATCGCCAAAATGTCGTTGATGACGACGAGCAAATGGTCGGCGGAGTGGCGAATGTGCCCTAGATATTGGTTTTGCTGGTCGTCGAGCGGCGTTTTGGCTAGCAGCCCGGCCATACCCAGAATACCGTTTAGGGGCGTGCGGATTTCGTGGCTCATGTTGGCCAGAAAATTTTGCTTGGCCTGGGCATTTTCCTCGGCGGCTTCCTTCGCTGCCTTTAGGTCCAGCTGGGTGCGTTTCAGTTCCGTGATGTTGGTATCGACTCCCAGCACCTGCATACTACCATCGGCCAGCACAAAGGGCCGCTTGATGCTATAAAACCACTGTACTTCGCCATCGGGCCGAGTGAAAGTTTCTTCCCGAATCAATTCCTGGCTGTTGCGCAGCACTTCCTCATCGTGCTGAAGGTGCTGGTCGGCGGGCGGCGCCCCCAGCAGCTCTTCGGGCCGAGTGCTGACAATTTGCTCGGGCGTCATGCCGTATAGCTCCGCGGTAGCCTGGTTGGCCAGCAGATAATTGCCCTGGTTGTCTTTGAGATAGATGAGGTGTGGGGCCGTATCAATTACTTGCCGGAACAGACGGTTCTGCTCGGCTAGGCGCCGATTGGCCGTGCGGCGCTGCTCATCGGCCACCTTCCAGCGTGTAATATCTTCTCCGGTACCCACAATGCGAAGCACTTGGCCAGCAGCGTCGCGTTCGAAAGGAGTGTTGGTGATGCGTAGCCAGCGCATGGAGCCGTTGCGGTGGTAGAGCGAGTATTCCAGCGTTAGGACTTCGCCATCGGCCAGTTTGGCTACCTGCTCCAGATGCTCACGCATGGGCTTGGCTTCCGCCAGGGGCAGAATGTGCGTCGTCATGTTGTGGCCCAAGGCCTGTAGCTCAGCTTCGGTATAGCCCAGCAATTGCTCAATGCGGCGGTTGGCGTAGATGTTACGCTTTTCCACCAAGTCGTAGATATAGATGAGGTTAGGCGCCGTGTAGGCTACACGTTCCACGAGCAGCTGGCTCTGGCGCAGGGCTTCGGCAGTGGCTTTGCGCTCGGTAATATCTTCGGCGCTACACAGCATCTGGCGCACTTTGCCCGCCGCGTTGCGCGTGAATACTGTGCTGCGTATCCAGAGCCAGCGCCAGCTTCCGTCGCGGTGCTGCACGCGGTACTCGCCGGTACTGAGTTCCGCATCGGGCAAAGAAAGCAGGTGGGTGTACTTGTCAGCTAGGTCCTGCTGGTCGTCGGGGTGCAGAATGTGCGTCAGTAGGCCCGGACCCAATTCTCGCAACTCCAGCTCGGTGTAGCCGAGTACGCGCTCCGCTTGGCGGTTGATATAGGCCAGTTGGTGGGCTTCCAGGTCGTAGAGAAACACCACGGCGGGAATGGTGTCGTTGATGCGAGTCGTGAACAGCTGGCTGTGCCGCAGTTCCGTTTCGGCCTGCCGCCGAGCCGTAATGTCAGTCAGGTATACATTGGCCGCTGCTTCGCGCGCGAGTGGCACAATGGTCCAGTGGTAGAAGCTGCCATCCAGTTCTCGCTCAAGAATACGGGGCGTATTGTCGAGTAAAGCCGCTTGAACTTGCTCTTGCAGAAAAGCTCGGTCACTTTGCCACTGGGGCTGATCCAGGGCGCGCAGCACCGCGGCGGCGGCCGGATTGGCGTAGCGGGCCTGCCCGTCGCTCCCGAAGCAAATAATGGGTGAGGGGCTCTGCTCCGCCAACTGCGACAGTTCCCGCACCCGCATTGCTACCCGTTGCTGGTCGGTCACATCTTCGTAGCTCCACAAGTGCAGCTCGGTTTGGCCGTTTTGCAGCACGGGCAGATAGTCCTGCTGCAAAATCCGCCCATCCAGCATTTCCACCAACAACGTATGGCGATGACGATTGTGTACCGCCTCACCGGTGGCCGCTTGTATTTGGTCGGGGTAGCGGACAGATTCCTTGAACTCCTCCCACATCACCATGCCTTCGGCACCCCGATAATGCTCGGGCGGGTTGGGCAGGTTCAATAGGTCGCAATAGCGTTGGTTGAGCAGCAACACGCGGCTGTCACGGTTGGCCGCCAGCAGGCCCGTGCTCATGGTTTGGAGCAGGGCCGTTAATTGGTTGGCGGCGGCCAGGTTCTGCTGGTTTAGCTTCTCGCGTAGGTGCTGTAATTCCTGTTGAAGAGTGCGTTGGGCGTGCCGGGCTAGACGCAGCTTGCGCTGCAGCTGGCGGTGAATAATGGAGTTAGCAGCAAAACTCATAAGGCACGTTGTCTGAGCGAAGAACAACGCGGCTTTGGTGGCCGAGGCAAGCCCACACTGGGCCTACCGAAGCCGAACCTCGTTGTTCTGAGCCATACGATAAATAGTGGACTTTCCGATTTGAAGCTTGCTCGCAACTTGTAAAATATTTCCCTGGTGGGCATCCAAATAGCGTTGCACGATAGCCGCTACCTGCGCCCGCAACGACTCATTAGCAGGTGGTTGGCCTCCAATGCCCTGCGCCCGCAACGAAAGGTCCTGCGGCTGAATAATATCGTTTTCGGCCAGCACGGCCGCCAGCTCTATTACAGCTTTCAGCTCGCGCACGTTCCCCGGGAAAGGGTAGCGCAACAGCAAGTTGCGGGCTTCTTCCGAGAGCCGGCAAGCCGATAAGTTGTTCTGGGAGCAGAATTCATCCAGAAAGGACTCGGCTAGCAGCAAAATGTCTTGCCCCCGCTCCCGGAGCGGAGGTAGCACAATGGGTAAGCCCAGCAGCCGGTAGTACAGGTCTTCCCGAAACCGCTCCTGGTGCACCTCTACCGTCAGGTCCCGGTGCGTGGCTACCATCAGGCGCGCATCAAACGGGATGGGCTGCCCGCCGCCGACGCGGGTTACTTCGCGCTCTTGCAGCACGCGTAGCAGTTTGGCTTGCAAATCCAGTGGCAGCTCAGCTATTTCATCCAGAAAGAGCGTGCCCCGGTGGGCTTCCTCAAACCGACCAATACGGCGGTTGATGGCTCCGGTGAAAGCGCCCTTTTCGTGCCCAAATAGCTCACTTTCCAACAGCTCCCGCGGAATAGCCGCCACGTTTACGGCAACAAAGGCATGTTCGCGGCGCGGCGACAGATAGTGAATAGCTTTGGCTACCAACTCTTTGCCGGTGCCAGTTTCGCCGCTGAGCGAGACGGTGATGTTGGTGCGGGCGGCTTTTTCGATGAGGGCGCTAAGCTGCCGGATCTGCGGACTATTGCCGAGGATGGCTCTGGTGGGGTCGTATTTCTGGCCTATTTGCTCCCGCAGCCGCTCATTTTCGCGTTTGAGCTGAATTTGCTTGCGCACGTTGCCAACTGAATTCCAGAGCCGGTCGACCG
This sequence comes from Hymenobacter sp. M1-2, assembly GCF_057808495.1. NCBI lineage: Bacteria > Pseudomonadati > Bacteroidota > Cytophagia > Cytophagales > Hymenobacteraceae > Hymenobacter > Hymenobacter sp. M1-2. Next base: position 90,443 of record NZ_JBTYZO010000002.1, read on the forward strand.
TCTCTTCGTCCTTTACGAGGTAGTCGTAAGCACCCTGCCGGAGCAATCCTATGGCGGTGCGCACATCTTCCTGGCCCGATATGATGATGATAGCTACTTCCGGCAGCCGCTCCTTTATTTGGCGCAGTACCTGGTCGCCCTTCCCGTCAGGTAGATTATAGTCGAGGGTGATGAGGTCGGGCTGCTCGCTGAGATGGTCGAGGCAGGTCTGAGCCGTGGTAAAACGCTGAATCTGGTAGTCCGGATTCTGCGCTAGTTTGTATTCGAGCAGCTCGCCATACCAGGCGTTGTCCTCGACTATGAAGATGTGGAGGGGAGAGTTAGCGGACATTATGGCGCGGAATGCTTAACCAAGCAAGTCGGAAACAACCAAAACTATAAACACGTAAAGAGCGCTGGTCACGTGCCAGGCGCTCGGGTAGTGTTCCGTTCTGGGGGTGATGTTTCGATAGCTTGGGTAGAGGTGGAGTAGGAGGCGGAGTGCGAGTATAGCAGGGAAAAATGGGGATTACCATTTTTTTCTCGAATTAGGAAGCCTAATCTAGTATTGGGAGGATATATATTTTTTATTATGTAATCAACACGTTGACTATCAGAAGTATTAGGTTAGAAAAGGATAATGGCAACCGGATTGTACAAGCGAAAATCATCCTGAGTCGAATTGACTAGGTGTTTTTCTGCTTGTCATGAAACAGTACTTCTACTTCCGCTCTTTGGCCTTGGTAGCTGCATCGCTGCTACTGCTGGCTGGCGCCATGGCGCAGCCTGGTCCGGCTTACTATTCCAACACAGATCAAGCTGAGGCTAATCGCACTTGTGTTGACTTGGGTGTGATCGTAGGGACCGTGTGCTACGGTGAGGTCACCAACCCTCAACGTGCCGCCAACCGCGACTTAACGGACTATGCTACGCTACGCCCCTCAATTGTAGCGGCGGGTCTTTTTCCGGTGTCATTACGGCTGGGTATGTCGGGGACGGTGCCTGCCAACTACCGCGCTGGCTTGCTCATCGGTAGCCATACTGGCCTATCAGCTATTGGTGCCATAACTATTCGTACCTACCTAAAAACTGGCAACACTTCGGTGTTGCGCGAAACCGTCATCGCAACATCGGCGGCCCGGACTATTCTGGGTACTTCTCAACCAGGCCGACTGGAGTTTGTGACGAGGGAGTCATTCAACCAACTTGAAATTGAAGCTGCTTCAGTGGCGAACTTGAGCTACGAGTTCAATGTGTACTACGCCTATGGCGTCGATGCCAACTTGGTGCAGACGGCGCGGGGAGTGGTTTCGCGCTTCGGAACCCCCACTGAAGGTACGAGCTACAGCACGGCGGTAGTAGACAACGGCGTGACAGTTTGTGCCAACTCCAACGTAGCCAATCCAGAAAGAGCAGCCGACCAGTCGCTCACCAACTTCGCTACCTTCACTACGCTGGTAGGCGCGAGCTGCCCAAATACCCTACGCGTGAAGCTGGAAAACCCCGCGCCTGCTGGCTACTACGCCGGCTTTGTAGTAGGTCAACAAGGAGTGGTTGATCTGAATGCGCTATCCAACCTGCGCATCACCACCTTCCTAAATGGGGTACCACGCGAAACTGCCATTGGCCCGGAGTTGCTCCGCATCACCGTTTTGCCCGATGGCCAGCAGCAAATCAGCTTCGCTACCAGCCAGGCCTTCGATGAGGTGCAAATCACGCGCAGTAGTGCGGTGAGCATACTAGATAACCTGAATATTTATTACGGTTTTGGTCTTGAGCCGCGCGTTTTTCAAGACCAGACCCCAGTGCTATCTAATTTCTCCACTGGAGCCAACCAGTTCCAGGTTTCCACCAATGGCGCGCTGTGCGTGGTTTGTAACACCAACAACATCAACGTGCTGAATCCCGAACGTGCCGCCGACTCCAACTTGTCGCCCAACGACTATGCTGAAATTCGGACCGGGCTGGCTAGTGCGCTTACTTCTACCGCGCTACGCCTGAACCTCAACGGTACTGGCGTGGCCGGCAACGCGGCCGGGGTAGTGCTCAGCCAAGGGACTGGGCTACTTAACACGCAATTGCTCAACGGCATTACTATCCGAACCTACGGCGGCCCCGACGGCAACCAACTGATTGAGTCGGCCAGCGGCGCAAGTTTGCTGAGCCAGTCTTTGCTGGCCGATGGCCGCAATGAGGTTTTCTTCCTCACGACGCAGAATTTTCAGCGAGTTGAAATAGAAGTCAATTCGGCTTTGTCGGCCCTGGACCGTACGCGCATCTACTACGCCTTTGCCGAAGACCGGCCAACTGGCTTCCCGCTCAGTATCACGGCCCCCGCGCCATTGCCCGTTAAGTTGACGGCCTTTGCAGCCCGCGCCGTCGGTTCGGCCGTTGAGGTCACCTGGCGCACGGCTTCGGAGCGTAACAACGATTACTTTGTAGTGGAACGCGCCGCGCGAGCTGAAGATGGTTTTGTGGCTTTAGGCCAGGTCGCTGGTTCCGGGACGAGTGGCGCCCGCAGCTACAGCTTCCGCGATGAAAAGGCCGCGGCTACTTCCGCTACCACCCTCTACTACCGGCTGCGCCAAGTGGACTTCGACGGGACGCAGACTTACTCACCCGTAGTAGCCGTAGCTTTCAACGGCAGCAAGCTTTCCGCCTTCGAGGTGTATCCTAACCCGGCCGCTAGTTCTACTGATGTGAAACTGACGCTCAGCAATTTGGGCTTGGGTGAAGGAGTTACTGGCGTGGTGAAAATCTATGATACGCGGGGCGTTCTGCTGCGGCAGTTGCCAGCCAGCCAGCAAATTATGGCATTACCAGGCGAGTCGCTGCCGGCTGGGCTGTATAACGTAGTACTGCTGGGTAACCGTGGGCAGCAACTAGGCAGCAAACGTTTGGTATTGACTGGCCGGTAGGCCCTGAAAAGTCTTATTGCTAAGCTCTAAAAAGCCCCGCTGGTTTTGCCAGCGGGGCTTTTCTATTTTCTAATGAGTAGGGACGCCCGGTTTGTAGTGACTGATAAAGGGCGCCCAATAAAAGAAAGCAGCGGAGTCGCTTACACCAACTTTTGAATTGGTCGTGAGTCAGATACACAAGGGCGGCTTGCAACTCATGATATAAGTTGAACAGCTCATATATAGTAATATTATAAATATTAAGCCGCTGTTGTGAGAGTTAACATGGATGTAGTTAATGGTAATATTCCATTAACAGGGATGCCGGCTTAATACTTCAATTTTGCCGCGGTGATTCAGCTAGCAGCTATATCGTAAGATGCGTTGCGGCTTCTCACTTTTGACTTTTTTCATTCTCTCTCCCGTTTTCATGAAGCGCACGTTTATCCGCATTCTTACATTTGGCTTGCTCTCCTCGTTAGCCGTGTCCTGTTCAAAAGACGAATTGCAGGCGCCCCAGCATACTACTGTTGCGCAATCCGCCGACGCCTCCGCTACGCGCGATGGTAACCTTGCCCTGGGTAACCCGAGCGGTGCCGTTGCCGATGCCAGCCAATACACGAATTACTTGTTGCTGAAGTCTCAATACGCTATGTCGTATCACCGCGACCGGGCCATACCGAACTGGGTGAGCTGGCACTTAAGCAGCGCTTGGCTGGGTAGCACGGCTCGGCAAGACAATTTCGCTCCCGACAACACACTGCCTTCGGGCTGGTTCAAAGCCAGCAGTAGCAGCTATTCCGGCTCCGGCTTCGACCGTGGCCACAACTGCCCTTCCGCCGACCGTACCGGTTCGGTGGCTGACAATTCAGCCACCTTTCTAATGACCAACATGATGCCCCAGGCGCCTAACAACAACCAACGCACCTGGGCCGGCCTCGAAAACTACTGCCGTACGCTCGCCAACGCGGGCAACGAGCTTTACATCATCTGTGGTAGCTACGGCCGCGGCGGCACCGGCGCGAATGGTTACGCCACAACCGTGGCTAGCGGCAACATAACGGTGCCCGCGCGTTGCTGGAAAGTAATAGTGGTGCTGCCGAACGGCTCCGGCGATGCTAGCCGCGTCACAACTGGTACCCGTGTTATTGCCATCGATACGCCCAACAGCAATTCGCTTAATACTAATTGGGCCACCTACCGCACATCCGTTGATGCTATTGAGCAGGCTACGGGCTACAATTTGCTGTCAGCCGTCAGCAGCTCGGTACAAAGCACCATCGAGTCACGGGTCGACAGCGGCCCCACGAACTAACTCGTCGGTAAGACTTTCCTATTTTGAATGTTTTGTGCCTCGGCGTGCTAGAGCAAAGTAGGGTATGTGCGTTTAAAGCAATATTCTGAATGCTAACGGTTCAGCTCTCGTATTAAGATTTCGTTATTCTAGTTTTCACCCAAACTTCCCCCGCCGCCATATCGTACCTTCGTAGTGAGTGAAGTGAGTGAAAAAGTGAAGAAGATAGAGAGCCGCGCTGCAACGCGGCTCTCTGCATTTACAGGCCCCCCAAGTAGGCTTAACGGTTTAGTAATAGGGAGGTAATAGCTGGCTAATTTGCTTTTCGGAAGTTTGATAGGCATGCTTTAGATGCCTATTTCTTATTCCGTTTGCTCATGGAATTGCTTCCTCATCAATATATATCGTTTCCGGCCGCGCTACGCCGCTCCCGTGAGTTGCTTCGTCCGTTGTGGCAGCAGTTTGCGCAGTGGCGAGAGTTACAAGATCTATACGAGCAATGCCGCCACCTTACTGGGCTGGCTTTTGTAGAGCAGTTGCTGCGCCATCTGAAAATCAAAGTTTCTTATGATGCGGCCGAGTTACGCCGCCTGCCTAATGGGGCCTTCGTGGCCATAGCAAACCACCCCTGCGGCCTCTTGGATGGGCTGGTGCTGCTCCACGTACTAGGCCAGGCGCGGCCCAAACTGCGCGCCGTAGCCAACGAGCTACTGGCCCCTTTGCTGGCCCAACTCGCTGACCAACTGGTACTCGTGACTCCCGAACGAGCTGCTGCGGGCCGTAACGTGCCCGGCGTACGGCAACTACTGCGGCATTTGCACAACGACGTGCCACTGCTGCTGTTCCCCGCGGGTGAAGTCGCGCACCGCGCCAATCCTTTCCGGCTCGCCGTAGATTCGCCTTGGAACCCAACGGCGGGGCGCATACTGGCCGTGGCGCGAGTACCCGTCGTGCCGGTGTGGCTGAGTGGCCAAAATAGTGCTTCTTTTAGTATGCTAGGCCTGATCCACCCACTGCTCCGCACGGCTCGGTTGCCTGCCGAACTGCTCAACAAGCAGGGGCAGACTATTCAGGTGCGTATTGGGCAGCCCGTGGCGCCGGCTGAACTAGACCGGTTGCCCACTGCCGAGCAGCTGCCGTATCTGCGGGCTCGCGTGTACGCCCTAGGCACGGTGCCCGAACGGTCGATGGCGGCGTTGCTACCGCCTTTGCCCATGCCAGCAGTTGTAGCCGAAACCAATCCTGCCCTCCTCGAAGCCGACATCGCGGCACTTCGGCCCAGCCGTTGCTTGCTGCGTAACGGGCGCTGGGAGGTATACGTGGCCAAAAAAGCTGAGATTCCGCACGTTCTGCGCGAAATAGGCCGGCTGCGCGAGCTTACCTTCCGGCGGGAAGGAGAAGGCACCCAGCAACCCACCGACCTCGACCAGTACGACGAGTACTACCGCCATTTGTTTTTGTACGACCGAGAGAAGAAACTGCTGGTAGGAGCGTACCGGCTGGGCAAGGGCCGCGCTATTTTGCGGCAGCACGGCCGGCGTGGCTTCTACCTGAATTCTCTGTTCAGGTTAAAGAAAGACTTGGTTCCGTTACTGCGCCAGTCTCTGGAACTCGGCCGCTCTTTTGTGCGCGCTGAGTACCAACGTCAGCCACTGCCGTTGGCACTATTGTGGAAAGGTATTGCCGAGTATCTAGCCACTCATCCCGAATACCGTTACCTGCTTGGGCCGGTCAGCATCAGCAACCGTTTTTCTCCCGTCTCTAAGGGCGTAATGGTAGAGTACCTGCGGCGAAACTTCTTCGATACGGAGCTGGCCGCGTACGTGGAGCCGCGCAAGCAATTCCGCTTCCGCCCGCTCGATACTCCCGGCGATGCCACACTGCTTCAGGCTGGCCTCAACAACTTGCAGGCTTTGCAGCAGCTCATCACTGGGCTGGAACCGGGCGGCAGCGGCGTACCCGTACTGCTGCGCCAGTACCTGAAGCAAAATGCTCGGCTGCTTGGGTTCAACATCGATCCGCGTTTCAGCAACGCCCTCGATGGCCTGTTGCTACTCGATGCGCGGGAACTACCAGCCCGCACGCATCAGCTGTTCGACCGTTATGCGCCGCCCACGCCCGGCCCGCCAGCAGCCGGCGATAATTAAGCATAAAAAGAGAGGCCCGCTTACTTACGAAGCAGGCCTCTCTTTTATGAGGCTGTGGCAAGCCGAAAAGTAAATTATTCTACGGCTCCTTCGGCCGGGCGGCTGTTCATGTAGGAGCGGAAAGACAAGGCTACCTCACTCGCTAACGAAGTTGCCTGTGCGGTTACGCGCCGGTCGTTGTGAGTGCGAGCATTGGAGCGCTCCGTAGCCAGTTGGGCCACGAACTCGTCAAATTCTATTGTTTCGTCGGGCTTCTTGGGGTCCGAGATAAGTTGAAACGAGCCCACGCTATAATCGTAGCCGGTGGGCAGCGCGTGAAATACGAACTCGAAGTGCACGGGCCGTTCCTGCAACTGGCCGGACGGCGACGCAGTTTTCACTTTGGCGGTACCCTCCACCCGCACTTCTCCTTTGATAGTGTCCGTACGGATAGCAGTTTTGGGGATGTAAGCGAAATGGTTTTCCGCCCAATCGTAGGCCCGGTGGTAGAGCACAGATTTACTAACTCCTTCTTCTGGTACTCGCTCGCTATACCCCACAGACGTGGTGGTTTGTGCCTGCGCCGGTTGCAAGGCGGCGATGAGGCCACTTAGCAAAAGTCCGAGAACTACTTTTTTCATGATGCCTGTTGGCTGAGGGATATAATTGACCTCAAAGATACTGGTGATATTACTGACGAGGTTAGTGGGAGCGGATTATAATTTTGTTAAGAACTTCTCAGTTTGCAGCTTCAGTCGAAATTGTAGAAGAGCCGTGCCAGCTTGCAAATAATTTAGTGAGCCCTACTATATAGTATAGAAGCGCAGATAATAATATGATTATTCTTAACAAGGGCAAAAATGCTAAGCATAACATCAAACGAAGAAAAGAGACTTGAAAACTAAAATCAGGTAAAAGCTCGTACAGCTAAGGAAATCATTTTGTTGAATGAATAAGTTGATATTCAATAATCTACTAAAGTAGATGTATTTCCAGATGGTCCTGCGCCACCTGATGCTCATTTAGTACGTGGTAATCTTGCGGTAACAAAAAACTAACTGAAGTACTTGTTGGCAATTGGGGGAAGTAGTACTTTTGGGACGTGCTTCAACTCAATCAACACCATTTGATGAAGCGCGGGACCGAACAAAACGCCGTCCTGCGAGATGACCGCAAGGTCGTTTCCCCCGTTGACTCTTCCGTTTTTCTGGGCTTTTCGCCGCTCCGGTTTTCGCAGCGGTTTTTTTGTGCCCAGCTGGTTCGGTTAGCACAGCAAATTTCCTCTGCAACTTCACTTCTCAACCTTCACCCCATACTTGGGGTCCTCATGAACGACAACACCACCCTCGCCCTGCAGATGGTAGCCGTCGCTCCTGCTGCCACTCACAACGTGAACCTGAGCACGGACCCCACTGGCGTGGGTATGGCTCGCGTGGCCCAGTTCTTCCTCGGCCAGAAAGACATCCGCAACTGCGCGCCTTTCCTCATCAACCGCAACAACGTTATCTAAGTAACCTCAGTCAAAGCGCCCGGCTCGGTCTGGGCGCTTTGTTTTTGAGGATCTCTCCAGCGTACCGCTGGCTCGTTTGGGCGGCGTATTAAGCGGGTGGTCAGTAGTGGGTAGTTGGTCTTAAGACAGGAAGATGCCGATCAACAGCTTCTTGTTCTTTGTTCAATAGCTTGTTACTTAGGACCTGCTATCAGTTTGAACATTCAATCCTGACGAACAGCGGGTACCCTGCCCGCCAACCGATGGATTTTTCTATTTCACCTCCTATGCAACTCGGTACATTCACTTTGCAGAACCCCGTGTGCCTGGCGGCCTCGCCGTGGCAGCTCGCCGACGGGCTAGGCTACGAGCGGCTAGGCGCCATTTTCACGCGCACCGTGACCATGGAGCCCCGACCGGGAAGTTACGAGGAAGGCATTTGGCAGATAGCTGACCAAACCTTGCTCAATGCCACCAACATGCGCACCGAAAATGCCGAGATACTGGTGCAGGAACACCTGCCCGGCCTGCGTCGTTTCGGGGTGCCAGTGTTGGTGAGCATTACGGCGCCGGGCATTCCGGGCTTCCGCAAGATTGCCCGTTTCCTGGCTCGTGAAGTTGGGGAGCAGATAGCCGGCATCGAAGTCTACATCAGTGCCCAGGACACCGCCGCTGGGGCCGAGCTGAACGCCAAATTCGTGCGCGATGTGACGCAGGCCGTACGCAACGAGGTAGGCCCGCACGCGACCATAGTGGTGAAGCTGCCGCCGTGGCCGGACCATATCCGCGGACTGGCGCTAGGTGCGCAAGAAGGCGGTGCTACAGCGCTGGCCGCTACCAACTTACTCCGCGCTCTGCATCTGCCCGACAACCCGACGGCCCCACCCGTGACGGGCGGCTTTTCCGGCGATGCCCTGCGCCCAGTAGCCATGCGCTGCGTGTGGGAACTGGCCCACGACGAGCGAATCAAGCTGCCCATTTTTGGGACGGGCGGCGTGTTTACCTCGGGGCACGTGACGGACTATTTGCGCTGCGGCGCGGCCGCGGTACAAGTGGCCAGCGGCGAATGGCTGGAACCGGGCTTGTCGGCGCGGCTGGCCGCGGAGTGCGCTCATCTTCAACCTGAAATTGCTGCTGCATGGAAAAGCTAACTCACCGTGTTCAATACGCTAACTCGCTGTTGTGCGTGGGCCTCGATCCCACCGGCGACGATGCGCCGGTCGCGCGCCGGCTGGCGGAGGTAATCGACCAAACCAGCGAATACGCGGCGGCTTTCAAGCCGAATCTGGCTTTCTTCCTGAGCCGGGAAGATGGGGTGAAGCTGCTGCGCGAAACGGTGCAGCGCATCCCGGAAAGCATTCCGGTAATTCTGGACGGTAAGTTCGGCGACATCGCCAACACCGCCGACCACTACGCCCGTTTCGCTTACGATGTAATTGGGGCAGATGCTGTGACAGTGAACCCCTACATGGGTGACGACGCCATTGTGCCTTTCGCTCGGCCCGGTAAAATGGTGTTCGTGCTGGCCAAAACGTCCAACAAGCCCACCCATTCCCTGCAAGATGTAGCTCTCACCCGCGGCGGCACTTTATCCGATTGCGCGGCCCGCGTAGCCGGCAAGCTGGACGAGCAGCATGGCGGTATTGGGTTGGTGGTGGGCGCTACCAACGCCGAAGCCGTAGCCCGCATGCGCAGCCTCACGCCGGAGCAGTGGTTCCTAGTTCCCGGTGTCGGTGCCCAGGGCGGCGACTTGCAGGCTACACTCCGCGCTGGGCTGCGGCCTGATGGGGCTGGGCTCCTTATTAACACGTCGCGCGCCTTATGGCAAGCCGCCGATGCGGGCGCAGCCGCGCGGGAACTGGTCGAGCAGATCAATCAGTTTCGGCCGATAACGGCGTCCTAACGTTCCGAACATTCCAGATGTCCCAGGGCTGAAACCCTGGGCTACGGAGCAGAAATAGCTAGGCGCTAACTAGCCCAGGGCTTCAGCCCTGGGACGACCGGGCGGAATGCAGCAGTTAGCAACGATGTGCCGAGCGGGAGCTCAGTGCTACTTCATACTTTAGTACAACCCACCTTTGACCACCCAAACTACCTTCACTTCCGAAAAACTGGAACAGCAGCTGCTCCAGGAAGATGCGCTGCTACGTGGGCACTTCCGGCTTTCTTCAGGTCTGCATTCCGATACTTATGTGCAGTGTGCTCGGTTCTTGCGCCGGCCAGATTTAGCGGAGCCTGCTGCTGCCGAGCTGGCGCGGCAGATTCGGGAAGCCGGTTTGCAGCCGGATGTGGTGGTAGGACCGGCGATGGGCGGCCTGGTCATTGGCTACGAGCTGGCCCGACAACTGTGCGTGCCGGGCATTTTCACGGAGCGTGACGAGTCGGGGCAGATGACTTTGCGGCGCGGCTTTACCATCAGCCCCGGCGAAAAAGTGATAATTGCTGAGGACGTGGTGACTACCGGCAAGAGCACCAACGAAGTAGCGCGGGTACTGGAAGGATTGGGTGCAAAAGTTTTGGCCGTAGCAAGTTTAATTGACCGCACGAGTGCCCAAGCTGCGCTGAATTTTCCGAACTTTGCCCTGCTGCCGGTAACGGCGGCCACCTACGCACCCGATGATTGCCCGCTGTGCCGGGCAGGTATTCCGGTGGTGAAACCCGGCAGTCGGCCGGAGAAAGCGTTTTCTTAAACCTACTCGGGCAGGCAAACGGCCGCTGAGCAAGGCATTTTCGGCGTACCCCGCGCGGGTATGCTTCCTCACGTAGGCAGTTTCGCCTAAGCGTGGGAAACCCGAAAAATAGATAAACCACTCCTTTTGGACTCTACCCAAAGAACAATTCAGCTCCTGCTCAAGCCCGGCCAACACGATGGCGAGGGCCAACGCGTGGCAGAAGCTGCCCAGCGTCACCTTGGCCTCGCTACCGGCCGGGTGCAAAGCACCGCCCTCTACACGGTGCGCTACCCAGTAACTGATGAGCAGCTGCGTGACTTCGCCACCCACTGCCTTCAAGACCCGGTGTTGCACGACGTGGCCCTCGACGAGTTTCGCCACGACCCCACTTACAAGAGCTACATCTTGGTAGCCAAGCTGCCCGGAGTCACCGACGACGAAGGTATATCGGCGCAGAATGCCCTCGGCGACTTCCTAAACCAGCCGCTCGACACGCACACGCAGCACATCTTCAGTAAACGGCTCTACTTGCTGGAGCACGAGCTGCCGGAGAGTAGCCTGCGCCGCCTCGCCGAAGAGCTGCTCGGCAACAAGCTCATTCACCGCTTCGAAACCGGCCCCATCACCCAGATCCGCGACTACACGCCGCGGCCGGGCGGCGGGGCCGAATCTATTACCAACACCGTGCGCCTCGTGGGCCTCTCTGATGAAGAGCTGGTGCAACTATCGAAGGACAACCTTTACGCGCTCAACCTGGAGGAAATGCAGGCCGTGCGCAGCCATTACGTGAGTATTGGTGCGGAGCGACAGGCGGCCGGCTTACCACAGGACCCGACGGACTGCGAGCTAGAAATAGTGGCCCAGACCTGGTCGGAGCACTGCAAGCATAAGGAGTTCAGCGCTGTCATCAAATACAAGGATGCCGATACGGGTGAGGAGTTTGAGGTGGATTCGCTCTTCAAAACCTACATCAAAGACGCCACGGCCGAGGTGGACCGCCAGCTCCGCGCCAACGGCAACGACTGGCTGATTAAGGTGTTTTCAGACAACGCCGGGGCCGTGCGCATCAATCCGGAGTCGTTGTTCGTGTGGAAGGTGGAGACGCACAATTCACCTTCAGCCATCGACCCGTACGGCGGGGCTATTACGGGCATTCTGGGCAACAACCGTGACCCGCTGGCTACCGGCATCGGGGGCGCGCGGCTGCTGTTCAATACCAACGTGCTGTGCTTCGGCAACCCCGAGTTCAACGGCACTTTGCTGAGCAACCAGCTGCATCCGCGCCGCATTTTTGAAGGCGTGCGCAAGGGCATTGAGGATGGCGGCAACAAGTCGGGAGTGCCGACCGTGAACGGCGCCATCGTGTTCGATGACCGCTACTCGGGCAAGCCGCTGGTGTATTGCGGTACCGGCGCCGTGATGCCCATGCAGCTGGCCGGGCTGGATTCGTGGGAGAAGAAGATTGACGCACAAGACCGTATCATCATGGCTGGTGGCCGGGTGGGCAAAGACGGTATCCACGGCGCTACCTTTTCCTCTATTGAGTTGGATGAAACCTCGCCGGCTACGGCTGTACAAATCGGCAGCCCCATCACGCAGAAGCTAGCCATGGATTTCCTGGTGCTGGCTACGCGGCGCGGCCTTATCAAATGCAGCACCGACAACGGCGCGGGCGGCTTGTCGTCGTCTATCGGTGAGCTGGCGACTATCAGCGGCGGCGCGGTGGTGGAATTGGAGCGCGTACCGCTGAAGTATCCGGGGCTGCGGCCGTGGGAAATCTTTGTTTCGGAGTCGCAGGAGCGGTTTTCGCTGGCCGTGGAGCCAAGCAAGCTGGATGAACTGCTGGCTCTGGGCCGCGAGATGGAAGTGGAACTGACTGACATCGGCTACTTCACCGCCGACGGCAACCTCGATGTGCGCTTCGACGGCGCATCAGTGGCCCGCCTGAATATGGAGTTCCTGCACAACGGCGTCCCACGCAAGGTGCTGGAAGCCGAATGGCAAAAACCCGCTCTGAAAGAGCCGGGTTTTAATGAGGAATTAAGAATGAAGAATGAGAAATTAGAGGGCGATAATTCCTCATTCCTCACTCCTCATTCTTCATTTGATTACAACGACATCCTGCACCGTTTGCTTGGCAGCCTGAACATCTGCTCCCGCGAGTCGGTGATTCGGCAATACGACCATGAGGTGAAGGGCCGCACCATTATCAAGCCGCTGATGGGCGCGACGGGCCAGGCGCCGCAGGACGCGGCAGTGGTTCGGTTCAACTTCGAGAGCTGGGAAGGTGTGGCCGTGAGCAACGGTATTCTGCCCCGCTTCGGCGATTTGGACGCATACCATATGTCGGCCGGAGCGTTTGATGAGGCGGTGCGTCAGATTGTGGCAGTAGGAGGGAAGCTTCCCAACCTGAGCCACGGCGACGGCAACTTCTGGTCCGTTAATGACAACTTCTGCGTGCCCGACTCGGTGTACGACCCGGTGACGAACCCCGACGGCAAGCTCAAGCTAGCCAAGCTGGTGCGTATGTGCCAAGCCCTGCGCGACGCCACGGCCGCCTACTGCATCCCGCTCACGAGCGGCAAGGACTCGATGAAGAACGACTTCAAGGCCGACGGCGTGAAGATTTCGGTGCCACCTACGGTGCTGTACTCCATGACCGCCAAAATCGGGGACGTCCGCCGCACCATCACCTCCGACTTCAAGCAGGCCGACGACGTGGTGTACTTGCTAGGTGAGACCTATGATGAACTGGGCGGCTCGGAGTTCTACCAACTCTTCGACGAGCTAGGGGCCAACGTGCCGCAGGTTCGTTTCGAGCAAGCCAAAGCCCTCTACGTCCTCATCGGCCAGGCCAACGACCAGGGCCTCATCCAGTCCTGCCACGACCTTTCCGATGGCGGCTTGGCGGTGGCACTAGCGGAAGCTACGTTTGGCTATGGCTTCGGAGCCGAGGTAGAACTGCCTGCCAATGAACTCACGCTGCCGGTGCAGCTGTTTTCGGAGTCGCACTCGCGGTTCGTGGCCACGGTAGCGCCGGAAGATGTGGTGGCTTTCGAGCAGCACTTCGGTGCCCGCGCTACGCGTTTGGGCCGCGTGACGCAAGACGGCCAGCTCACGGTGCACCACGGCGGCCAGACGGTTGTTTCGGCCAGCACTGCTGCCTTGCGGCACGCGTGGACGAACGGGCCGGTTAATCGAATCATTGGCTTCGGCCAGCATGAGGTAGCGCAATAGTACGATGGAAGACCACCCAATTCTGCCGGATTTAAACACCCCGCCGCGGCCCCAGCATGAAGACCCCGGCCACGAAATCCTGGACGCCGAAGGCAACATAGTATTGCCCGGCTTCAAAAGCGTAGACGCCGGCCACGAGTCAACGGAGCCTCTGAAAGGCCCTGACTCAGCTCAACAAGAGCAACCAACCAACAACCAACAACCAACAACCAATCACCAAAAACCAGTCAAGGCGCTTATTCTGACGGGCTTCGGCATCAACTGCGAAGAGGAGTTTGCGGCGGCTTATCGGCTGGCGGGCGCGGAAGCTACCATCGTGCACCTGAATCAGGTGTTGCACGGCCACATCAGCATCCACGACTACGACATTCTGAACTTTCCGGGCGGCTTCAGCTTCGGCGACGACCTGGGCTCCGGCGTGGTGCTAGCCAACAAGCTGCGCTACCGCAAAAACGCCGAAGGCCGCACGCTGCTCGATGACATCAAGGCGTTTATCGCCCACGGCAAGTTCGTGATGGGCATCTGCAACGGTTTCCAGGTGCTGGTGAAGCTAGGCTTACTGCCCAACCTGAGCGGCCACGTAACGCCCGAAGTGACCCTGACGCACAACGCCTCGGGCCGCTACGAAGACCGTTGGGTACGCCTGAAAGTCAACCCCAGCTCTCATTCGCCCTTCCTCAAAGGCCTTGACACGTTGGAAGTGCCCGTGCGCCACGGCGAGGGCCGCCTCATCATCTCGGGCACCGATACGCTGGCCGAAATTGAGGCCCGCGCCCTCAACTGCCTGGCCTACACCGACTACGACGGCTCGCCCACCGACGTGTACCCCTTCAACCCCAACGGCGCCGACCTCAACTGCGCCGGCTTAACCGACGCCACCGGCCAGGTATTCGGCCTGATGCCGCACCCGGAGGCATTTCTCTCGCTCTACAACCACCCCGACTGGGCGCGGCGCAAGCGGGCCAACCCGGAGCTGAGTGAAGAAGGGGATGGGTTACGGCTGTTTCGCAATATTGTGGAGCACGTGGCGTCGTTGCCTCACCCCCCGGCCCCCTCTCCTTCAGAGAGGGGGAGCCACGGCGGCGCTGATGTGGAAGGGCAGCCTTTGCACTTGACGGCTGATAGGAAAGCGTGGTTCAATGGGTTGAAGGAGCACGGAGTAGAAATGCGTCGGCAGCCAACTTTAGCCGAGGATTTTTTGTGGCAACACCTGCGAGAAAGACAGATGGACGGTTACAAATTTCGCCGTCAGCATACGATTGAGCGGTTTATCGTGGATTTCATCTGCCTTGAAAAGCACCTGATAGTAGAGGTTGATGGTGGTGTTCATGGTGAGACTGAACAAGCTGAGTATGACCAAGGCCGTACGCACGAACTGCAGGAATTAGGTTACCAAATTATTCGCTTCACTAACGACGAAGCCCTGCACCAAACGTCACAAGTATTACAGCAGATTTATCAAACGCTGGAGGCAAAAGAAGCGACCCCCGACTAAGCTACACCCCACAAAAAACCACACCACGCAAACCACCACATTCACGGTCGCCTGGCTCCCCCTCTCTGAAGGAGAGGGGGCCGGGGGGTGAGGCACCAACCACTCCCATTATGAACACCCTCAACCACTTCGATACCCCTCAGCTCGAACTCCTGCACCGCGGCAAAGTACGCGACTCGTACCGTGCCCCCTCGGGCGAGCGGCTTATTGTGGTGACGGACCGGCTGTCGGCGTTCGATTCGGTTCTGGAAACGCCCGTGGCCCACAAAGGCGCGGTGCTGAATGGGCTGGCCGCTTTCTGGTTCGACAAAACGCAGCACATCATCCCCAATCACGTCATCTCCCTGCTCGACCCCAATGTGACCCTGGCCAAGGAGGCTGAGCCGATTCGGGTGGAGATGGTAGTGCGCAACTATATCACGGGCTCCATGCTGCGCGGCTACCAAAAAGGCCAGCGCACTTTCTCGGGTGTGACCGTACCCGACGGGCTGACCAAGCACCAGCAGTTTCCCGAGCCCATCGTAACGCCAACGACGAAAGAGGAGTCGGACCGGGAAATCACGCCCGAAAACTTGGTGTCGGAAGGTTGGGTGTCGGCGGAGCTGTACGAGCAGATGCGGGTGAAGTCGCTGGAGCTGTTCAACTTCGCTTCGGAGTGGATGGCGGCGCGCGGCATCATCCTTGTAGATACCAAGTACGAGTTTGGACTGCTGAATGGGGAGCTAATTCTCATCGACGAAATCCATACGCCGGACTCGTCGCGGTTTTGGAGCGCGGAAGACTACGCCCGCAACCCCGAGACGGCCGAGCAGATGGACAAGGAGTACGTGCGTCAGTGGCTGATTCAGAACAAGCAGGACGGCCAATACCCCCGCGCCCTCACCCCGGAAGTGGCGCAGGAAGCCACCCGCCGCTACCTCGACATCTACGAGCGTATCACCGGCGCCCCACTGCCCATCGGCTCGGAACTGACTACTGGCGGCGACGTGCGGGCCCGCCTCGTAGGCAACCTCGTGCGGGCCGGTATCATGAAGGATGAATAGCCATCATCAAAGCCAAGCCCAGAGCCGCCAGCTGCGGGGGCTGTGAAACGCAAGTTCAAATGACCATTACCATCCGCAAACTGCTCCCCGCTGATAGCCCCGCTTACCGCCGTGTGCGGCTGGACTGCCTGGCTCAGTATCCTAGCAGCTTTGGTTCCTCTTTGGAAGAAGAAAGCCAAAAAATTCCGCTAGTTTTTGAGCAGAAGATAGAAGAGGAAGCGGCCGATGCTTTCATGATGGGAGCCTGGGATGGAGCGGAGTTGGTAGGTATCTGCGGGTTTGTGCGGGAGAACCGGCGAAAAGTTCGTCATCATGGAGACATCCGGCAGGTATATGTGGCGCCCGCGTATGCCGGCCGCGGTGTTGGGAGGCTGTTGATGGTCCAAACAATTCAGGCGGCCTTTGCCCTACCTGGGATGGAACAGATTTTCCTGGGCGTAGTGGCCGACAACGCCGCTGCTGGTAAATTGTATGAAAGCCTGGAATTCAAGGAATATGGCCTCCAGCGCAAGTATTTAAAAGTTGACAATCAATATTTCGACCATCGGTTGATGGTGCTGTTTCGCTCTGATTTTCAAAACGTTTCCACATGACGCCAGCTCCTATACCCATAGTTCTCCTCGGCGGCGGGGCCCGTGAACACGCCATGGCGTGGAAGCTGACCCGCGACGGAGCCACCGTGCACGTGCTGCCCGGTAACGGCGGCATCCCGAACAGCCACCCCCACATCAGCGCCACCGACTTCCCGGCCATTCAAAGCTTCTGCCAGGAACACGGCGTGAAGCTTATCGTGGTTGGGCCAGAGGCACCGCTGGCGGCCGGCGTAACGGACTACTTTGCTGGTTCTAACATTCGCGTCTTTGGTCCTGGTCGGGCCGGCGCGACGTTGGAAAGCTCCAAGGTATGGTCCAAGGACTTCATGCGGCGGCACGGCGTGGCTACGGCGCTGTCGTGGCAATATCGCAGCGACAAACTGGACGAGGCCCGCGCCAAAGCCACGGAGCTGGATGGGCAAGTAGTGGTGAAGTTCGACGGTCTGGCTGCTGGCAAAGGTGTGTACGTCTGCTCCTCCGTAGCAGAAGCCCACGCCGCCCTCGATGACCTGCAAACTCAGCACACCGGCTGGTTCAGCTTTCTGCTGGAAGAAAAGCTGGCCGGCCCCGAAATCAGCATCATCGGCGTCACGGATGGCAACCGCATCCGGCTGCTGGCGCCCTCCCAGGACCATAAACAGCTGCTGGCCGGCGACCGGGGACCGAACACCGGCGGCATGGGCGCCTACTGCCCCGTACCTTTCGCCGACGACAACGTGCTGGCCGCCATCCGTACCCACATAGTGGACCCTACGCTCCAAGGCCTGCAACGAGAGCAGTTCGAATTCAAGGGCTTCCTGTACTTCGGCATCATGCTCACGCCGCAAGGCCCGAAGCTGCTCGAATACAACGTCCGCCTCGGCGACCCGGAAGCTGAAGTACTGCTACCTGCGCTGGAAAGCAGCTTGCTCGAACTCATCGAAGCCACGTTGGATGGCACGCTTCAGCAGACGATAGTGTGGCAGCGGCCCGGCTATTATGTAGGGGTGGTGCTGGCTTCGGAGGGGTATCCGGCCGCCCAGTTCCCGACGGGCTTTCCTATAACTGGCCTCGACCAATTGCATCCGAGCATCCTGGCCTTCCACGGCGCCACCCGCCAGCAAGACGGGCAACTTGTGACCAGCGGCGGCCGAGTGCTGGTGCTGGTCGGCCACGGCCACGAGCTGGAAGAAGCCGTGGCGCACGTGTATCGGGAAGCAGAAAGAGTTAAATTTCAGGGGGTATACCTCCGTACCGACATTGGCCAACGGCCCGCTCCCGTTCTTGAAGGCACCTGGTAAGCATAGCGTCCGCAAGCAGCGCCTGGCGATTTTACTGTCGGGCCGGGGCTCCAACATGGTGGCCCTGGTAAAGGCTGTACAACACGGCGTACTGCGCGAATTGGCCGAGGTAGCGGTAGTGTTCAGCAACAAGCCCGATGCGCCCGGCCTGGAAACGGCCGCCGCGCTAGGCTGCCCCACGGCCAGCTTGGCTAGCCAGGGTAAGAAGCGGACTGAGTTTGATGCCGAAGTAGTGGATCTGCTAAACCAATACCAACCCGATTATATCGTGCTGGCTGGCTATATGCGCATTCTGTCGCCCACCTTCATCCAGGCCTTTGCAGGGTGCATCCTCAACATTCACCCCGCCGATACTCACCAGCACCAGGGTCTGCACGCCTACGAATGGGCCTTTAAAAATCACTTGTCGGAAACCAAAATCACGGTGCATCTGGTTGATGAGGGTCTCGACACCGGACCCGTCCTCGCTCAGCAGTCCGTGGACTTGCGCGGGGCTGATTCGCTAACCGAAGTGGAGCGCCGCGGCCTGGCCGTGGAGCACTTCCTCTACGCTGATACCTTGGCCCGCCTCATCCGGAGCGAGCTGCAAACAACCGAAACAGCCGCTACACAAGTTGCTACTTCCGAATCTACACCTGAGCCATTGGCGCCATTGTCGTCCGGTTCCCTCTCGCTGAACGAGAAAGGACCGGGGGGTGAGGCTATTCGTTGAACATCACCACCCACCCCGGTAAGGAGACTCACCACTCCCTACCAACCACTCAATACTTCCCATGTGCGGAATAGTAGGTTTTTACGGCCCCGATGACGTTGCGCACGATATCGTGTTTGGCCTCACCGCGTTGCAGCACCGCGGGCAGGACGCGGCCGGCATCGCCACCTTCGACGATAATTTTCACCTCTGCAAAGGCAACGGGCTCATCGCCGACGTGTTCCGTCCCAAAAAGCTGCGCAAGCTGAAGGGCAACATCGGCATCGGCCACGCCCGCTATACCACCCAGGGCTCCAACGACGCCGAGCTGGCCCAGCCGTTCACCACCAGCTATCCGTTTGGGCTGGCGATGGTGCACAACGGCAACGTCATCAACTTCCGGCAGGCCGCCAAGCGCCTGCACGAGAAGTACCACGTGCTGCCCAAGACGAGCAACGACCTGGAGCTCATCATGTACACCTTCGCCTCGGAGCTGCGCCTGAAGAATCTCGATGCGTTGTCGGTAATCGATATTTTCGATGCCGTAGAAACCACGCAGGAGCTGGTGAAGGGCGCGTACGCCACCATCACCGTTATTGCCGGCCACGGGTTGCTGGCTTTCAACGACCCGCTGGGCATCCGGCCGCTGGTGCTGGGCCGCCGCGAGACGGAAAACGGACCCATCTACGCCTTCGCCTCCGAGAGCACCTGCTTCGACTACCTGGGCTTCGAGTTTATCAAGAACGTGGGTCCGGGCCAGGCGATATTCATCGACAAGGACTTCAAGGTTCACCACAAGAATCCGTATCAGCAGCCGAAGAACTTCTGCGTATTTGAGCACATCTACTTTGCTCGCGAAGACTCTTCCATCCACGGCCGGCTGGTGGCTCGGGAGCGTGTTCGTTTGGGTAAGATGCTGGCCCGCAAGGTTATCGAGTCGGGTATTCAGCCCGACATGGTGATTGACGTGCCTTCGTCGGGCTACTTCGCGGCTTCCGGTTTGGCCGAAGCTATTGGCGTGCCATACCGCCGGGTGTTGGTGAAGAACAACCACATGGGCCGCTCCTTCATCGTGAGCAGCCAGGCGGGGCGCGAGGACATCGTCAAGAAGAAGCTCAACCCTATTCGCGAGTTCGTAGAAGGCAAAAAAATAGCTGTAGTCGACGATAGTATCGTGCGGGGCACTACCTCGCGGCGCATCGTGCGGATTCTGCGCGAGGCGGGCGCCAAGGAAGTATACTTCATTTCCAGCGCTCCGCCCATCATCAGCCCCTGCATCTACGGCATCGATATGGCCATGAGCACCGAGCTGATTGCAGCCAACTACACCGAGGAGGAAATCTGCCGCTACATCGAGGCCGATAAGGTCATCTACCAATCGATAGAGGATTTGCAGGAGCTGTTTGCGGAAGATAAAGGCCACGGCGGCAGCTGCTTCGCCTGCTTCACCGGCCGCTACCCTACTGGCGACGTCACCAAGTATCTGCGGCACATCCAGGAAGAGCGCCAAAGCCACCGCCCCGACAAAAAGGACCGCTCCGACGTGATGCCTTCCGTGAGCGCCAAGGCTCCTGCCCCAACGGAACATTAAGTGGAGGAGTCAGGAGTAAGAAGCTAGGAGATGGAATAGGCCATGTCTGCTTATTCTCTTCTTATGCTTGTCTGCAGATACTTCTGTTAGTCCGTTACTCCACACCTTCAACTCCTCACTTACAACTCTATTCTGCTTCTAACTCGGGTTGGACCGATGCCCACGGCAAAAAGTGTGGCTTGCTCCTACCTACTAGCTTCTCACTCCTAGCTCCTTACATGTCCACTTCTTCGCAGAAACCCGCCGGTTACGACATCGACCTTGGCAACGAATGCTCCCGCAACGCCTACGCCTGGTCGAAGAAAACTTTCGCCAACCGCGCTGGCAAGCCCGGTGAGCCCGCTCAGGACCTCGACGGCGGCTTTGCCAATGAAATCCGCTTCGGCAACGCCCGCCTCGGTATTTCCTCCGACGGCATCGGAACTAAGATTGAAGTAGCGGAGCGGGTAGGCAAGTTCGATACGCTAGGCTATGACCTGGTAGCTATGACTGCCGACGACCTCATCGTCGGCGGCTTCGTACCCACCAATCTCTCCAACATCATCGACGTGAATACGCTCGACTACGAGGTGATAGACGAGATGATGCGTGGCTTGCACGATGCTTGCAACTTCGCGGAAATGGCCATTACGGGCGGCGAAATTGCCGAGCTAGGTAATCGTATAGGCGGCTGGGCGGGCGCCAAGATGAACTTCAACTGGTGTTCCACCGCCATTGGCAGCCTGCACCCAAGTTTGGAGCGCCCGCTCAGTGGCGCGAGCGTACGGGCAGGGCAGGCCGTGGTGGCGCTTCGCTCGCCAAGCTTCCGTTCCAACGGTTTCTCCCTGGCCCGCCGAACCCTGCAAAACCTCTTCGGCGACAACTGGCACCTAGCGCCCTATGAGGAATTAATAATTAATAATGAAGAATTAGGAATTGCTGAGACGCACTCCAACGACCAACAACCAACAACCAACAACCAAAAACTAACTTGGGGTGAGGTGCTGTTGGCGCCTTCGCTGATTTACTCGCCCGGTGTGTCTCGGGTGCTCGACGCGGGCCTGCCGATTTATGCCGCGGCGCATATCACCGGCGGCGGCATCGCCGATAATTTTAAGCGGGTGCTCAAAAACGGCGTGGGCGCCGAACTGACCAATCTTTTCGAGCCTCTACCCGCCATGCAAAAACTCACCGAGTTGGCCGGCATCACCCCCGCCGATGCCTACCTCTACTGGAACATGGGCAACGGCATGCTCCTCGTAACGGACCAAGACCAAGCCGAGGCCGTAGCCGCCCACTTACAAGCTCAGGGCTACGAAGCCCAAGTAGCTGGCTGTATCACCGCCGAGCCGGGCATTCGGCTGAAAGTGGGAGCCGGAGAGCTGAACTACGAAGGATAGGAAACCCGCCCGTTTCCTGACGCGGCAAGGACCTGAGCCCGCAGGAAGTAGCGACGTAACAACGTCGCTACTTCCTGCGGGCTCAGGTCCTTGCCGCTCAGAGCGAACCAGTCAGTTAGGCTTGTTCAATATCAAAGCCAGCTTGAGCAACAGCTTTCATGATTAACTCTGGAATGGGGTTTTCGCCTTCCACGGTCAGGATTTTCGCGGGGTCGTTGGTATCGACGTGCCACTTTTGAATACTGGCTTCGGCGTCGAGGAAAGGCGTAACGGCGCGTACGCAGTTGGAGCAGTTGATGCTGGTTTTGAACTGGAGAGTAGACATGGTGAGAAGACGGTTGAGCCACTGATGCCGCAAGTAAAACGGCAGCGGCGAGTGAAACGATGTTAGCTCCGGCTATACGTAGGAGCATGAGGCAAAAGTAGCAGCGGCAATCAGCGGAAGTAGTGCAGACTTTGGCCGGGCGCGTATAGATTTTAGGTTTTTGCGAGGCCAGCCCGACTACTTGTTGCCTGGCTGCTGTAACCTGCGCAAGTAGCAATGCTCCCGTACTCTAGTTTCTTCCAAACCCCGACTGTCTCCACGCGATGTCTACTCCCGCCATCATCAGTTTCGGTGAAATGCTCTGGGATATACTTCCAGAAGGGAAGCAGCCCGGCGGAGCGCCTCTCAATGTTGCCATTCATCTCAATAATCTAGGTCTACCAGCGCGCCTCATCAGCCGTGTTGGCAACGATGCGCTAGGAGCGGAGCTGCTGGAGTTTGTGCGAAGCAGAGGCGTAGATATCAGCTACATTCAGGAAGACAACACGCACCCAACTGGCACCGTGGAAGCCAACGTGACCAATAAAAAAGAGGTAGCCTACAATATCGTGCAACCCGTGGCGTGGGATTTTATAGGGTACCACGAAACCCTGGCTACCACTGTAGCTCAAGCCCAGATAATAGTGTACGGGAGTCTCGCCGCTCGTCACCCAACCACTGCCGAAACGCTCTTTCACCTTCTGGAACAAGCTTCATTCAAGATCTGCGACGTCAATCTGCGCGCTCCGCACTACAAGCAGACTACGCTGGAGCACCTGATGACTGCCGCCGACCTAGTGAAAATGAATCACCACGAATTGGCGCTAATAGCTGGCTGGTATAGCGGCGCTACCAAAGAAGAAACGGCCATAACAGAGCTGGCCCAACGCTTCGCGCTGCCAACCGTGTGCGTAACGAAAGGCGAAGACGGCGCCATACTATACCACAACGGTATTTTCTATTACAGCCCCAGCTTGCCCATAACTGTGCGCGACACGATAGGCAGCGGCGACGCTTTTTTGGCCGCGCTACTCTACAGTTTACTCCGCCAAGACCACCCGGAGCAATGCTTACGTTTTGCGAGTGCCGCTGGCGCCTTGGTGGCCACTTACCAAGGCGCCACTCCACCGATACAAGTGGCCGAAATTCGAGCCTTGCAGGCGCAGTTGGTATAGCACGCCTAGATGCTCCACGAGAATATTGACTTTCACTTTCTTGTGGCACTACCTAAATATTGAGTCGTGCAGCCTACATCCTATTAACCCAATTGGGGCATTTACTCCTGCCACATCGAAAACAAGCCTGCTTTGGTAGGCGTCGATTTAGGCATGGGCCCACTTGCGCCACTTCCTGGCTTCGACGATGTTATTGAGGTAACCATACAGCTCCTGACGTGTGACGCTAATGGTATTCCCAGTCTGGCAGAGCTGGAAGTATTGGGTAATATGGAAAACCAATTGAGGTTACAATTAGAAGAGCAAATAGAGGCAATTTTTGTAGGCAAGACGCTCAGTGGAGGAGTGAAGAAACTTTTCTACTACACTCCAAACACTACTCTATATGACGTTCTGGTTGCCAAAGAATTAGCGTGTTATTCTACTTATAAATACGTTTATGGAACTTCTTCTGACCACGGGTGGGAAACCTATCTAGATTTTCTTTTCCCTGATCCGGCGGCTATGCGGCGTATTCAAATGCCAAATAACTAATGCGGCCAAGCTGGCGCCTTTTAAGCGCTAAAGCACCGCGGTTTCCTCCTCCAAGCACGGCACCATTGCGTGGCCAGAGCCTGATGCAAGCCGCTGTTGGTGCTGCATACCCCAATCGCGCAGCATGAAGATGATCGGGTCGAGAGTGTGCGCATAGGGTAGCACCGCGTAACACACCGATACGGGCGGACCAGCTTGCACCGTGCGTTGAATTAGCTGATGCGCTTCCAAGTCCTTCAGCTCTTTGGCCAGCACTTTCGCGGAAATAGCGGGAATGCTTTGCTTGATGTCGCTGAACCGATGGTGACCTGTGTAGAGCGAAACCATGATCTGAAGCTTCCACTTACCAT
Source organism: Hymenobacter sp. M1-2 (assembly GCF_057808495.1). NCBI lineage: Bacteria > Pseudomonadati > Bacteroidota > Cytophagia > Cytophagales > Hymenobacteraceae > Hymenobacter > Hymenobacter sp. M1-2. The sequence continues at coordinate 114,572 of NZ_JBTYZO010000002.1, forward strand.
TGAGCACCCCTAACGCAACGCGCAGGTGCTCAAGCGCCGTGATACAGTGAACAAAGTCAGGGGTTTCCATTAGTGAGCAATAGCAAGACGACTTCAAAGATACATTCCCAACGTGAGGGCTTACCTGGAAGTTACCGTTTTACTTTAGTTATTAAATAACATTTTATCAGCTAGTAACTTTTAGTAACCAAAACGCTCTACCTTTAGCGCCCTAATCGCGCAGTTGCACCTTTTTCCACCGCACTCATGGACGACTCTGCTAACTCCTTCCATAGCGTAGTCAATGCCTACCCGCCAACCTCCCCAAGCCGAGTAGCCGACCTTCCGCTGCTTGAGATTTTACGTTTTTGCGGATAAGAATAGAGGTTCAGCCTCTCCACTGCGGCACTGTGAGCAAGCAATTATTCGTGCTGGGAAAATAAAGTGGCTGCTGATTCGTCGTCCGTTTTGCCGGGCTCTTGTGGCTAAAAGGCAGTGGGTGTCCTGCCCGAAAAAACGCGCTCATTCGCAAGCTGACTCGCTGTTGCTCCTAACTTTTTGTAACTCACTAACACTGAAACCGGAGGCCTGCTTTCAGGGGCTTTCTAATAGATGAGTACCTCGTACGTTAAAGCTTCTCGAACCTAAGCAGTAGGTGTTCATCATGAAAACAAGTTATGAATGAGACCGTTAGCGGAAAAAACAGAGACTAAAACGTTCAAAAACCGCCAACCCAACAACGCAATGACCGAACAACCTACACCTATTGCACCCGCTGAAGGCAAGCTGGGCATTCTCATTCCTGGCCTAGGAGCCGTGGCTACCACCTTCATTGCGGGCGTAGTAGCCGTGCGTAAGGGCGCAGGACAGCCGATTGGGGCCCTCACGCAGATGAGCAACATCCGTTTGGGTAAACGAACCGAAAACCGCTACCCCAAGATCAAGAATTTCGTGCCGCTGGCAGAACTCTCGGACCTCGAATTTGGCGGCTGGGATGTGTACGAGGACAGCGTCTACCAAGCGGCTACCAAGGCTAGAGTGCTGGATCAATCTCTGCTGGACAGCATCCGGCCGGAACTGGAAGCTTTGAAGCCTATGAAAGCGGCTTTCGACCACCGCTTCGTCAAGAACCTGGACGGCACTCACGTCAAAACCTACACCACCAAGTACGATTTGGCGGAACAGGTAATCGACGACATCCGCACGTTCCAGGCCACGCGCGACTGTAGCCGGCTCGTAATGGTATGGTGCGGCTCGACGGAAATCTACCACGAACTGGCCCCGGTACACACCACCCTGGCTGCGTTTGAAGCCGGATTGCACGACAACGACCCCAACATCTCGCCCAGCATGATCTATGCGTACGCGGCGCTGAAAGAGGGAATACCGTTCGTGAATGGCGCGCCCAACCTGACCGTGGATGTACCGGCGTTGATGGAACTGGCCCAGGAAACCAGTACGCCCATCGCTGGCAAGGACTTCAAAACCGGCCAGACGCTCATGAAAACCATTCTGGCTCCTGGCCTGAGTGCGCGGGCGCTAGGTGTGCGGGGCTGGTTTTCGAGCAACATCCTCGGCAACCGCGACGGACTGGTACTGGACGACCCGGACAACTTCAAGACCAAAGAAGTGTCCAAACTGAGCGTGCTGGAAGACATTTTCCGCCCCGAAGACAACCCCGAGCTCTACGGCGACATCTACCACAAGGTGCGCATCAACTACTACCCGCCGGCTGGCGACAACAAGGAAAGCTGGGACAACATCGACCTTTTCGGTTGGCTGGGCTACCCCATGCAAATCAAAATCGATTTTCTCTGCCGTGATTCCATTTTGGCCGCTCCATTGGTGCTGGACCTGGCTCTGTTCATGGACTTGGCCAAGCGCGCCGGCATGAGCGGCATTCAAGAATGGCTGTCTTTCTACCTGAAATCGCCGCAGACCGCGCCTGGTTTGCGACCCGAGCACGACATTTTCCAGCAACTCATGAAGCTGCAAAACACGCTTCGCTACATGATGGGAGAAGACCTGATTACGCATCTGGGCCTCGACTATTACGAGGATTTGATGGAAGCTCGGTGAGTTCGTTTTTACGCCTGCACCAGCTCATTGCTAGCGGATTAGGCATTGGGTACGTGGGCCGTGGCGGTGGCACTCTTGCCGCCGCGGCCTGCTGCCTGGTTCTCTACCTGACCCGCGTCAGTGAGCCAAGTAGGCAACTGATGCCGGCGGCCTTACTCACTGTTGGCTTACTCGTGGTGGGTACCGTGTCGGCTCAGTTAGTGGAGCCGGCTTGGGGTAAAGACCACCAACGGGTGGTGATTGATGAAATAGCCGGTATGTGGCTGGCTATGCTCTTGGTGCCCATCACGTGGGCTTCGCTACTAGCAGGGCTGGTGCTGTTCCGCTTTTTCGACATTCGCAAGCCGCTCGGCATCCGGGCGCTGGAGCAGTTGCCGGGCGGCGTAGGAGTGATGCTAGACGATGTGCTGGCCGGCTTGTACGCCAATATGTTGCTTCAGGTATGCACTAAACTTCACTTGTTCTAACCGGTGCCAACCACTCGATTTTTTGCCGCGCAGGCCGCGTCATTCGCCGGTACCGCAGTCGATTACGTCGTCGCCATTGTGTGCGTTGAAGTCTTGCGGATGGGCTACCTGCCAGCCGTGGTGCTAGGCAACATTGCTGGGGGATGCACAAATTTCTACCTGGGCCGGCACTACGTCTTCGGCGCGAAGGGCCAGGCAATTTCCACCCAGGCCTACCGCTACCTCTTGGTGTGGGCGGGCAACTTACTCCTCAACAGCACAGGAATTTATTTGCTGGTTCAGCAACTGCACCAGCCTTATCTAATCAGTAAAGTAGTTGTGAATCTGCTGGTTGGTGTTGGTTTCAATTACGTGCTGCAACAAAAATTTGTTTTCAAGAAGCCATGAAAGCCTCCAGGGCAAGGGCCGAGTTTGCGCGTTGGGCTAGAGCACTCGGGTTGTTAGGCTTGCTGTTGAGCTTAGCGGTGGCCGCAGTGGCGCAAACTACCACTGTAACCGGCGTCGTAACCGACGGCAAGACTCGGCAGGCGCTGCCCTACGTCAGCGTCTCCGTGCCCCAAACATCAATAGGCACCAACACCGACGAAAACGGACGCTACTCGCTGCAAATTCCGGCTCCGTACACCACGGTCGTATTTTCTTATCTCGGCTACCAATCGGTGAAGCGAACGGTGCTGGCGGGCCAGCCGCAGGAACTGAGCGTGCAGTTGAAAACCAGCGCCACGGCCCTGGGCGAGGTGGTGGTGCGGGCGCCGAAAGCACCCCGTTACCAAAACAAGGACAACCCCGCCGTCGCGCTTATTCGCCAGGTTATCGAGCACAAAAACCAGAACCGCCCGGAAGCCTACGAGTACGTGGACTATGAGCAGTACGAAAAGATGTTCTTCTCCCTCAGTAACTTATCTGAGAAGTTCAAGAATCGCAAAGCCTTTATTAACTATCAGTTCCTGTTCAAGCAGCAGGATTCGGCGGCCATGGGCGGCCGGAATATGTTGCCTATCTACTTAGAGGAGAAACTGTTTCATAAATACTATCGGCAAAATCCCGAGCAACGGGTGTCCACGTTGCTCGGCACCAAACAGGTGCAGTTTGATAAGAACTTCATCGACAACGATGGCCTGCAAAGCTATTTCAACCGCATGTACCAAGATGTGGACATATACGCCAACAACGTGTCCATCATGGGCAACCAGCTGCTGAGCCCCATTGCCGACAACGCCCCCACCTTTTACCAGTACTTCATCACCGACACCCTGCGGCAGCACACCCCGGCCCTCGTGGAAATCAGTTTCACCCCCCGCACCAAGGGTGATTTGCTGTTCGAAGGCAAGCTCTACGTGCCGCTGGACGGCAACTACGCCATTAAACAAGCCCTGCTCTCCGTCAATAAGCGCATCAACCTCAACTTCGTGCGGAGCCTGGAGGCGCGGGTGGAGTTTGAGCCCAACTCCGATGCTCGCTACCACCTCAGCAAAAGCGTGCTGCGGGTGGAGTTTGGCCTGCTGAAAGAAAAAGGCTCCGGCTTTTACGGCGAACGGACCGTGTCGCTCAAGAACTACCGGATCAATCAGCCGCCGTCCGTTGCCGTATTTGAGGCCCCGAAACCAGCCACCGTCGATAGCACGAGCAGCACGAGCAAGCAAACCGACGCTTTCTGGCTGGCCAGCCGCCACGACAGTCTCAGTGCCAAAGAGCGCGCCGTGTACCACGACATCGACACGCTGCAAACCATCAAGTCGTTTCGGCGCTCCTTGGAGCTGTTCACGTTTCTCTTCGCGGGCTACAAGTCGTTTGGACCGTTTGAGGTTGGGCCCGCCAACACTTTCTACAGCTTCAACCCTGTCGAAGGCTTCCGCCTGCGCCTGGGTGGCCGTACTACGCCGGAGCTGAGCAAGCGGCTTTATTTCGAAACCTACGCGGCCTACGGCTTCAAAGACGAGAAGTGGAAGTACTTCTTCAGTTCCACGTATTCGCTCAACAACAAGTCGGTTTACACTTTTCCCCAAAACTTCGTTCGGGCCAGCTTTCAGCGCGACACCAAGATTCCGGGGCAGGAGCTGGAATTTGTGCAGGAAGACAATTTTTTGCTGTCCTTCAAGCGCGGCGTCAACGACAAGTGGCTGTACAACGATGTGTTTCGGCTGGACTACCTGCACGAATTCAACAGCCATTTTTCATACTCTATAGGCCTCAAAAGCTGGAAACAGTCGCCGGCTGGCGGACTGTATTTCCGCACGACTGCTGAGGATGGCGAGCCGCGCACCGTGCCCGCCTTACAAACTACGGAGGTAGGGCTCACGCTGCGCTGGGCTCCCAAGGAGACTTTCTACCAAGGAAAGCTGTACCGCGTCCCAATCATCGGGCGCTATCCGGTGTTTACGGCCCGGTTTACCTCGGGTATTAAAGGGCCGTTGCAGGGGCAATACACCTATCAGAATGTGGGCCTAAGCGTTGTGAAGCGGGTTTACCTTTCTCAGCTCGGATTTGCCGACGTTAATTTGGAAGGCGGGTACGTATTTGGCCGGGTGCCGTTTCCGCTGCTGGCCATTCACCGCGCCAACCAAACGTATTCTTACCAGCTGAACTCCTACAACCTGATGAATTTCCTGGAGTTTTCCAGCGACCATTACGCTAGCATCTTCATTGACCAAAACTTCAACGGTTTCTTCTTCAATAAGATACCGCTAATAAATAAGTTGAAGCTACGGGAAGTAGCTTCTCTGAAAGTGCTCTACGGCGGCATCCGATCCGAGAATAACCCGACCCGCGACTCAACTCTCTACGAATTCGTGCAGAATGATGCTGGGCAGCCTACCTCCTTCGCGTTGGGCCGAACGCCCTACGTGGAGGCCAGCGTAGGGGTAGCCAACGTGTTCAAGCTCTTTCGGATAGACGTGGTGAAACGCCTGAATTACCTAGACAATCCTACGGTTGCCGAATGGGGCCTGCGGGGTCGATTTAAACTCTCCTTCTAAGGGGTGGGCCCTAAGTGAAAGCGGAATCTGCCTCACTTCCTCGGTCTTACTTCTCACATCTCTTTGCTCAACCTTCCTCAACAACTAGCCATGGAAACCGTCAATCTTCGAACTGCCCTGCAACTGGGCATCTACAAGGTCATCAATCCCGTGGTCCGGGTGCTGATTCGGGTGGGGCTGACTCCCAATGCGGTAACCCTGATTGGGCTGGTCCTGAATGTGGGCGTGGCGGGCATCTTCATTCTGGGAGCCGAAGAAGGCAACCGCGGCGACCTGCGCTACGTGGGCTGGGGCGGCGCCCTGATTCTATTCGCCGGCCTGTTCGATATGCTCGATGGGCAGGTGGCGCGCCTGGGCAACATGAAGAGCGAGTACGGGGCGCTATTCGATTCAGTGCTGGACCGTTACAGCGAGCTGTTCACCTTCCTGGGCATCTGCTATTATTTAGTAGCCCACCACTATTTCCTGAGTTCCTTGCTGGCTTTCGTGGGCCTGATAGGCTCGATGATGGTGAGTTACACGCGCGCACGGGCCGAAGGACTGGGCGTTGAGTGCAAAGGCGGGCTGATGCAGCGGCCGGAGCGCGTGGTGTTGCTCGGAGTGAGCGCCATCGCCTGCGGCCTCACCTCGGCCTACCTGGGCGGCAACTACAAGCTATTCGCGTTTGGGCTGCCCTTCCACGTGTTCGAAACCATGTCGGTGTTCACCTTCCCCATTGCCGTGCTGGCGGTACTTACCAACGTGACGGCAATTTCGCGGCTGCAACAAGCCAAGAGAGCCCTAGAAGACCGGGCTTTGCGTTCAGAACAATATTAGTAAAGTAAGTTATCCTTGATTTCGACGTCTATCTTAATGGGGAAAATCAGGAAAGCCAGACACGCCTAAAATATACAGCCACCACCTACCTAGCTCATGCCTCTTTCCCTGGAAACAGAACTACGCAAGTCTCCGAAAACCGGCGCTTTTTTGGTGCCCGGGATTTCGCTGGCGTACCTGCTGCTTTCTTATCTGCTGATTGGCTTCCGCTCCGAGCAAGTGGTACTGGTGGGTCTGTTTACCGGATGCTACTATGCCTCCCAAGTCACCCGCCGTTTTATTCTTGGCTTTTCCATCTTCATCGTCTTCTGGATTATCTACGATTACATGAAGGCGTTTCCTAATTACACCTACCGGCCAGTGGATATCAGCCAGCTGTATGGCCTGGAGAAAAGCTTGTTCGGCGTGCCTTTTGCGGGGCAGATGCTGACGCCCAATGAGTTTTGGCTTTCCCACGGCAACTCTTTCTTGGATGTGCTGTGCGGCATCTTCTACCTGTGTTGGATACCTATTCCGCTGGCTTTCGCCGGCTACTTGTTTTTCCAGGACCGGCCGCTATTTTTCGAATTCTCCCTGACTTTTCTGTTTGTAAACCTGCTCGGGTTTCTCGTCTACTACCTGCATCCCGCTGCGCCGCCGTGGTACGTGCAGCAACACGGTTTCGCTTTCCAGCCGCTCACGATGGGCAGCACGGCCGGCTTGGAACGGTTCGACCAGTTCTTTGGGGTGCAGCTGTTCCATTCCATCTACGCCAAGAACTCCAACATCTTCGCGGCTATGCCCTCGTTGCATTCGGCTTACCCCGTCATCGTGCTGTACTTCGCCCTTCGCCACCGCGCCCGGTTTTTTAACGTCGTTTTCGGCGTTATCATGCTGGGCATTTGGTTTGCGGCGGTCTACACCAGCCACCATTACGTGCTGGATGTACTCGCTGGCATCTCGGTGGCAGTCGTTGGAACAGCTGCGTTTCGTCTGCTGCTCCAAACTCGCCCCCTGAAACAGGTTGTGACTTATCTACTAGCTGCTACGGCGCCTGCGCCGGGGCATAAAGCCTTACCATGATGCACGTTTCTATGTTCCTGACTTACGCCAAGTTTACCGGTAATTCTGTGGTTGGATATCAGCGTACTGTCCGCAGTACACTGCTGATGAGTTGTTGTGAAAACAGCAAAAAGCAAGAAGCCAAGCGTGGCTTGGCCCCAAGCAGACAAGTGTTTGGCGCAATAGCAGAACGAGCAGGTCCCGGAATTGGGCCGGGATGTAGCTAGAAGTTGAGGTGCATGAGGCACTAGCACTGGCCACTCAATAAACCAACTGCGCAACAATTTCCACTACTCAGAGTGCAACTGGTTTCCCCGCTTTCCCGACCCATCCCTATTCTGCTTTTTCGGCAGCCCAAGAGTTGTAATTGTCATTCAATGCCATCGGCAGCGGCCAATGGCCGCCCCTTTTCATAATGGTTTTAACCTCCGACTACCCCCGCTTCACGCTCAGCAGCGCCCTGACCGCCGAGCAGCGTGCATTCTTCTCTGAGTTCGGCTTCCTGCACTTCAGCTCCTTTGCCTCACTCGACTACATTCAGCAAATACTGCACGCCACGCAGGAGGTGCAGCGCCAATGGCTAGCCGAGGGCGTGCAGAAAGTGAACGGCGTGCCCATCAAATACGGCAAGGACGTGGACGGCTCGCTCATCGTGCAGCGCTTCGCCTTTGCCTCCCACTACAGCCCCGTGCTGGCCGAGTTTCTGGAAGATCCGCGTTTCGAAGCGTTGTTTCCGCTGCTAGAGGCGCCGGGCGGCCGAGTAGGTATCAACGAGAAGGATGGCCTCGTCATCAACCATTACGTGAACGTGCTGGGCTCGGCGTTTTCGCAGATGGGCTGGCACACCGACTCGTTGCGCGACGTCTTCTACGGCAAGCGCATCGGGCCCATGCTCAACGTGGGTTTTCACCTCGATGGCACCCCCGCTACGAACGGGGGCTTACGCGTCATCCCTGGTACTCACCGCCAGCCGCTGCACAAGATGCTATTCCGCAAGAAGTACTACAAAGACGTGTATCACGACCCCAACGAAGTAGCCATCGAAACTGAGCCCGGCGACCTGACCGTGCACGACGGCCGCATGTGGCACCGCGTGGCCCAGTCGCCGCTAGTGGGCGAAGCCAGCCGCCGCCGCGTCATGTACGTGCCCATCATTGCGGGCAAGTACCAGCCCAAGACTCAGGATAGCGCTACGCCGTTCTACCTGCACTTCCTGCACTTGGTCAAGTAGTGCCATAAACAAGAAGTCCTGCCACTGAAATGTAGCAGGACTTCTTGTTTATGATACCTGTACCTGAGCTCAAGGCACCATTCATTTTTAAACACAGCGGAGAATTACTTATTGCGGAAGAGCCGTCGAATTGCTTTCTGATTGTTGATATTCTGGCTTCGGTCTTCGCTAAGGCTGTAGATGCATTCGCTATCTACAGCGTATTGCTCCGCATACACAGAACTGACGCGCGCCTGCTTGTCAAAATGTACCCGTAGCATCGGGTAAACTCTATACCAGCTAGCATGTCGAGAATAGATAAAAGTGGTTTCCTGATCATATTTAGGTTCATCAACAACATCACACAGATGCACAGTAGTATCAGCAGAAACTTGTCGTAAGAAACTAGTAACAGTAGCCATATTTGTTGCATCTATAGATTGGCAATACTCATCACCAGGATGACATGCCAACTTATGGAAGCTACTGCCTTTACAAGAGGAAATGCTATAAGGAAGGCCTAGAACAGCCACTACCTGCTCCGCTGTCATGCCGATACGTACTTCAGGAATTGCATTTGCCGTGACACCTAGAGCTACATTGCCAGTAGGAATGTATATAAGTATCACTATCCAAACCAACACTGTACCACAAATAGATGCAGCTATGACCAGAACGATGGTAGAAGATCGTATGAGCCTCTTTACGAGAGACTGAAAGATTTTTCCTTGCATTATTGACAACCAACGTTTCTCTAATGAAAGCTGAATATGTCAGTCACTTGTTACATCAGGCTGCGCTAAGCCGGCCGCAACGGCCGCTTCTCCAGAATGAGATTGGTGCGGAAGGTGTTCAGGCTTGCTTCTAGGCCTACTGGGTAAGTGTGTGGGTTGAGGAAGCGGCGGATGCTAGGGTCGAGGCTTTGCACTTCGCGGTGAGCGTGGGCGCGGCTTTCTGCTAAAGAAGGTAACTCCAGCACGCGCTGGCCCTGCCGGAACACTGGCTCCAGCAACTCCCGGAATGCGGCGTCGGGACGCACGGGGCGGCGTCGAGTGGCGTCGAGTGGGTCGATGATGGTGAGCTGATCGGGGAGGGGCTCGGCGGTGTTGTAGAGCATGTCGGCGCGGGGCTGGCCCTTCTCAGTCTCGTAGCGGCGCACCTGCAAAATGCCGGGGATGCTCGTTTTAGCTAGCTGCTCCGAGAGCTTGATGGTAAAGTCCCAGCCAGAGTTGTCGGGCTTGCGCAAGGCAGCCATCTTGTAGACGCCACCCAGTGCCGGCTGGTCGTAGGCTGTGACGAGCTGCGTACCAATACCCCAGGTATCGATGCGGGCGCCTTGCAGCTTAAGGCTGGTAATGAGGTTTTCTTCGAGGTCGTTGCTGGCCACGATGCGGACGTTTGGAAAGCCGGCTTCATTGAGTAGCGCGCGCGCCTCGCGGCTCAGATAAGCCAAGTCGCCGGAGTCGAGGCGGATGCCGCCTAGCTCGTGGCCATTGGCGCGCATTTCGCGGGCCACGCTAATAGCGTGGCGCACGCCTTCCAGCGTATCATAAGTATCAACCAGAAATACGGAATCGTCGGGGAAAGCCTTAGCGTAGGCGGCAAAGGCTTCTTCTTCCTTCGCAAACGCCATCACCCAACTGTGGGCGTGCGTACCTTTCACGGGAATGCCAAAACGTTGCCCCGCCAACACGTTGGACGTAGCATCGACGCCGCCTAGATAAGCAGCACGGCTGGCGGAAAGGCCGCCATCTACGCCCTGCGCGCGTCGCAAACCGAATTCCAACACCGTGTCGGTGCCTGCGGCTTCGCGGATACGGGAAGCTTTGGTGGCTATCAGAGTCTGGAAGTTGACGAGCGTGAGCAGCGTGGTTTCGATGAGCTGGGCTTGCAGCAGCGGCCCGCGCACCCGAATTAGGGGCTCGCTGGAAAATACTACGGTACCCTCCGCAATGGCGTCCACGTCGCAGGTAAATTTCAAGTCCCGCAGATAATCGAGAAACTCCTGTGGGAACAGCGCGCCACCTTTCGCGCCGCGTAGACTGCCGAGATAAGTGAGGTCATCGTCGGAAAACCTAAGGTTGTCCAAAAAGTCGGCTACGTAGGCCAAGCCCGCCGCGACGGCATAGCCGCCATTGAAGGGTGGGCGCCGAAAGTAGAGGTGAAATACGGCTTCGCGGTCCTGCACGCCTTGCTGCCAGTAGCCATAGGCCATCGTGACTTGATAAAGGTCGGTGAGTAGGCTGAGGGAGGGCGCGTAGAGGCCGGAGAGGGGAGCTGGATTCATGGGTAGTACAACAAAGAACGCCGTAGCTTACGCAGAATATTTCATTTTCCGGCTTTATGACATCTTCTGCTCCGGCCCAGGACTCGTTTGCGCTGCACCAGTTAGAACTGCTGGCGGCTTGGAAGCGCCTGTCTATTGGGCTGTTGCCGGCTGGTTTGTGCTATTTCTGCAGTCCGGCTGCCTGGCACAGTGTACTACGCGTACTTTTTGCCTGGAATGGTTTTGCCCTCACTACGCTGCTCCTCACCTGGGGCATCATCCTAACGGCCAACGTGAGCCATATCCGCCGCATTGCGACCCGCGAAGACCCCGGCCGCCTCTTGTCTTTTGGGTTTGTGCTGGTGGCTGCGGCAGCCAGCTTGCTGGCAGTGGTGCTGCTGCTTTCTTCTTTGCCCCGTGCAGGTGTTTCTATCTCTCTGCTGCACGTGGGCATGAGCATTGTGAGCGTGCTCACGGCGTGGCTGCTGGTGCATACGTTGTTCACACTGCGCTACGCTCATCTTTTCTACAATACCACCGCCGGCCGCAAGGAAGGCGGCCTGGAGTTTCCCGGCAACGAAAAGGAGCCCGATTATCTCGACGTGGCCTACTTCACGTTCGTCATCGGTATGACCGCCCAAACAGCCGACGTGTCCATAACGGACCGCCAGATCCGGCGGCTCGCGTTGCTGCACGGGCTGCTCTCGTTTGGGTTCAATACAGCCGTAGTAGCGTTGGCCATCAGTGGGCTAGCTGGGGTGCTATAGCCTTCTTATAAAATATTTTCGCTAGTCTGGATGTAAGGCTTTTACCCGAGCGGCAGACCCAATCCCGCATATATTCCAATCTGCGCCAACAAGTGGCCGCCGTCGGCAGCACTATTGCACCAAGCCATTGGAGACGGCGAACTTGATGAGGGCGGCGGTGTTTTTGGCCTGGGTTTTCTCGATGATGTTCTGGCGGTGGGTTTCGATGGTGCGCTTGCTGGTGAAGAGGCGGTCGGCGATTTCAGCGTTGGTGAGGCCTTCGGCAATCAGGCGCAGCACTTCCAACTCCCGCTTGGAGAGCCCCGAGTTCAGACGCGGGGGCTCCGCTGGGGTTTCGGTGCTGCCGCTGTGCAGCTTACGCAGCAGGTCGAGTCCTACGGTGGTGCTGAGGTAGGGCATGCCCCGCGCTACCATGCCGATAGCGTAGATCAGCTCCGAACGGTCGGTGTTTTTGAGCGCGTAACCCAAAGCACCGCTACGCATCGCCTGCGCCACGTACTGCTCGTTGTTGAGCATCGAAAGCACCAAGATGTGTAGCTGAGGATACTGCTTGCGTAGCAGCGGAATAGTATCGAAACCGCTTAGGCCCGGCATGTTCAAATCGAGCACCACTACATCGGCGGGGGTGGTGGATAGCATGTCCAGTAAGGTCTGCCCATCGGCGGCCTCCCCCACTACTTCAAGGTCTGGTTCATTTTGAAGCAAAGACCGAATTCCATCGCGAATAATGGCATGGTCATCAGTCAGCAAGACACGAATCATATATGAGTCCTCAGGAAAGGCAGAGCACTCCGGTGGGCACCGCCCAAACGGAAATAAAGGACCAGCTCTGGTAGGAAGGGCCAAAAATTAGCAGCCCCGAAAGTATCACATCTGCCGCCTAAGGCCGAATACAGGCTCAAAAAGCCGTATTTACCCCTACATTGGCTGCAGATATTCCAGATCTGAAGTCAGTATAAATACGTGCTTCCGCAAGAAAGGTATGACTTCCTCCCTCTACGTATACCGCAATAATGTAGGCGTGAAATTGTGTCATTCTATAAGATACTTTCTATAAAAGCCTCATCTCTCTAAGAGAGAAACTCGTATCAATCTTGCGCTCTTCCCTTGCGCGGTACACCCCTTGGTAAAGCTGCACAGCACACACCTACAAGCAAACAAAGACGGCTCCCTACCGCCTGCGTTCAGCTTCTCTTGCTCACGTTCTGCCTACACCTGCCTCCTACTATGATTCGAGTATTTCTAACGGATGACCACACCATCTTGCGCGATGGTATTCGAGCGTTGCTAACCATGCAACCCGATCTCGAAGTAGTAGGAGAAGCGAGTAACGGCGAAGAATTGCTGAGTATGCTTCCCACCACTCCCACCGATGTTGTGTTGATGGACATCAACATGCCCGTGATGGATGGCTTTACTACCATAGGCCACTTGCACGAGCAATATCCAACCCTTCGCGTGTTGGTGCTCTCCATGCTCGACCACGAAAATTACGTGCATCGCATCCTCGAAGCCGGCGCCCACGGCTATGTGCTCAAAAACGCCGATATCTCCGAAATCACGCACGGTATCCGGACGGTGGCGGCGGGACGGCCGTTTCTATGCACCGAGTTAGGCATCGATATGCTCTACAAGCTGGTCGGCAACAATACCGCGCCCGCCGAAGCGGGCCGTAGCAAGTCGGGGGACTTATCGAAGCGGGAGCTGGAAGTGCTGCGCCTGATTGCCGAAGGCCTCACCAACGCTGAAATCGCCGACCGCCTCTTCACCAGCAAGCGCACCATCGAAACCCACCGCCAGAACATCATCGAGAAAACCCAGGCCAAAAACACCGCCGCCCTCATCAAGTTCGCCGTCTCCAATGGCCTATTGGACGAATAGGCGCTAGGTCGGTATTGCGCCCACTATTACCTCGCTAGGCCTAGTACCCGGCGCGTACTCCAACTCGTGCCCCAACTGCTCTACCGCCGATTGAAACGATTCGCGGGCCGTGCGTAAACTGCTAGTAGGGTGTTCGGGCTGCTTGTAGTTGAGGTAAACGGACTGATCGGTGTGGTGCCGGCTTACCCAGCTTGCCGCTTCGTCTTCCGTGATACTTTCAGGATTGCCGCGCCAAAGTAGCTGATAACCGGGGCTTTGCATCAACTCGTTGTGCTTAAAATAGAGCGGCACCCCGTCGGGTACGGCATAGAGGCACACGCGGCGGCCCTCAGGCGCCGGAGACAAAAACAGGCATTCCATTCCAACTACTAGTAAAAAGGTGTGTAAGCAGGGGTACTCAGAGCGTGTTCCATCTACGCCAATAACTAGCGTGCTGGTTTGTTTAGTGTAACTAAGTTGAGCATTAAATTCTGATAATCAGCACGGGGAAATGATAGATATGTTATACTCAACCCAAAACCAGCTCCGAGCGGCTTATACAGCGTGCGGTTAAAGAATATGTAGTTGAACGATAAGGAAGGAAGCCTTTGCACAGTAGCGCTTTAAGAAGCTCCGCTGATAGCCTGCTGCCAAATGGCAACAGCACAAACGGCACCCTAGTTTGGCTTCAAAGCCGAACCGAGGTGCCGTTTGTGCTGCTGCCGGGTGAGTGGTGGGTCTGGGCTACCGCGCGGCTAGTCGGAATAGCGCAGTCTTTTCCGGGAGCGTTGCTTCTTAGGATAGAGCAAGGCTACCACGGCGGCGGTTACGGCTAACGTAGTGGCTGCCGATAGCAGAAAGCCTTTGCGGTTGTGCTTCCAGGCGGCGGGGTAGCCTTTCTCGGCAAAAATGTTGGGCACGTGGCCGTGTGCCAGGTCATCTATTACGCACTCCACTGCATTAACCCGGTCGGCTAGCAGTAAAGGTAACCAGTGGCCATAGCTCGACTCGCTGTACCGGAAAGCGAAGCGCCGGATCATACCGCTTAACCCGCTTGGGGGCGAGGAGGTGCCGAACACGGCCGACACGTTAGGCCGCTCGTTGGAGTGCAGCACTTCCACGTCAACGGGCTGTAAGGGCGGCCGCTCCCAGCTGTAACCCTGCTGCTCCGCGTCGGTACGGTGCTTCATGGGATAGGTCGGATCGTTTTTCGGGTCCGCGTCTATGCCCCATCCTTTGATGTGTGAAAAGTCTTTGGCGTTTGTTTCCATAGGAGTTGCGGCTTAGATTCTAGCTGAGGGCGGAATAAGCACGGGCTTAATGCAGTTGTCGAGCTTATCGGAGAAAATACGGTACGCATCGGCGGCATATTCGAGCGGCACCCGGTGCGTAATCAAGGCTTTGGGGTTGAGGATGCCGTTTTGCACGTGCTCGATGAGGCGGGGCAGCAGCCGTTTCACCGAGGCTTGGTTGGCCCGAATGGTGATGCCTTTGTTCACCACGTTGCCAATTGGGATAAGGTTGTCGGTGGGGCCGTACACGCCCACAATGGACAAAATGCCACCTTTCTTGACAGAATTAATAGCCCAGTGCAGCGCCGTGGCCGAGCCCGCCTGCAACAGCAGCTTCCGGCCCGTGATGGTTTGCATGGCGCTACCAGCAGCTTCGGCCCCCACGGCATCAATGCACACGTCAGCGCCCATCCAGTCGGTGGTTTTCTTCACGAATACCACTGGATCGTCCATTTCTTTGAAGTTGTAAGCCTCGCAGTGAGCATAGTTGCGCACGAACTCCAGGCGGTACTCCACGTGGTCGAACACGATGACGCGGCCGGCACCGAAAAGCCAGGCGCATTTGGCAGCCATGATGCCCACTGGGCCCGCCCCAAAAACTACCACCGTATCGCCGGGCTGAATGCCGGCCATTTCTGCCGCTTGGTAGCCGGTGGGTACTACGTCGGTCAGCATTACGGCATCGTCGGGGTCCATGCCGGCCGGAATTACCGTTGGCCCCACGTTGGCGTACGGCACTCGCACGTATTCTGCTTGCCCGCCATCGAAACCCCCGGCCGTGTGCGAGTAGCCAAAGATGCCACCCACCGCCGTGGCTTGCGGGTTCGATTCGTGGCAGTTGCCGTACAGGCCTTGCTTACAGAAGTGGCAGCGGCCGCAAGCAATATTGAAAGGCACCAGCACATGGTCGCCCACCTTCAGCTTGTGTACGTCGGGGCCTATTTCTTCCACTATGCCCGTGAATTCGTGTCCGAAAGTCATGCCGGGCCGTGTATCGGGCACGTTGCCGTTGTATAAGTGCAGGTCGGAGCCGCAAATGCACGAGCGGGTTACCCGGACAATAGCATCTTCGGGATGCTTTATCTCCGGCATGGGTTTCTCACTGACGCGGACCCGCTGGGGGCCCCGGTAATTCATGGCTAGCATAGACTCCAGCGTTGAGGTTCAGGTGGGACGTTGAATCCGGCTAAAACGCTACTCGGGCTGCTTGGCGACTATGCCAGAACCAGAAAACGTTTTGCCAGAACCAAGTAGTACTGACCTCTATGGCTAAGGTTGCGAGAGCCGCTAGAATGGGAGGTAAATGCGTATTTATCCGACTCGAACTCGTGTAAATACGTATTCGAGCGTAATTTGCTTGCTTTGCGGAGTTACAGGGTGGCTTCGGCGGCGTCGAGTTCTTTGGGCAAGGCGGCCATCACCCGCGTAACTAAGGCTGTTAGTTGATCGGTGGTGGAGCGGATGCCCTGGGCGCCAGCAGGCGTAGGAGGCGTTTGCCGCAAATCTTCCAGCGCGGCTACCAGTGGCTCAGCTTCGATTACGCCCAGCGCCGCCAAGCTCGGCTTGAGGTGATGAATCAGCCGGGCCAGTTCGTTCCACTGCTCGGCGGCGGTGGCCGCCCGCATTTGCGTCAGCGTGGTGGGTACGTTGGTCAGGAAGGAACGCAGAACCCGCTGCACGAAGGTGGCATTGCCCCTTGCGAGTGCCCGCAACGAGGTCAGGTCATAGGCCGGAGGCGTTAGCAGCAAAGCCAGCTTATTGAATAGTTCGCCCTCATCGAAGGGCTTGGCTACGCAATCGTTCATGCCGGCGGCCAAGTACTGTTCGGTATCAGCCTGGAAAGCATTGGCCGTGAGAGCTAGAATGGGGATGTTAGCCCGCACCGGGTCCGGCAGGCGCCGGATAACTGCCGTTACTTCCAGCCCATTCATGCCGGGCATCTGAATGTCCATTAGCACCGCGTCGTAGCTGTGTTCGTTGAGCAAGTCCAGCCCGGTGGGGCCGTCGGCGGCTTCGTCTAGCGCTACGCCCCACTCTTCGAGCAGCAGGCGCGCCACCAGGCGGTTGATTTCGTTGTCTTCGATGAGCAACATGCGCCGGCCGCGGAGTGCCCCGTTGTCGTAGCCGGCCACTGCGGCTTCGGGCACTACGGCCGTAGCCCGCGGCAACGTGATCTGGAAGGCAAACGTGCTGCCCTGCCCAATTTGGCTTTCCACCGTGAGCGTGCCGCCCATCTGCTCCACCAGCGCCCGGCTGATGCTCAGGCCTAAACCCGTGCCCCCAAAAAGCCGCGACGTATCGGCGTAGGCCTGCGTGAAGCTCTCGAAAATACGCCCCAGCTTGTCGGGCGCAATGCCCACGCCCGAATCCGTGACGCTGAATTGCACGGTTATCGTTTCGTCGGTTTCATTGAGCAAGTATCCGCCCACGGCAATGTGCCCGCCCGCCGGCGTGAATTTGAGTGCGTTACTGACGAGGTTAATGAGGATTTGGTTGAGCCGGTGCGCGTCGCCCACCACCCAGGGGTAGGGGCAGGAGTTGCGCAGGGGAGTGCCTTCGAACGTAATGCCTTTTTCCTGCGCCTGCAACGCCAGTGGCTGCACGGCCTGGGCCATGGAGTCGCAGAGGTTGAAGGTTTCGCTGGCCAGTTCTAGTTTGCCCGAGGTGATTTTGGCCATGTCCAGCACGTCGTTGATGACGCCCAGCAAGTGTTGCCCCGAGGAACGGATGATGCCCACCAGCTCCTGCTGGCGCGGATTGAGCGAGGTTTTACTGAGTTGGGCGGCCATGCCTAGCACCCCATTCAGCGGCGTCCGAATTTCGTGGCTCATGTTGGCCAAAAAGTTTTCCCTGGCGCGGGCCGCTGCTTCGGCGGCACGTTTGGCTTGGCGCAAAGCGTGCTCCGCTGCTATTCGCTCGGAAATGTCGTGGGAGTGCACAATGACGTAGGGCGCTTCACCGTCTTCGCGGACCACTACGGCCCGGTAAAGTAGGTAATGCAGCGGCGCGTCGGGAGTGGGCTGCATGCGCTGCACGCCCTGCTCCTCGCCTAGGTCTGCAATCCGCTTCAGATAAGCAAAAAACGCCGGGGCATCTTCGCGGGGCATCACCGAAATGACTTCTCGGCCCACCAAATCCTCGGGGCGGCAGCCAAGCAGTTGCGCCAAGGCCGGATTGGCGCTGAGCACCGTGCCATCGAGGGCGTGCGTGCAAATCAGGGCTTGGGTGTGATGTTGGAGGTCGCGGTAGCGTTTTTGGCTGCGTTCCAGCGTGTGCTGGGTGCGCTTGAGTTCAGTGATGTCGGTGCTTACGCCGAGAACGTGCGTGGTGCCGTCGAGCCAGCGTAGGGGACGCTTTACGGTGTAATACCACTGTATTTCGCCGGTGGGCAGCGTCAGAGGGTCTTCCGCTGTCACCTCCTGGCCCGTGGCTAGTACCTGGGCATCGGCAGCGGCGTAATGCTCCCGCTCGCGCTGCTGCATGGCGGCAATGGTGGCCATATCGGATGAGGCAGGCAGGCGGGCTTCGTTGCGTAGCCGCCGCATGGCGTAGTTCTGAAACAACGTGTTGCCCTCGGCATCGCGCACGTAGATAAGGTTGGGAGAGGTGTCGAGTACCTGCTGCGTGAAAGCCTGCTGCTCCATTTGCCGCTGCTCAGCCAGGACCCGCTCCGTGATATCGACCAAGTACAGGTTGACGTACTGCTCCTCAAGAAACGGTACCGCATTGGCCGTGAAATGCCGCCCGCCTATGCTGGTGGTATAGCGCGCGTCCCGGCCGCTGGCTAGTACTGCTTCGGCCCAGACGAAAGCCTGTTGTTGCAGCTCCTGAGCCCCATCCGCTCCCAACTCGGTGCGTAGGCGTTCGGCGGCGGGGTTGGCGTAAAGCTGCTGATAATCGGTGCCGAGACGCAGGATGGGATTAGGATTCTGGGCGGGGATGCGCGAGATGGTGCGCAGGTGCTCTTCCAGCTGATGAGGAGCCGTTACGTCGCGGTAGTGCACCAGGGTGCAGCGTTGGCCTTCCTCGTCGGTATACGGTAGAAAGTCGCGCTCTAGTACCCGCCCATCGAGTAACGTTACTCGGGTGCCGTACTCTGCCTGCGGATGCGCGTAAATGCGCTGCATGCCGGCTCGAAATTCCTCGGGATCGGCGAGTAAGGAGGCTATTTGTGCGGTGAGTTCCTGCCGTGGGCGGCCCAGCCAGTAACTCGCCGGCAAGGGCAGGCCCAGTAGCTGGCAGTACCCATCGTTAATGAGCAGCACCCGGTCGTCGGCATCAAGCAAGAGAAAACCTTCGTGCACGGCCTGCATCCAGGCCGCGTGAAGCTGCGTTACGGCGTGGCCCTGCTGCTGGCGCTGGAGACGGGCGCGTAGGGCTTCAATTTCAGCATGCGCCGCCGATAAAGTAGTGGGCAATTGGGCAGTAGAGAAGATAATGGATTGCATACGCCGCGGAGAAGGGTAGAAAGGAATCCTAAATTAAGCAGCTGAACCGGAAACTATCGAGCTCCTCGTTTTCTGCTTGAAGTTCGGAATAGAATGGCACTGGCAGAGAGGCTGCCACCACTCAACATCCGCAATAAGCTGGAGCTTGTAATAATAGCCGACAATCAGCGCCTCCACAACATAGTTCTCGCTCATCAGTTACGACGCTTATATTTAGTGCAGTATATGGCAAGCGTCGGTATGATTCAGCCCAAAAAAGTAGCCTTCTTTCTGTTCTTCGTTGTGCTCCTTGGCGTGGGCTACTGGGCAGCAGTTCGAGGCTTATCCTTCAAGGTGCTCGGCTACCGCAATTACACTCACCAGCTAGATGCAACACATTTCGCTGCGGCGTCAGAACAGTTTAACGATTCGCAGTACGCCAAGCCAGAAGAATTGAGTCGTTTTGCGGTGGCGTATACAGCTGATATCCTAGCTTTTCGGATGAAGCACAATAGCGCGTCGGACCCTAATAAGATACTGGATGGCAAGCAGGGGCACTGTAAGATGTATGCTTACGTGCTGGCCTCCACCTTCAATCAGCTTGCCAAGAGACACAACTGGAATTCGGGTTGCAGAGTGGCCTACGGCTTGGTGTACTGGTACGGTATCAACCTGCACCAATTTGTCGGCGGGGCATTTTTCAAGGACCACGATTTCAACGTTATCACGGCCGGAAACCGCACGTACGCCGTGGACGCCACTCTCTACGACTACTTCTGGATTCACGAAATCCCGGTTCGAAGATGATACTTGCCTCTGCTACGCTTGGACCATCTCGCACCAACAAGCAAGAGGCTCTTCAGAAAATAAATTTGCCTTCTGCAGTAGCTTATAGCCCTAAAGACTTGAGGCGAGCATACAAACTGTACAGTATTGTGTCAGGTGTTGATTGTAAGCCTCGTTTATAAATTGGTTAATCATAACAAAACCCCGCTCACAATACGAAAGCGGGGTTTTAGGTAAGTAACAAGTAGCCGCGGCGGGAATCGAACCCACATCAAAAGTTTAGGAAACTTCTATTCTATCCGTTGAACTACGCAGCCAGCAGGGACGGCACAAAGGTAGCTCGAATCGGAAGATTGCCCAAACGAGCTTACATCTTGTAGAGCAGCGCAATACCAAACGAAAGCGCCGTGAGAATGAGTCCTACCATGAAGATGGTGTAGCTGATGCGCAGCAGTCGGTATTTGCGCGACAAAACCTCGCCGAGATAATAAATATCGGTTATCATATTGTCGTAGAGCTTGTCGCGGTTGCCCATTAGCTCGTGCATACCGCTGTGAAAGTTGTCGAGGCTGAGCTTGGTGAAGTTGCCGAAGAACAGCAAGTTAACCCGCCGATTGACGGCTACCTGCGGACTCCGTTTGAGCCATTCGAAGGAAGTGACATCGGGTTGCGCCGAGAGAATAGCTGTTACAACGGAACCAAGGGCCGTGGCTACGAGCAAGCCCACCGGAATCATGAGAATAGGATTGTTGACGATAACCGGGCTAACAATACCCGACTTCGTGCCCGCCTTGGCGCCCAGATACGTGATGATAACGGACAGCAGCACAGCGTTCAGACTGATCATCATGTTGGCCTTGTTGTCGGCCATCTGCGACAGAGATACGTGGGTGTCGTAAGTGGTGCGAAACATCGTCTCGACCCCGCGTTTGCCTTCGGCGAAGTTGCCTTCTTCCTCCTTTTTCTTGAGCTTCTTCTCCGTCTTCTTGAGCTGCTCGCGCTGCTCTTTCACATTGGCTTTGAACTGCTCCTTGTAGCGCGCCTTCGCGACTTCCGTGTGGAACTTAGCCGACAACAGAAAATCCATTTGCGACTCGGCCCAGGCTACGTTGGAGTAGGTCTTGCCGAGCGCCGTTTCCCACTCCGCCCGCAGCAACTCGGAACTGGCGAAAAAATCTTCCCGGCCCAAGCCGCTCATGTCGGCATCCACGAGCAGCCGTTGCAATTCCGTGGTGCGGGGTTCGTTGCGGTGGGTGGCCCGGATAAGATCTTTCACGAGGGCAGTACGCTCGGCGGGGTAGCCTTGCTGGTTGAGCCACTGCTCAGCCAACACCATGCTTTGGTACTCGTGGCCGTCGTAGACTTCGATGTAGCCGGTGTCGTGAAACCAGGCGGCCAACAGCAGGGCTTCTTGGTCTGGGGCTTCCAAGCCCGCATCTTCGCCCAGCTTGCGCGCTTCCTTCACCACCGCCGTTGTGTGCGCGAGCGAGTGATAGACCAGCTGCTTGGGAAGCTTTTCCTCGAAGAGCTGCGTGACATAGGCCTTGGCCTGCTTTAAAATTTCCGATTTCTCAGCCTTGACGGGCTGAAGCGTTTCCGTGGGTTCCATGGAGGAGGGAAGGGTGAGCAATGGAAGCAGGGGCGGCCTCCCAACCGCCTTTCAACGCGAATGGGACCAGGAGGTTTTTCGACAGCGGCTCAACCGTAGACCAATAGTTTGCGTAGGGCAGGCACCCGGCTCTATGATGGAACGGGCGAAGGCAGCCGTTTAGGTAAGTTAAACGTATTTCTACGAACTGCCTAGTCCGGTCCACGACGGACCGTTGAGGTTAGCTCCAGCTTTTTTTCTCCTACTGGCTCCATATGAAGCGCTTTTTATTGTCTTGCGGCCTGTTGCTAACGGTCTGGGGTACCCCTGCGTGGGCACAACAGGCTAGCCAGCCTACCCAAGCAGCACACCCCACTCGGCCCAATTACAACCACGGCGGTAAGGGATGGGAATCAAAAACACCGCCCGACAGCTCCCACATCAATTATAGCGTGTTTCTGATTGGAGACGTGGGCAAACCTATTGCGGCCGATAAGGGCGGGGAGCCTTCCCTCAATTATATGCGCAAGCAGATTATGGCCGCTGGCGCCAAGAGCACGGCCGTGTACCTCGGCGATAATATCTACGAGTACGGCATGCCCGAAGAAGGGGCCTTCGACCGGAAAGAGTCGGAGCGGCGCATCGTGGACCAACTGAACGTGCTGCGGGGCTACGCTGGCGAGAAATACATGATTCCCGGCAACCACGACTGGAAGCAAGGCCGCAACGGGGGCGTAGAACAAGTGAACCGCCAACAGCGCTTCGTAGAAAACTTTCTTACCAACGACTCGGCGGCTTTTTCCTATACCGGCGACTTTTTCATCCCGCGCGACGCTTGCCCTGGTCCGTTTGAGGTGCGCTTGCAAGACAATCTGGTGATGATTGCCATCAACTCGCAGTGGTTTTTGCAAGGCGAGGGGGAGCGGCCGTACGGCGCCAACAGTGGCTGCGGCGTGGCCAACGAAACCGATTTCTTCACGCAGCTCGAAGATATCATCAACCAAAACAAGGACCGCAACATTATCGTGGTGGCTCACCACCCCATCTTGTCCGATGGTATCCACGGCGGGTATTTCACCCTCGCCGACCATATTTTCCCGTTATCCATCGTCTATAAATATGCCTTCCTGCCGCTGCCTGTTATTGGTTCGGTGTATCCGTTTGCGCGTAAGTACGGCGGTATCTCGCAGGATATTCCGCATCCGCTCTACCAGGCGTACAAAAAGGGGCTGGAAGATATTTTCGCCAAGCATCCCAACATCATCTACGCCACCGGCCACGAGCATAATCTGCAGTACTTCAAGGCCAGCAACTACCACCATATTGTGAGCGGCTCGGGATGCAAAACGCAGCACGTGCGGGCCGGCCGCGACGCCGATGCCGACTTCTCGGACAAGGAAAAAGGCTTTGCGCGAGTCAATTACTACGATGATGGCCAGGTATGGACGGAGTTTTGGATTCCGAACGAGAGCGGCCAAACCGGCCGGTTGGTGTTCCGCACGCCACTGTACGCGCAGCCGTTAGTGGCCGAAAGTGGCCCGGTAGCCCCCGCCGCTCCGCGCCCCAACTTCCGCGACAGCACCAGAACCGTGGCCGTAAACACGCGCTACGCCGACCGCAGCAGCTTTCATAAATTTCTGTTTGGCGAGCATTACCGCAAAGAGTGGGCTACGCCCGTCA
The DNA here is from genome assembly GCF_057808495.1 of Hymenobacter sp. M1-2. Classification (NCBI taxonomy): domain Bacteria; kingdom Pseudomonadati; phylum Bacteroidota; class Cytophagia; order Cytophagales; family Hymenobacteraceae; genus Hymenobacter; species Hymenobacter sp. M1-2. The sequence continues at coordinate 137,805 of NZ_JBTYZO010000002.1, forward strand.
AGTTTCCGGTGCTGGATATGGCCACCGAGAAAGGTGGCCTTACGCCCTACAAAATAGGAGGCGGCAAGCAGACTGCTTCGTTGAAAGTGCGCAACGAAGAAGGCCGCAACTTCACCATTCGCAGCCTCAACAAAGACCCTTCGGCGGTACTACCGGAGAGCCTGCGGCAAGGCGCAGCGGCCGATATTTTGCAGGACCAGATTTCGGCCCAGCATCCCTACGGGGCGTTGGTGTTGCCCCCGCTGGCCCAGGCAGCCGGTATTTTGCACACCAACCCCGAACTGCGCTTTATTCCGCAAGACCCGCTGCTGGGCCAGTATCTCGGCCGTTTCGGTAACACGCCGGGCGCCATTGAGGAAGATGCCAAAGACGACCAGAGCGACGTAGCTTCCTTGGGCAACGCCAAGAACTTGGTGGGCACCGACAAGGTGTTCGAGCGTATTACTGACGACAACGACAACCGCGTCAATGAGAAGGCCTTTGCCCGCTCGCGCCTCTTCGATATGTGGATCGGCGACTGGGACCGGCACGAAGACCAGTGGCGCTGGGCCGAGAAAAAAGATAAAGATGGCGACCGGAAGTTCACGGCCGTACCCGAAGACCGCGACATTGCTTTCTTCAAGGGCGACGGGTTGTTTCCGTACCTGGCTTCGCGCAAGTGGGCCATTCGCAACTTCCAGGATTTCGGGGAAGATTACGCCGACTGGAAAGGCCTGAACCTGACCGCTCTGAGCAACGACCGGGTGTATCTGGCTTCCGTGACCAAGGAGCAATGGGTGAAGCAGGCCGAGGAATTAAAAGTCGCCCTCACCGACGCCGAAATTGAGAAAGCCTTCAAGGAGCGTTGGCCCAAGCAGATCTATGACCTGCACGGGCCGGAGATAATAAGCAAGCTCAAAAAACGCCGCGAGCTACTACCCGAAGTGGCTGCCAACTATTACGAGCTGCTGAGCCGCATAACGGAGATAAAAGGCTCCAAGAAGCGCGAGAAATTTATAGTAGAGCGTCTCGAAGGCAACAAGACCCGCGTCACGGTTCGGAAAATCAACAAGGAAGGCGAACTGACCAAAACTCTTTTCGACCGCACTTTCGACAATAAAGTAACCAAGGAGCTACGCCTCTACGGCTTCGCCGGCAACGATGTGTACGACGTGAAGGGCAACGTGAAAAGCGGCCCGCGGGTGCGCATCATTGCCGGCACCGGCCGCGACTCCATTGTGAACCGCTCGAATGTGGCCGGTTTGCGGCACTACGTGCACATTTATGACGCCGACACGGGCAACGTAATCGTGCCGGGCCGCGACGCTCGGTTGCGCACAGAGCCGGGCATCGACGTGAGCCGCTACGACGTGCACACCCGCACCGAACGCAAAGATTACACGCTCAACTACCTCGGGCCCACACTGTATTTCGGCTACAACATCGACGACCGGCTGTTCTTTGGTGGTGGAGCCGTGTACCGCACCTACGGTTTCCGCAAGGCGCCGTACGCCACGGAGCAAAGCATAGCGGCTAACTATTCGCCCTCACAACAGGCCTATAATGTGCGCTACGTCGGGCACTTTGTGGACGTAGTTGGCAAGTACGATTTGCGGCTAAATGCGCAGTTCTACGGGCCGCAGCTGCTGTATAACTATTTCGGCTTGGGCAACGATACGCGCAACGTGCTGGCTGAAAATAACAGCACCCGTGCCCGCGACATCAACGAAACCTACCGGGTACGCTTCTCCCGGCTCTACGTGTCGCCGGTGCTGGAGCGCGACATCTTCAGCTTCCTCAAGCTCGGCTTCGGGCCGCAGTACGACCAATTTCAAGTGGAGCGTAACCCCATCGGCCGGGAAATTGACGCTGGCCTCGACGACGACAACAATGGCGTGGAAGGAGCAGCCTTGGGTATCCGCTCTTCTGACTTCCAGCTGAACCGCTACCTCGGCGGCCGGGCCTACCTCAACATCGATGCGGCATCCTCGCCGAAAAACCCGCGTATTGGGTTGCGCTGGTACAACTCGGTGGAGTATAATTATCAGCTCAATGCCGAGCAGCTGAAGTACGGCCGCCTAGCCTCGGAATTCCGCTTCTACATCTCGCCCAATTTCCCCTTCCAGCTCACTTGGGCTGGCCGGATCGGGGGCGCCCGCAACCTCGGCGACTACCGTTTCTACCAGGCCAATACGCTGGGCGGTACCAGCAACCTGCGCGGTTTCCGCCGGACGCGCTACTCAGGCCGCAGCAGTGTATTTGCCAATGCTGAGGTGCGCGTGCAGCTCTTCGAGTTTAATGCCTACTTGGTGCCGGGCAAATTCGGTATCATGGGCCTAGCCGATGCCGCGCGCGTGTATTCGCGCTATGATGTGGAAACCGGCTGGAAAGCTTTTCATACCGGCGTGGGCGGCGGCATTTGGGTCGATATCCTTAAGCAGGCCGTCATCAATGCTACTTACTCCGTGGGCGAAGAAAACCTGGTCTTCATTGGGTTCGACTTCCTCTTCTAATATAGGTTCTAATATAGGAGTTTAGGACCTGCGCTTAACCCTCGTATTCTTGCGTGCTACACTCATTGCTGCCACTGCGCGTGGGGCAAGCGGATGAGAAAGTAGCCGCACGTGAAAGCCTTGGCTCGTTGTTGGTCAGGGCTTTTACGTGCGAAAGAGAATGAATACATACGTTGGATGCTTTGCTTTTTGAAGCAGACACGTCGGCTTTCCATTCGTGCTGCTGAGTGCTTGGCCGACGCAAACCGACACTCGTTCATCTTTTTTGCCTGTACCTCCGTTAAGAACTGACACCGCGTACCGCCGATTCTCGACCTTACTTGCCATGCCTTTTTCTACTGCTCCGTGGGGGCGCCCTTTTCGGTACTTGTTGCCGCTCGTACTGAGTGCTACTACGGCTGCACCAGCTATAGCCCAAGTGGGGTCGCCTACGCCGGTCTACCCGCCCCCAGCTCCTACAACCGCCGATACTACTGCCAATGGCACCATCGACCGGCAGGAATTTGCGACTCCCTCGGTGATAGGTATGGGGCCTAGCCGGGGCCTGATTGTACACTACGAGCGAATGCCGAGGTTCAACGTCACGTCCGACGCGCAGGTGGTAGGGCTGAACAACTATGCTGCTGACGCTGATAAGAATGCCCGGCTTTACATCAAAGGCTATATTCCGGTGCTCAATAACCCGCACCTGAAGCTGATTTTGGGCGTGAACTACGAGCGGGAAGAATTCAAATTCAACGCCTCGCCCACCAACTACGAACTCTACGACAACCTCGAAAACAAGGGCCTCAAAACCATAGGCACCCAGCTCGCCGTGATTCGGCCGGTGAATGCCGTAAACTGGTACATCTTCCGCATCAAGGGCGAGCTGAGCGGTGACTACACTTCCCGCGAATTGAACGTGTCCGACTACCTGCGGGTATCGTCGGAGTTCTTATATGGCTGGAAGCGCAGCCCTACTTTCTCGTGGGGTGTGGGCGTGCAGCTGGGTTACACGTTCGGCCGACTCAGTCCCTATCCGGCCGTGCTCTATAATCGTACGTTCAATTCGCACTGGGGCGTAGAGGCTATTTTCCCGGCTCGCGTTACGGCCCGTTACAACGTTTCGCCCCGGTCGTTGCTTTTTGCTGGCTATACTGTCGACGGGTTCAACTACATCGTGAAGCTGCGTACGCCGCTCGTGCGCCAAGGGCAAGCGGATAAGGCGGCCCTCCAAACGCTGGAGTTGCGCGAAACCGAAGTGAAACTGCGTGGGCGGTGGGAGCGGGAAATCTACGATTTCCTCTGGTTTGGGGTGGAAGGTGGCTACCGCTACAACTACGCCTTCGACGCCTTTGACCGTACCAATGCCGACCGCGAAAAAATTATTGACAGCAATTTTGCCTGGGCTCCTTACGCGGCTCTGGAGCTGTTCATTGTGCCGCCGCGCAAACTGCTCAACAAGCTCAAGGCCCCGCGCTAAGCCAATCAACTTGGTCTGGGAAGTCCGCCCCCAGTAAACGCCTAGGCTGTAGAACCCTGCTTGCTTACGGGGAGAGAACCTGACTTCTCCCGTCTTAATTCCTTCCTTTCTATTGAGTCGCAGCCGCCAACCAACGGTAGGCATCACCTTCCTGGTCGAAGAGGTAAAAGTGGCATCCCTGTGCTTGGTTCTGTTCAAACTCGGCTAGCAAAGCGGCCATTTCCGCATCGGTGCGGAGCAAGCGGCGGCTTTCGGGGGGCACCAGGTAAGCTAGGTACAGCGGCCGCCCGAAACGCGCCGCTAGCAACGGATAAAATACTTCGCCTACCCAGCTGCCGGCTTCGGGGCTCACCGTGAGCTCGCGCACATCGAGCAGCCAGCGCGTGGTGCCGTGGCGCTCGGCCTCATCGGCTAAGCAGTGATAGCCTTCCTGCAATTCCGCCAAGCTCACCGAACGACGCCAGCGTGCTATGAGAACCTGAAGATCAGAACGATAGTTGACCGCCAGATGATCGGCGACGATGGCGGTAAGCTGCTGCATGAGACGGGCGAAATAAGCTGACCAAGATAAGGTTTGCTGGCCGGCAATACAAGTGCAAGATCACGCCTGTTGGGCTTGGTTCGTCCTTTACTGTAGTACTACGGCTTCCCTATTTCACTGTTGCTGTGGTGCTACCGGGGGAGCAGCTACGCTATAAGCCAGTTTACGGCTTCACCTTCATTGCCGAACAAACGCAGTTCGTAAGGCCGGTCCGGTTTCATTGCGTCCTGCACACTCTCGTAGAGAGAAGCGTTCGTACGTAGGGCATCGCTCCGGCCCGGCGAAATAAAGTAGGCCAGGCGCAGGTGGACCGGAGCCATAGTGGTGGCGGCCCTAGGCAACCAGTTGTAAGTCACCCACTGCGCCACGTCGGCGGCGGGAACGGGCCGACGCCGCAGATCCAGCAGCCACCGCCCGGTCGCGTGCGTTTTGCCAGCAACCAGCACGGCTTCGTATTCAGCCTGAATGTTGAGAAGATCGGAATCGGTGAGCCACCGGGCAGTGAGCAAGTTTAAGTCGGAGCGATAAACGAGTTGCAGCGAGGAGAGGTCGGGCATAGAAGAGCGTGATGATGCAGGTGCCGGCTATATACAGCGCAAATCATTGTACGGCTAGTATACTTTTTTAGCTTGAATAGCGAGTAATAAGACCTCCGAACTGAGATGTTATAAGTGACACAATGTTTTGTTTATCAGATGTCTATGCAAAACACTACGCCCGGTTATTTTTAGCCCGCTGCTTACGCCAAACCTTGGCAAGCCAGCACCACCGTGTCCACCTATAACGATACAAGCTCGACGCCTAAAAAATCAGGCTGAGAACTCAAGACTATATGGCTTTCCCTGCTAACTCTGTGCAAAACAGAGCGGCCGGTATTATGCCTTCTGGAAGGAAACATCGCAAGAGCTGGCCACGAATCAACCCCAAGTTTAGCTTCATGCCAAAGGAGTTGATATAAGCACACGACAATTCGGAGCCGACAGTGCTACCAGAGGCGCGTGTCGCTGATGCCAGCGGGCAGGGGCGGGTGCTCGGCGAGACCTAATACGCACCAACCGGCTTCCACGCCAAACACGCCGCCTTGCATAATGTAGCTGACCCAGCGCTCCGTAGTCCGGCCGCTGTACTGCTCACTTTCTGGCTCGTATTCGCGCAGTAGCAGCGCGTCGCCCACTTGGTAGTTTCGGTCGTTGAGGCGTACGTCAAACGGTTTGCGGCCTGCCACCACAGCCTCGAAGCACGCGGGCCAGACCTTCAGTTCGTGAAGGTGAGTGCTCGGACGAAAAGTTGTGGCGGAGTAAGGAGAAGTATACAGCATGAGCTTGTAGTCGAAAGGTGTGGCAAACAGGTAGTTGTAGCAGGGCGGGTAATGCTTGAATATAATAGGTTTATTTTCAACAATATAGTTTATCAACGTTCCCACGCCGCCACGCGACAGCCGATACCAGTCTACGCCAGCTTTTTGCGCGGGTGCCCCAGTTTCTTCAGGTACGCGTACGTTTCCGTCTGCGCCCGGATGCGGACAGCATCAGCATCGGCGGGACCGATGAAGTTGTTCTGCCAGTCACGGGATTTCACGTTGTCTTGGCGTTGTAGGTCGAGCAGATGGCGGACTTCGGCGCGGAGGTCTTCCTGCAGAATAGGAAAAGCTACTTCCACCCGGCGGTCGAGGTTGCGAGCCATCCAGTCGGCAGAGGCTACGTACAATTTTTCCTCGCCGCCGTTGCTGAACACGTACACGCGGGCATGTTCGAGGTAGCGGTCCACGATGCCGCGCTGGCTGATGTTCTCGCTCTGGCCAGCCATACCAGGAATCAGGCAGGAAATGCCCCGGATAAGCAGCTCTACCCGGACCCCGGCCTGGCTGGCCTCGTAGAGTTTGAGTATCATTCGCTCATCTTGCAAGGCATTCAGCTTGAGAATGATGTACGCTTCTTTGCCTTTCTGGGCCCGGCCAATTTCAGCATCGATGAGGGTATTTAGCTGCTCGCGCAACTCGAAGGGCGACACCAGCAAATTCTGAAACTGTCCGGCTTTGCTTTGCCGGTCATGGAAGTACCGAAACACTTCTACCACTTCGCGGGTCAGCCGCTCATCGGCGGTGAACAGGCCGTGGTCGGCGTAAATCTTGCTGGTGACTTCGTTGAAATTACCGGTGCTGAGGTAGGCATAGAGGCGGTTCTGGCCTTCCTCGGCGCGCGTGATGAGCAGCAGCTTGCTGTGTACTTTCAGCTCTGGAATGCCGTAAATAACGTTGGCTCCGGCTTTTTGCAGCTTCTCGGCCCAGTACATGTTACTTTCCTCGTCGAAGCGAGCCTTCAGTTCCACCACTACGGTCACCTGCTTGCCATTTTTCACGGCTTTCAGCAGTGCCTTCGCAACCTCGCTCTTGCTGGCCACGCGGTAGAGCGTAATGCTAATGCTGCTTACGAGTGGGTCCTGGGCCGCTTCGAGCAGCAGGCGCGTTACGTAATCGAAGGATTGGTAAGGAAAGTGCACCAGATGGTCGCGCTTGGCTAAGGCAGGCAGCAACTTGCCGGTGCGGGGCAAAGTGGGGTGGGGCAGCGGCGGCTGCGCCTCGTACACGAGGTGCGGCAGGCTCAGGTCCGGGAAGCCGAAAAAGTCGCGGAAGTTGTGGTAACGGCTGCCTTCCACCAACTCTTCCTTACCGATGCCCGTTTTCTGCATCACGGCCCGCAACACTTCTTGGGGCATGGCGGGGTCGTAGAGCAAGCGGGCGGGGTAGCCGGTTTCGCGCTTCTGCAAGCTGCTCTTGATTTTGGCCATCAGGTTGCCCGATACTTCCTCCTGAATATCAAGCTCGGCGTCGCGGGAAATCTTGAGCGAGTGCACCTGCACCTTCTGGAACTTGGGAAACAGCGCGTGCGCGCAGCAGCGCACCACATCATCCAGAAACATGACGTACCGCTCCTCGCCCTGAGCCGGCAGCAGTACGAAACGGCCGCCGTGCCGCTTGGCCGGCAGCTCCATCACCAGCACCCGCTCATTGTCGGGGTCGTGCTTTTTCTTCTTGCCGTTCTCACTTACCGGCTCAGTAAGCAAGAAGGTGAGGTACACGGTCTGGTCTTTCAGAAACAGATGGTGCAAGTTGTCGTCCAGAATCACCGGCGACAACAAATCCTGCACGTTTTGCTCGAAGTAATTCTGCACCCATTTGTGTTGCTCTTCAGTCAGGTCGTTCTCCGAGATGAGGTGGATGTGTTGCTCCCGCAACGCTGGCAGCAAGCTGTTGCGGAAGGTTTCGCCGAACTCCTGCTGCTGGCGCCGTACTTCTTCGAGCAGGTTTTTGAGTTGCGCGTTGGGGTCTTCTCCGAGCTTGGCACGGGTTTTTTTCTTGAGCTTCACCAACCGCCGCAGCGTTGCCACGCGCACTTTGAAATACTCGTCGAGGTTGCTGGAAAAGATAGCCATGAACTTGAGGCGTTCCAGCAGCGGCACCTCCGAATTTTGCGCTTCCTGCAGCACGCGGCGGTTGAAGGCTAGCCAGCTCAACTCCCGGTTCAGCAGCTCAGGGGCCGGAACCGTCTTCTCAATCTTTTCCATAAAGCGCAAATCAGGGAAGCAGGAAAAAGTATGCAGCAACAGCCGATGTGCACTTGAACCGCGGGCCGTTGCTTTTCAACAACTCGAATTAGCAGTTCAAACGCAATTCTTTGCTCCTTGCTTATTATCCTTTAGTTAACCTCGCGGGGACGGTCAAAGAAATATAACTCGGCGTTGGCTCGGTCTATTTCGGCCCAGCGGTCGGTTTGGAAGTGCAGGCACGCAATGGCAGCGGTAGGCATTTCCTCGCTCAGTGGGCTAGGCGAAAGGTAGTTCACCAGTTCGGTAATGGTGTTGTTGTGGCCCACGAGCAGCACCGATTGCGCCTCATCGGGCGACTCACGCACCACGTGCAGCAGCTCTTGCAAGTCGGCATGGTAGATTTCAGGGCGCACCACAATATGCTCGTGCGGATACGCTATTTCTTGCGCAACCAGTGCGGCCGTAGTCAGGGAGCGGACGGCCGTGGAGGCGAGCAGCAAATCAATTTTGGTGTTGCGTTTGGCGAGGGCCTGACCCATGCGGGGGGCATCTTCGCGGCCCCGGCCGTTGAGTGGGCGCTGCTCGTCCGTAAGATCGTCGAAGCTCCAACTCGATTTGGCGTGGCGCATCAGGTACAGCGTCTTCATATGGTAAGCGAGCAAATGAAAAAGAAAGCAGCTGTCTTTACTGTGGCGCTGGCAAAAGGTTTAGCCCAATCGGGTTGAGCGCTATAATTGCTACATGCACGCTACAAAGTATGTGCTCAAAAGCAGTTTGGAAGGCTTCTGCAACGGATACTAACGGTTCCGTAAAACGCGTAACGGCTACTGTATGACTTCTGCCCGGTAGTGCGCTGCGAGAAGAAGTTGTTGTAGCTGCCCTGCTGACGCCAGGTAGCATCTGGGCAATATTGTTGCAACCGTATCGCGCACCACTGCATTCAGATGCTTCCTAGTGTCAGTGGAACAAGTCGGTACCGTAGAACAGTATAGCGTAGCCCAAAGAATCAAAGAAAAAGCCTGCTCAACTAGAGCAGGCTTTGTTCAGTGAAGGCGTGAAAAGTATCTATTCCTTCACGAAGGGTTGGTGCGACACCTGCTGGCCATCCGTGATGGTGATATAATACACCCCTTTGCGCAGACCCGACACGTCGAGCTGGCCTTCGGGGCTATAGCGGGCTTGCTGCGCGGCGCCGCGTACATCGTACACGTGCACTTTAAGCGTGGCGGCGTCACTGTCGGCGGGGACGCCGATGTTGAGCACGTTGGTGGCCGGATTGGGGTAGACGCCGTATTCGGTGCTGGCTAGGCGGGCCGACGTGCGGGCGGCGCCCCCAGTGATGTTGAGCGTGTAGTCTTCTGTTTCGCCGTAGCTGAATGAGCCGCAGCTAGTGGTGCCGCTGTTATCGCTCATCACGATGCGCAGCTTGGTCGCACCGCTTTTCGCCGATGCTGGAACGGTGAAGCTGCTGTTGAGCGTGGCGCTGCTGTTGGTGCCGGCTCGGCTCACTACCGTCTCACCGCTGTCGGTGAAGTCGCCGTCCTGGTTGTAGTCGATGTATACCTTCCAGTATTCGGTGTACGCGGAGCTGGCGAAGCCGGCGCTGTAGCTGATAGTTTGCGTCGAGCCGGCTGCTACGCTTGTGCTGCTGGCCGAGCCGTTGTAGTAGCCCGCGTCTTTGCCCGAGGTGCGGCTGATGCTGCCCAGGCTCACTAAATCAATCCACTCGTAGCTCACGCTCGTGCCCTTGCTGGCGCAGTAACTTACGGTAGTGGGGGGCGGGGTGGTGCCACCACCCGGAGCCGTGCCGCCCAATGAAGTCAGCAGCGAAGCGCGGCTCCCGCCCGAGGCGAACAGGGCATTCATACGGCTGCTTTGGCCGGTCGTGAACATGTACATGCACGCGTCGTCGGTGTAGTCCATGTAGTTCATGAACATGTCCCCGTTTGGCCCATTGGAGCACGTTACGCGCGGGAAGCTGGGGCAGCCGGCGTTGTCTTGTTGCTGAGTGGGCGTGTCGCTTACGAGGTCGTTGCCGCAATTCGCATCACCCCAAATATGGCGCAGATTCAGCCAGTGGCCTACTTCGTGCGTGGCCGTCCGGCCCAGGTTGAAAGGTGCCACTGCCGAGCCGCCACGGCCGAAGCCCGTGGTAGTAATAACCACGCCATCGGTGCTGGCTGGGCCACCGGGGAACTGAGCGTAACCCAGAATGCTGCTGCCGATGTTGCACACCCACAGATTCAGGTACTGATTGGAAGGCCAGGCGTTCAGGCCGCCCGTGCTGGTACTCTTCACGGCATCGTCGGTGCCCCACGTGGTACGGGTAGACGATTTGCGCTCAATGCCGGTGGTGGCGTTGCCGTTCGGGTCGCGTTTGGCCAGCACAAACTGGAGCCCAACATCCGCTACTCGACTGGCAAAAACAGAAGGCGTCTTGCTGGCGTCGGAGTTGAGCTTTTGGAAATCCTCATTCAGCACGTCGATCTGCGACTGAATTTGGGCGTCGGAAATGTTTTGGCTGGCAGTGCTGTAGACCACGTGCACCACCACCGGAATAGTACCCGTGAGGGCCGTACCGCGCTGCGCAGTCGGGTTGGCCGCAAACTGCCGGGCTTGCGCCTCGATACTCTGCAAACGTTGGGAAAGGGTGGGGTCGGCGGCGAGCTGGCGGTCTAGCACTTCCATGGAAGCACATTGGCGCTGAGCCACAGCATGGGTTGTGGTAGCTAGGCCCAGCAGGGCCAAGGCAAACGCGTAGAAGGTTTGCTTCATGCAAAGAAAAATGGTTTTGGTTGTGGAAAGAAGAACGATAGGGCCAAAATATTAAAAATTTGTAAATGATAGTGCGTAAAGACTGCGCAATTTTAAAAAACAGGAAACAGAACCGTATAACCTATCGATGTATCACCCGCCGACCAAGCTTAGCCCGCACCAGCCCATCCACTGAATCTAACTAGCTGATTATAAAACGGAAAAGCCCACCATGAGGTGGGCTTTTCGTACTGGTGAGCGAGAAAAAAGCTGAAGAGCAGCATCCCGGGGCGCTGCAACACCACTCGGAATTGTTGCTAAGTAAGCTATTCTTTCTGGAAACGCTGCCGCGTTGTTTGCTGGCCGTCAGAAATTACCACTTGGTACAGGCCTTGGGGCAGACTGGTTACCGCCACGCGGCCCTGGCCATCGTAGCGGGCCTGCTTCATTTCGTGGCCGCGCAAGTCGTATACTTTCACGCTCCAAGTGCCAGCTTTGTCGGCTGGTACCGATACGTTCAGCGTTTGCGAGGCGGGGTTAGGGTAGAGGCGAATTTCGGCAGCGTCGGTGGCCACAGTAGCAACGGTCGTCTGACGCAGAGCAGTGCCGCCGAGGGAGTTGAGCAACGAAGCCCGCGCGCCTCCCGATGCAAACAGCGCGTTCATGCGGCTGCTTTGGCCGGTCGTGAACATGTACATGCACGCGTCGTAGGTGTAGTCCATGTAGTTCATCGACATGTCGCCTTGGTTGCCGCAGGTTACGTGGGGGAACGCGGGGCAACCACCGTTGCTGGTTTGCTGGGTAGGCGTGTCGCTCACGAGGTCGTTGCCGCAGGTGGCATCACCCCAAATATGGCGCAGGTTCAGCCAGTGGCCCACTTCGTGCGTAGCTGTCCGGCCTTTGTTGTAGTTCTGCGCAGTGCCACCCGGTACTGATGAGTAAAGCACTACCACACCGTCGGTGCTGGCCGCTCCGCCCGGAAACTGAGCGTAGCCGAGCAGGCCGCCACCCAGGTTGCACAGCCACAGATTCAGGTATTGGCTGGCTGGCCAAGCATCGCTGCCTCCGCGTTTGGAGCTTTTTACGGCGTCGTTGGAGCTAAACGATTTGGTATTGGTCTGCTTGCGAACGATGCCGCTGGTGGCATTGCCGTTAGGGTCGCGCTTGGCCAGCACAAACTGAATGTTGGTGTTGGCTGCCAGCCCTGAAAACAGCGACGGAACCTGCGACGCATCCGAGTTGAGCTTGGCGAAGTCCTGGTTCAGCACGTCGATTTGAGCCGCAACCTGCGAAGCAGAGACGTTCTGAGCGTTGGTGTTGTACACCACATGCACCACCACCGGAATGGTAACTACGCCCGCCGTGCCGCGGCTAGCGGAGAGAGAGGAGGCAAAGGCACGGGTCTGCGCTTCAACTGAGGCCATGCGCTGGCCCAGCGAAGGGTCGGCGGCTAACTGGGCTTGCAGCACCTCCATGGCGGCGCATTGGCGGCTAGGAAGTTGGGGCTGGCTTGGCGCTACGCGCAATTCCTGAGCGTAGGCAGAAGTCAAACCAAGAAAGGAAAGAGCGAAGGCGTAAAAGGTTTTTTTCATGCGTTTGGTTGTGCTGGTTTGGTTTTGGAGTAAGGTAGAAGGAGCAAGAAGTACCAAGTTATTGAAGAAGTACTAATGATCAATCTATATAGTTGCGAAACTTTGAAGAAATAAGCCATAGCATTAACAAGTTATTAAGTACGGCACTTGCCTTAAGCTTTCCGCATTAGGCACAAAAAAGCCCTAGCAACTTGCCAGGGCTTTTTTTGTGGTAGAAGAAATAATTACTCTTCGGTCGCAAAATTTGCCACCGAGTTGGGGTAACGCTGGTTGTGCAGCTGCGCTACGTGCCGCGCAATCAAGGCCCGCAACTCCTCAATATTCTCGCGTTCCTGCGCCGAAATGAAAATGACGGGGTCATGGAGCTTGGCCATGTAAGTGTCTTTCAGTTGGTCCAGGGTCGGGCGAGCAGGTGCGTCTTCGTCCTCATTCATGCCCTCGAAGCCACCGTTGGAGCTTGGCACCGCATCGGGATTGTATTGGTCTATCTTGTTGAAGACGAGCAGCATGGGTTTGTCGGCGGCCTCAATGTCTTTGAGCGTGTCGTTCACTACTTCAATCTGCTCCTCGAAAGATGGGTGCGAAATGTCGACCACGTGAATTAGCAAATCGGCTTCCCGAATTTCATCGAGGGTGCTTTTGAAGCTTTCGATGAGGCGGGTGGGCAACTTGCGAATGAATCCAACCGTGTCGGAAAGCAGGAACGGCACGTTGTCGAACACCACTTTGCGCACTGTGGAGTCGACGGTAGCGAAGAGCTTGTTTTCAGCAAACACATCGGAGCGGCTCAGCAGATTCATAATGGTGCTTTTGCCCACGTTGGTGTAGCCCACCAGCGCCGCCCGCACCACGCCCGAACGGGACTTGCGTTGGGTGTGGCTCTGCTTGTCAAAATCCTTGAGTTTCTCTTTCAGCAAGGCTATTCGGTCGCGCACTACGCGGCGGTCCGTCTCGATTTCCGTTTCCCCCGGTCCGCGCTGGCTCACGCCGCCGCCGCGCTGTCGGCTCAAGTGAGTCCAGAGGCCGGTGAGGCGGGGCAGCAGGTACTGGTACTGCGCCAGCTCCACCTGGGCCCGTGCCGTCGCCGACTTGGCCCGGCTGGCAAAAATGTCGATGATGAGCAGGGAACGGTCCACGATTTTCACTTGCAGCTCTGCCTCCAAGTTGCGCAGCTGCGAAGGCGACAGGTCGTCGTCGAAGATGACCATACTAGCCCCCGAGTGCCGCACGTAGGCCTTGATTTCTTCGAGCTTGCCTTCGCCCACATAGGTGCGCAGGTCCGGCTTTTCAAGGCGCTGGACGAAGCGTTTGGTGACGGTAGCGCCGGCCGTTTGCGCCAGAAACTCCAACTCGTCGAGGTATTCCTGGGTGCGGGCATCAGCTTGACGCTTATCGGGCACTGCTACCAGCACGGCGGTTTCTTCTTCCGGGGCAGTTTCGTAGGTGCCGTTCTCGGCCGCCCGCGCCAGAATGCGGCCCGCTCGGCCTTTTACGCCATCGACAGCGCCGGGGTGGCGGGTACTATTATTAGGTTTGCGGCCTTTGGAGGCAGGTTTGTTAGCCATGAGTGGTCGGGCTTGAGAGGGTGAGCGGGCAGAAGATCAGGCAGAATTTCGCAGGATAAGCCGCAGCCAGCACACTTCCTATTTAAACGTGAGCGAATAAGCTACGACTTGCTGGATCTGGGCTTCGGTGAGTTGGCCTTTGAAGGCGGGCATCTTACCCAGGCCCTGCGTCACTATATACACGCGGCCGGCCGTATTCAGGTTGCTTTTGGTGAGGTCGTGGGCGCCGTTGAGGCCGAGCTTGCCATCGGGCCCGTGACATACCGCGCAGTTCTGCGTGAACAAGGCTTTGCCGGCTACTAAAGCGTCGGAAGCTTCCGAAACTGGCGCGGTAACCACGTCGGCGGGAGGCGGCGTGGCGGCGGCAATAGCAGCGGCATCGGCTTCCGAAAGCCCGGACAGCGCGGCAGTGGTATCTACCGGAGCCGCCGCGTCGGGCGTAGCGGTGGTTTCGGCCAGTCCGGCCGCCGAAGCCGCTGCGCCGGGCAGTGTAGGCCGCTGGAGTGTGAGGCTACCCGTTTCCGACAAAGCGTACACGTACACGAAGCCGAGTAGCGTGAGGGCCACGCCCGGCTTGTGCTGGCGGCGCATGGCCGCAATAGCCAGTGGCAGCAGCACCAGCACGAGGCTGAGCTTCAGCCACAGCCACCCCGGCGTCGAGGCGGGATACAGAGCCAGCAGCGTACCGCCCGAAACCAGAATCAAGAGCCCTAGCAGCGAATCGACAATGCGAGTGCGGGCCCGCAGGTTGCGCAATGCTTCTTGGCGGTCCATAAACAGCAGTGCCGCCTTCAATCCAAAGAACAGCAGAAAGGCCAGCACTACAACAAGGTGCAGGCGCAGCAACAGAACGGAAAAAGACATTCGGTGAGTGGATGCTGGGTGAGATGCCGGCAAAGGTAACGGCTAGGGAAGGCGCAGTAGCATTTGGCCGCCGCGGCAAATTCTCTCGGCAGACGATGCCCACCCGTACCTTTACGCCCCCGCCCGCTCCTTCCCGCTCCTTATAACCCGTCACCTCATCACCTGTTGCCCAAAATGCGCGTTGCTATCGTCATTAATACGAGCTGGAACATCTGGAATTTTCGTCGTAGCCTGGTGAAGGCGCTGCAAGCCGCCGGGCATGAGGTGCTGGCCATTGCGCCACCCGATGCCTATTCCGAGCGGCTGGAAACCGAGCTAGGCTGCCGCTACGTGCCTATTGCTATGGAGAACAAAGGCACCAATCCCATAAAAGACGCGCTGCTGACGCGCCGTTTCTACGCCATCTATCGGCGTGAGCGGCCCGATGTGGTGCTGCACTATACCATCAAGCCCAACATCTACGGCACCTTGGCAGCCAAGCTGGCGGGCATTCCAAGCGTGAATAATGTGTCGGGGCTGGGCACGGTGTTTATCGTGAAAAACCTGGTGAGCCGCGTGGCGTTGGGCCTCTACCGTTTCGCGTTCCGGTTTCCGCGCAAGGTGTTTTTTCAAAACGACGATGACCGGCAGCTTTTCCTGCAACACCAGTTGGTGCGCCCCGCCCTCACCGACCTGCTGCCCGGCTCCGGCGTGGCCACCGACAAGTTTCAGCCCGACGCCGAGTTCAAGCGCCGCCAGCCCTTCACCTTCCTCATGATTGCGCGCGTGCTCTACGAAAAGGGCGTGGAAGAATACTTCGAAGCCGCCCGTCTCGTGCGCGAGGCCGCGCCTGGCACGCGTGTGCAACTACTGGGCGGTATCGACGAATCGGGTGGGGTGGGCGTAAAGCGGACGGTATTTGAGCAGTGGCTCACAGCGGGTAATATCGAGTATCTAGGCACCTCAGACGACGTGGCCGCGCAAATCCGGCAGGCCGACTGCGTGGTGCTTCCCTCGTACCGCGAAGGCACACCCAAAACCCTGCTCGAAGCCGCCGCCATGGCCAAACCCATCGTGACGACCAACGTACCCGGCTGCCGCGAAACCGTAGTAGACGGCCAAAACGGCCTGCTCTGCGAAGTGCGCAACGCCCAGGACCTCGCCGACAAAATGCTGCGCATCCTGGCCCTGCCCGACGCTGCCCTGGAGCAAATGGGCCGCGCCGGCCGCCACCTCGCCGAAACAAAATTCGACGAGCGAATCGTGCTCGACAAGTACCTGCGCGAAGTAGCGTCGGTGGCTTTGGAGAAAAGCACAGTGCCGAAGTAAGAAGCACCGCTTCTTGTGAGAACGAGGAAGCCATATGAAGCAGGCTTTCTCTCTTTTTGCGTAGAGCTTATATAGCCTGTCAAAGGTGAAAATTGCTCCGGCAGCAGGGTGTTAATCTAACGCCAACGGCTTGTCTGTAAAGCGTATTCGGCACGTACAGAACAAGAATAGACATGCCCTACGCTCCCAAAAAGGCCCGCTCCATTCCCAACAAATGCCAGTAGGTTGATTCTGGTATTCCCTAACTTGCGCCCCCGACAACGGCCGCGCCGTCCGGATTTTTAGCTTATCTGATGGAAATCAAGCAACACGCCCTGGCGGGTGTAGTGGAATTTACGCCCCGCGTTTTCGGTGATGCCCGCGGTATCTTCTTCGAATCATTCAGTGCCCGGCTCATGGAACAAGCCGGCGTCCGCCACGAGTGGGTGCAGGACAACCAATCCAGCTCGGCGCGCGGCGTGCTGCGCGGCCTGCATTTCCAACGGCCACCCCACGCCCAAGCCAAGCTAGTGCGCGTAGCCCAGGGTCGCGTCCTCGACGTGATAGTGGACCTGCGCCGTGACTCCGCCACCTACGGCCAGCAGCTGTTGGTAGAACTGGATGCCCAGCGCTGCAACATGCTCTACGTGCCCATCGGTTTCGCCCACGGCTTCGTGGCCCTCGAAGACGACACGCTGTTCCTCTACAAGTGCTCCGACTACTATCAGCCCAGCGCCGAAGGTGGCCTGCTCTGGAACGACCCGACGCTGAACATCAACTGGGGCATCGAACATCCCAACGTCTCCGACAAAGACCAACTGCTGCCTACGTTCAGCGAATTCGATACCCCCTTCGATCACGGATTAGCACGGATTTAAGCGGATTTCACGGATTTTGTAGCTGGCGCGGACATCACCTAGCCTAAATCTTCAAACCAAAAGAGCTTGCCAGTGGTAAGCTCTTTTGGTTTTCAATCGTCCACAAAATCCGTGAAATCCGCTTAAATCCGTGCTAATCCGTGATCTAGGAGGGTTTCTAGGCCCATGCCGCGGGAGCCTTTGATGAGGATCTGCCGGCCTTGTAGGTCTTGACTTTGCAACCAGGAGGCAGCTTCGGCTTTGGTGGCAAAATGGCGGAACGAAGGGTCGGCTTCGGCGGCGTAGGCCATGTCGGGGCCGATGAGGACGACGGTGCCAATTGGTAAGTCGGCCAGGAGCCGGCCTATGGCGCGGTGCTCGGCCGGGCTTTCGGTGCCTAGCTCGAACATGTCGCCTAGGATAGCCACTTTGGCCGCGTTGGACACACCGGGCCGGTTGGCGAAGCTGGTCAGGGCGGCGGCCATGCTGCTGGGGTTGGCATTATAGGCATCCAGCACCACTTCGTTGCTGCCCTTCTGCACGAGCTGGGAGCGGTTGTTGGTCGGTGCGTAGGAGGCTAGCGCCTCGGCGATATCAGAAGCAGGCACCTCGAAATAGGCTCCCACGGCAGCAGCGGCGGCTAGGTTAGGGAAATTGTACTCGCCAGTAATCTGGGCTTCGGCGGTGCTTCCATCGAAAAGCCGCAGCACCAAGTTGGGAGCCGCACTGAGCAAAGTGGCCGGATACGTATCGTCGGGGCCTGGATACGTGACCCGGTCTGCCACCGGCGCTGCCAGCCCTGGCAGGCGCGTATCGAGCGTGTTCACGAAGGCCGTGCCGCCCACTTTGGTCAGGAACTGGAATAATTCGCCTTTGCCCTTGGCTATGCCTTCCTGGCCGCCGAAGCCTTCGAGGTGGGCCTTGCCGATGTTGGTGATGAGGCCGTGCGTGGGTTCGGCAATTCGGCTCAGCAAGGCTATTTCTCCCTGATGGTTGGCACCCATCTCGATGATGGCCATTTCATGCTCACTGCCTCGAATACTGAGCAGCGTGAGCGGCACACCGATGTGGTTGTTGAGGTTGCCGCGCGTGTATTGCACCCGGTAGCGGCGGCTCAGTACGGCGTGGACCAGTTCTTTGGTAGTCGTTTTTCCATTCGAGCCCGTAATGGCTAGCACTGGAATAATGAGCTGCCGGCGGTGGTAGCGGGCCAGCTCTTGCAGCGTTTGGAGCGGGTCGGGGCTGTAGGTGTAACGCTCCGGGTCCTGTTGGGCGAGAGCAGCATCGTCTACTACCGCGTGGCTGGCCCCCCGGCTCAGGGCCTGCGAGGCAAAATCGGCCCCGCGAAAGTTGGGGCCATTCAGGGCGAAGAACAGCGTGTTGGCTTGTTCCTGTCGCGAGTCGGTGCTGACGGAGGCGCAGGTGCGAAACCGGTCGTAGAGCGCCGCTATGTCTTCCATGCGTTTGTGGTAACTTGAGGCTTGATTTTTGTGTTCGACTGGAAAAAAGCTCGCCTATGCTTCGCCGCCTTATTCCCTCGTTTTCAGGTTTGTTGCTGTGGCTGCTGGCGGCCACGCTGCCAACCCCAACAACCGCGCAAACTACAGCTTTTGGCTTTGAATTTCGGGATGTCGCAAAAGTAGTGCAGGGCACCGATACCCTGCGCAACGCCTGGGCCGGCGGCCTCGACTCGCCGCAGTTTTCCAGCATCGACCTGAACGCCGACAGCCAACCTGATCTGTTCATCTTCGACCGGCGTACGCGGCGCGTACTCACCTACCTGAACGTAGCCGCGCCCAGCGGTGGCCGCCAATGGCAATATGCTCCCAGCTACGCATCGTTGTTTCCGGTTGGCCTCAATAACTGGGCCCTGCTGCGGGACTACGACTGCGACGGGCGGCCCGACCTGTTCACTTCGGCCGAAGATGGGGCCAATATCCGCGTGTTTCGCAACGCGGCCGGCGCGGGCGGCTTGCCCGCTTTTCAGCTCGTGACCCCGCAAATCCGGGCCACGCTGGTGGGTACTACCACCGTTAATATTAATACGGGCAACAACCTGCCAGCCATTGCGGACGTGGACGGGGATGGGCGCCTCGATATTGTGGTGGTGGACTGGGACGAATACCGTCTCGTGTATCACTACCAGAACACCAGCACCGACCCTTGCGGCGGCTTGCAATTCCGGTTGGCCAACGAAACCTGGGGCAACATCCAAAATTGTTTGAGCACCTGCGGCTCTTACGTGTTCAGCTCCACGCAGGTGCTGTGCCGCCCTTCCCAAGTGCAGCACACTTCCGGCAGCAACCTCACCGTGCTCGACCTCGACGGCGACGGTGACCTGGATGCTCTAATGGGCCGTGACTATTGCCCCGAGCTAGTGTCTATGCTCAACCAGGGCACGCGCGAGCAGGCCGCCATGACCAGCGCTAATACCAACTTCCCAACGGCAGCCACGGCTATCCGGCTCCCGTATTTTCCGGCGGCTTACCACTTAGATGTCAACTTCGATGGCCGCCCGGACTTGCTAACCGCTCCCAACGTCTACGACAACCAGGATAGTCTTGACACGCGCCAGTCGGTACTATTCTACGAGAATACCAGCGCTAGTTCAGCGCCAGCCTTCCAGTTTCGGCAAACTAATTTTCTCCAGCAGGATATGCTGGAAGTCAGCTCGCAGGCCGCCCCGGCCTTTTTGGATGTCGATGCTGACGGCCTGCTCGACATGTTGGTAGCCGGCGTGCGGCGCGAGACGCCCACTAGTTTCCTGATGGCCTCACTGTCGTACTACCGCAACGTGGGCACGCTGGCCCGGCCCGTGTACCGGCTCGTCACCAACGACTACCTCAACCTGTCGGCCAGGAAGTTTGGGGCCTTGCGGCCTACCGTAGCCGACCTCAACCGAGACGGCGCGCCGGAGCTGGTATGCATTGGGTTCTTTGCCGTAGGAAAACGGCCTTTCCTCGGATATTTCCTTAACCAAGCTTCGGCCGGCCAAGCGCCCAACTTCGATTCGAATATCCTGCGCCTGATCAATAACCTGCCGGGTGGGCTAGATGATGCCGTGGCCTTTTTTGATGTTGATAACGATGGTTTCGTGGACATGCTCTACGGTACCAGCGTGAACCGCTCCGATCTGCCGGGCCAGTCCTTGCGCTATTACCGCAACAACGGCAGTAGCCCGCTGGAATCGGCTTTTGTGCTGGTGAATGCCGACTTCGGGCAGATTCGAACGGCTTCCGGCGGCCGGCCGCGCAACCTGTACCCGGTAGTGGCCGATTTCGACGGCGACAACACGCCCGACCTGCTGACTATTGACGCTAGCGGCCGGGTCCGGCTATTTGCCAACGTGCGGGCGCAGAGCAGCATCTTCCTCGACCGTACCAGCTTGTTCTACAACGCCGCCCAGGACCGTTTCGATGATAACTATCTAGGTTCTCGCGAGCAAAACCACTTCGCTCTAGCCGCCGCCGATGTGAACGGCACTGGTGGCCCGGAGCTGTTCATCGGGACGGAAGCCGGCGGCGTACTGGCCGCTACGCCGCGCAACCGCGTGCTTGGCACGCGCAATGCAGCCGCCCAAGCGTTGCCGCTCACTCTCTACCCCAATCCGGCCACCGCCACTGCTACCGTAGAAACCGCGCGCCCCGCTCGTCTCACCCTGCTAGACCTCACTGGCCGCACCATTCGCACTGTCGCCGCACCCGCCCGCCAGCACCTTTTAGACCTGCGGGGCCTAGCCGCTGGCGTGTACATGGTGCGTTGCGAGACTTCAGACGGACAGTTGGGCGTGCAGCGACTGGTAGTGAAATAGCGGCTGCCAGGGTGTCATTGCGAGCGAAGCGAAGCAATCCTTCCTCTCACAGCGCAAAACCCACTGAAGCACCAAGCCCTTGGCGTTAGTTACTACACTAATGCCAAGGGCTTGTCTAGTTAGGAAAGGTGAATCTTTGAGAGGAAGGATTGCCACGGCTGCGCCTCGCAATGACACGCGGCTCATCACCATTTAACTTCTACGGATTGGGTCAACTCGAAATGGTCGGCGTCTTGGAGGGCGGGGAAACGCTCCCGGAACGTTTCGAGGTCAGCGCGACGCAGGGTGCGGGTGATGCCCGTTTCCTGGTTGCCGACTTCCACGAGGTATTCGCCGCGCATGTCGAGTAGGGCGGAGTCGCCGGAGTAGGCGATGCTGTTGCCGTCGATGCCCACGCAGTTCACGCCCATGGTGTAGGCCACGTTTTCCATGGAGCGGGCGCGCAGCAACGTCATCCAAGCGGTGCGGCGCGCGGCGGGCCAGTTGGCCACGTACAGCAGCAGGTCGTAGGGCTGCTGGGTGGGGTTGCGGCTCCACACGGGAAAGCGCAGGTCGTAACAGATGAGGGGGCAGATGCGCCAGCCGCGCCACTCTTCTATCAGCCGCTCGTGGCCCGGCGTATAGACGTGCTGCTCGCCAGCCATCGAGAAGAGATGGCGCTTGTTATAGTAGGAGAGGCTACCATCGGGGCGCACCCACAGCAGCCGGTTATAGAGCCGTCCTTGACCGTCTTGAAAGATGATGCTACCCGTGATAACCGCGTCGCGGGTGGCCGCCAGCTTACGCATCCACGCTACGGTAGGGCCGTCGATGGTTTCGGCCAGATGCGTGGCATCCATGCTGAAGCCGGTCGTAAACATTTCCGGCAATACAATCAGGTCGGTGGGAACCGATATCTCATCAATGTGGCGCTGCAACTCGGAGCGGTTGGCCACCGGATCGTGCCACTGCAACGATGCCTGGACAAAAGAAACCGTGAGATCCGTGAGATCAAACATGAGAAGTGGTGCAACAGGTGGGGCAAAAGGGGCGGTTATCCGCTAATACTGAAAAGATGAGTCAACAGTTAGGCGGATAGTGCTATAAATTATAAAATGATTTCTTAATCCTGAAGCACCCAGATACTTTCGTGGCTGATTTCAGGCTAACATATGGCATGTACCGCTGTCTATCAGGAGCTTCAACTCGGTATTCCAACTGCATTAACTTCCCAGGGCTAAAGCCCTGGGCTACGGATAGTAGCAGACAGCCTTAGCCTTATTCAGCGTCTGCGGCAGACTACGGCGGACACGTCTTGGTAAACTGCCTTTATACTGTACGTATGTGTCAGTCGCTTCAGATTGGGAGCGAAGCCAGAAAGGCGCTACGTGTGGTCTTAGCTTGCGGCTCTTACAGCCCGCGTAAACGCTCCGCAGCGGCTCGTAACGTTTGGTCTTGTTTGGCGAAACAGAAGCGGATCAATCCTTCGTCGCGGCCGTCGTGGTAGAAAGCGGAAACGGGCACTACCGCAACGCCAGCCTCGCGGGTGAGGCGTTTGGCGAAAGCCACGTCTCCTTCCGAAGAAATGTGCTCGTAGCGGGCGAGCTGGAAATAGCCGCCTGGCACCGGCAGCAGCTCGAAGCGCGAGGCCGCCAGCAACTCCCGGAATAGGTCGCGCTTCTGCTGGTAAAAGGCGGGTAGCTGCTGGTCGTGGGTGATATCGGTTTCCAGCACATCGGCCAAGGCGTGCTGGGTGGGCGTGCTGACGGCAAAGGTGAGGAACTGATGCACTCGCCGCAGCTCGGCCGTAAGCGCCGGCGGCGCCACGCAATACCCCATTTTCCAGCCCGTAGCGTGATAGGTTTTTCCGAACGACGACAGCACGAAAGCCCGCTCCCGTAGCTCCGGGTGCCGCATTACGCTTTGGTGCGGCTGCCCATCGAACACCATGTGCTCATACACTTCGTCGCTGAGCACGAGCGTATCGGTGTCGCGGAGCAGCTCGGCCAGCGTGTCGAGGTCGTCGGCGGTAAGCACGGCCCCACTGGGGTTGTGCGGCGAGTTAAGCATGATGAGCCGCGTGCGAAGGGAAAGAACGGCCCGTACTTGGTTCCAGTCGGGGTGGAAATGGGGGGCAGGCAGCGGCACGTATACCGGCACGCCGCCTTGGAGACGGATGGCTGGTCCGTACAGATCGTAGGCGGGTTCCAGCACCAGCACCTCGTCGTCGGGATGCACCACGGCGGCCAGCACGCCATATAGCGCCTCCGTGGCCCCGCACGTCACTGTGATTTCCGTGGCTGGGTCTGGAGCCGGTACGCCGTAGACGCGGGCGGTTTTGCGGGCTATGGCTTCGCGCAGGCGCGGCAGTCCCGGCATGGGCGCGTACTGATGGTGGCCCGGCGTGGCGGCGTGGCGGGCCAAAGCTTCCTGGAGCGCCACGGGCGGGTCGTAGTCTGGGAAACCCTGGGCCAGGTTAATTGCTCCGCATTCCTGCGCCAGCTGCGTCATCACGGAGAAGATGCTAGTGCCGACGTCGGGCAGCTTGGAAACGAGGTGGGGGCGGGGCATACAGAAATTTGAGCGTTCAGAATGAGCGCCCAAAATACGGAACGGGAGTCAATGCAAATAAGCCCGCCGGGCCACTACTGCTCCGCTAGTACCAGCTCGTCGGTGATGTCGCGCATGGCACCGACCATGCGCACGGGTAAGCCGGTCGCATCGTGAATGACGCAGGCCCGATCCTGGATGGTGAGGTACTGGCCGTCGGAGCGGCGCAGGCGGAACTCCGATTCGAGCAGTTTCGCGCTGGTCGTTAGGTCTTCCTGCACGCCGTTGGTTACCCGGTCCAGGTCGTCGGGGTGAATGAGGCTGAGCCAGAAGGCTACGGTTTCGGTATCGGGGCGGGGCGGGTAGCCGACCAGCTGCCAGAACCCTTCACTGTACCACATCCGGCCCGAAATCATGTCCCAATCCCACATCAGGTCGTTGGTGGCCCGGGCCATCAGCTCGAACAACTCCCGGCCTCGCCGCTCCTGTAATTCGGCCCGTTTTTGCTCGTCGATGTCGGTGGAAGTGCCGAGCCAGCCTAGCAAATGGCCTTCGGAAGCGTGGAGTGGTACCACTCGGTCGAGGTACCAGCGGTAGCGGCCGTCGTGGCCCCGCCAGCGCAGGTGCAGCTCTATGGTTTTGCCACTGGGCAAGTGGCGCAGCTGTGCGTCGGCGGCTTCCACCCGGTCTTCGGGGTGCAGATAATCTACAAACCCGCCATCGGCCAAAGCATCGGCCGGTGCGCCAGTATAGCTATGCCACCGCTTATTACAGTGGATAACGGTGCCGTCGGGGGTGGAGAGCCACGCCAGGTGGGGCAGCGCGTCGAGCATGGGTACCGGCTGCAACTCCCGCATAAGGGTGCGCGCCGCCGCGGTTTCGGTGGTATCAGACCAAAGCATAAACAGGTGTGCTAGTAGAGGCAATCGGGGCGAGCATGCAAGATACAGCCTGCCTAAGAATATAGCGAATTATATTCTCGGGCAGGCAAGTGTCTGCAAGTAAGGCAACTAGTAGGACGATAACCACCCGGCTAGTCGAGGTGTGCGGTGCTGGCAGCTAGAGCGGGGCCTTCAGCAACTGCGGAAACGCTTTACGGAATTTCAGGACTTTGGGCGTCGATACGGACTGCACGTAGGGATTGTCGCCGTGCAGGCGGAAGTAGCCCTGGTGGTAGTCTTCGGCGGGCCAAAACGTGGTAAAAGCTACTACCTGCGTTACGATGGGGCTGGAGTAGTGCTTGGACGCATCCACGCGCTTGATGGTGGCCTCGATAAGCTGCTTTTCTTGCGGGGTGCGGTAGAAGGCAATGGAGCGGTACTGGGTACCCGCATCGGGGCCTTGGCGGTTGAGGGTGGTAGGATCGTGGCCGGCCAGGAAAAATACGTCTAGCAGCTGCTGGTAGCTCACTTGCTTGGGGTCGTAATAGACCTGGATGCTCTCGGCGTGGCTGGTGTTGCCGCTGCCCACTTGCTCGTAGGTGGGCTTGGCTTCTTTGCCGCCAGCATAGCCCGATACCACGTAGTGTACACCCTTCACCTCCTCAAACACCTCCTCGGTGCACCAGAAACAACCCCCCGCAAAAGTGGCGACAGCCAAGCCTTTGGCCTGAGCAGCGGTGGGTAAGCCGCCGGCCGTCGACCGGCTTAGCGCTTGGGCATCGGCGGGTTGCTGTTGCGTGCAGGCACCCAACAGTAGTATCAACCCCAGCAAATAATATTTTACGTTCAGCAAGGACATCATCGAGAAGAAGAAGGACCAAAAGAAGTGGAATGGCAGACATACGCAGCCGGCTACGAAACGGACGCAGCTCCACCTTGGCAAGACAAATGCAGCTTAGTAGTTGTTCAAGAAGCCAAGTCAACTACGGCTAAGCGGCAGCAGAGAACCAAGCTAGCGGCTAGCTAAGTGGATTCTTAGGAGCTACTTAGCTAGTGGGCTGATTGAATAGGCTACCGCGTTTGTTGCCGCCGGAGGTTATCAGCAAACCGATACATTGAAGGAGACAGAGCCCAGTGCTCCAC
The DNA here is from genome assembly GCF_057808495.1 of Hymenobacter sp. M1-2. Lineage (NCBI taxonomy): Bacteria > Pseudomonadati > Bacteroidota > Cytophagia > Cytophagales > Hymenobacteraceae > Hymenobacter > Hymenobacter sp. M1-2. Next base: position 163,129 of record NZ_JBTYZO010000002.1, read on the forward strand.
GTGGGTGGGGCAAAGTCGGCAACGCGCAGAATGGCAGGGCTACTTGCGGCAGTAATACCAGCCGCGGGCCAAACGGCCAGCTACGCGGTTCATTTGCATACCGGAGGGGTAGGGTGAATCACTGCTGGAATCAACGTAATTGCCGCTAGAAAGGCAAGGCTTCATGGAAACATAATCGCGCAGCTAGTATTCCAGCCGCACTTCGGTGGTTCCTACCGGATAGCCGGTGCAGGTAAGCACGAGCCCGCGCGCCATTTCCCGGTCGGTAAGCACGTCGTTCAGCGCCATCCAGACCTTTCCTTGCGTGCAACGAGCGGCGCAATTGCCGCAGGAACCGGCTTCGCAACTGTAGGGCAGTGTGAGGCCGTGCTGCCGGGCAGCCTGTAAAATGGTGCGCGGATACTGCACTGCCACCCGGTGTTCTTGCCCACGTAGCCGAATGCTCACCATGTGCGCTTCCGTGTCGGGCGGAATGCTGTGGGGCGCAGTGGCCGTGATGGGGTTGAACAGCTCCCGCCGAATCTGGGGCAGTGGTAATCCGGCCTCGTGTAAGCCGTACGTGCCCATGCGCATGTAGTCGAGGGGGCCGCAGAGGTAAGCTAGCGTGCGTTCTGGTGCGGCGGGAGCGTGATGCACTACCAACTCTTTCAGCAGCTCTTTGTGCAGGCGGGCCCGCGCTAGGTGGCGGTTTTCACTGAAAAGCAATTCCAGGTGCAGCTGCGCCGGAAGCTGCCGGGCCAGCTTCCGCAACTCGGCCAGGAAGATGGTGCTGGCTGGGCTCCGGTTGCTGTACACGAGCAGCACCCGCACCTGCGGCGCCGTATGCAGCACCGTTTTCAGCAGCGAAAAAATAGGCGTGATACCGCTGCCCGCCGCTAGAAAAATAAGCTGGTCGTAGTTGGTGGCTAGGTCCGGCGGCAGGGTGAAGAAGCCGGCGGCGCCGAGGGTGCGCAGCTCATCCCCAACGCGGGTCCGGTCTACGAGCTGGCGGGAGAGGAGGCCGTTGTCGAGGCGCTTGACGGTGAGCGTGAGGGGTTCGCCTAGGGCGGGGGCCGAGCTGATGGAGTAGGAGCGGCGGGATTCGCGGCCGTGTTGCTCCTGCACCAGCGTCAGGTATTGACCTGCTTCGTAAATGAAAGACTGCTCGTGGGCTGGCTCCAACACGAACGATTTGGTGCCCGGCACTTCTTCCCGCACCTCGCGAACAGTGAGTGAGTAGTAAGGTGAAGACATGTCCAAAGAAAGGCCAAAAAAGAAAGCGCCGGTGAGGGTGCTTTTGAGAGTTGCCTATTCACTACGGCGGTAGGGGAAGCTACGGCTGGCGGCGCGCACCAAATCTTTACTCAGGCGCTCGGGCTTGAGCGAGGAACTGCCCGCCCGCTCGTAGTCGAAGCGCCAGGCGAGGCGGCCGTTGCGGCAGTCGTGGAGCGTAAGGTTGGTGGTGGCCGTATTGGAAGGCATATTGGCCGGGAGTCCTTCGTTAATCAGCATGCGCGCCGCCAAGTTCAGGCCGTTGGGCATGGGCTGGTAGAGCAGCGTCTGGCCCGACAGCACGGCATCAACTCCCAGGGCTTTTTGCAGCTCTTCCATGCTGTGGTCGAGCAGGTTTTCGTAGGTGATGCCGGCTTGCAGCAGCAGCTTGTTCGTTTCGCTCACGTCCTGAAACTGCACCGTATAGCCGGGGCTAGGCTGCTGGGCCTGCAATTGAAGCTGGAGCTGCCGTTGCAGCTCGTAGCCGAGGTTGCGCCGCTCTAGTTGCTGCTGCGCCGTCCATTGCTGCTGCCGCTGGGCCACGTCTTCGGCGCCGATGCTGGTTCCGGCATAGCGGATATCGCGCAGGCGCAATCGGTCCTGCTCCACATCAAAGGGCATAATGGCCACGGTGTGGTGGGCCGTGAGAGCCGGCGCATCGATGGTCTTAGCAGAATAGGTTTGGCGGGCGCAGGAAGTGGTAGTCAGCAGACCCAAGGAAAGCAGGAAGGCGGGGAAAAATCGAGACATAGACGGTAGCAGCAAAGAAAAAGCAAATGATGCCGCAACAGATGCAGTCGGCACCTCGGAAGTTGCTCCCGTCAAACCATATGCCACGAAGCAAACAACATAGTACACGCTATTTACTGTTCGACTGGTCTCATGATACCAACTCGGCTGGCTCATGTCTCAGCTCTTCCATAACACACCCGCCGGCCAATGCGTATTTTTCAAGCTGAAAACTGGCTTTCCAGGTAAGCTGAAGCGTTTTAGGATTTCTTAAGCGCGTGGCACTTTTTCGGAATAGCGCGGTGTTGGTCTGGCATCTCAACTTGCGGCTCATTGCTCACCTATGAAAATTCTGACGCGTGTATCCCTCCTGGTAGTTAGCAGCTGGTTCGCTCTGGCACCAGTCGAAGCCGAAACCCCCGCAACGTCTTCCGTCAAGGTTGTGGTATCCGGGCTGGCTTCCACGCAATCGGTGGTGAAGCTTTATTTCTACAATCAGCACGCTACGTTTCTCAAATCTGGGGGCTATGCCTTCCGAAAAGTAGTGCAGCCCAGCGGCCAGCGTCAAGTCACGCTGCCCGTCGACCTGCCCAACGGTGAATGGGCCGTGGTTATCACGCAGGACATGAACAACAACGACAAGCTGGATAAGAATATGGTGGGCATCCCCACGGAACCGTACGCCTTCTCCAACAATGTGCGCCCCAAGTTTGCGCCACCCAGTTTCAACGACTGCAAGGTTGTAGTGAACGGCCCCCAGGTAATCAGTATCGTCCTGCTGAAGTAACGTTGTAGCCGGACCAAGTCAGGCTTGGCTTTTCGGTGCCGACTGGGTTTCTTGCGCCCTGCCCAGTTGCTGTTCCATGCGCAAATTCTTGCTTTCTGCTGCCGCGGGGGTGGCCTCACTGCTTAGCGGCCACGCCCAAAGTCTGCCCATCCTCGACCAAAATCCACCCGCGTTGCGCTGGCAGGAAGTGCGCACGCCGCATTTTCGGGTGCTGTATCCGCAGGGCTTGGAAACGGCGGCGCAACGTACGGCCCAACGGCTGGAGCAGGTACATGGGCCCGGCGCCGCCACGCTCGGCATCAGTCCGCGGCCTATTTCTGTGGTGATGCAGACCCGCACCAGCGTCAGCAATGGCTTCGTGACGTTTCTGCCGCGCCACGCCGAATTTTTCATCACGCCTCAGCAAGGCCAGGGTTTGGGCACCGTCGATTGGCTTGATGGGTTGGTCGTGCACGAGTACCGGCACGTAGGGCAGTTCGAAAAAGGACGGCAGGGCATCGGCCGGCTGCTCGGTCCGCTACTCGGCGATGGAGCATTGGGCGTAGCGGCTGTAGGGGTGCCGCAGTGGTTTTTTGAGGGAGATGCCGTGGGCACCGAAACGGCCCTCACGCGCAGCGGCCGGGGCCGGATTCCGGAGTTTGGGGTAGGCCTGCGGGCCAACCTGCTCGCCGGCCGCGTCTACAATTACCAAAAAGCCACGAACGGTTCTTTGCGCGACCAGGTGCCCAACTGGTACGTGCTCGGCTACTATCTCACTTCCTACGCCAAAACCCACTACGGCGCTGACATCTGGGACCGGGCGCTGGACCGTTACTACCGGTTTCCGTTCTACCCGTTTTCGTTTTCCAACGGCATCCGCCGCACCACCGGCCTGCGCGTGGAGCAGCTCTATCAGCGCACCATGCACGAGCTGGATTCTACGTGGCGCACCGAGCAAAAACAGCTCACCCTAACCGAAGCCCAGGAGCTAGCCGGCCAGTACCGCGGCAAGGTGTTCACCGAATATCAGTACCCGCAATACGTAAACGACAGCACGGTACTGGCTCTGAAAAGCGGCCTCGGCGACATCGCGCGGCTCGTGTTGCTTGGCCGCCGCGGCTCGGAGCGCAAGGTCTACGTACCAGGTCTGCTGAACGTGCCTGAACTGCTGAGCGTGAACGGTGGCAAAGCCGTCTGGCCGGAGCAGCAACCCGATGCCCGCTGGCGCCAGCGCATTTACTCGGAGTTGCGGGTATTGAACCTAAAAACCGGCCGTATCGCGCGCCTGGGCCGCCATCACCGCTACACCGCCGCCGCTCTTTCGCCCGATGGCAGCCGGCTGGTAGCCGTAGAAACCGATACGGCCTACCACCATGCCCTCCACATCCTCGATGCAGGTACTGGGGCCGTACTCCAAACGCTGCCCAACCCTCAAAACGACCTGTATCTACAGCCCCGCTGGACTCCCGGCGGGCAGCGCATCGTGGCCGTTTCGCTCAAACCGGCCGGCAAAACTATCGAAGTAATCGACCCCGCTACCGGCGTAGGGCGGCCGTTGCTGCCCGTAGCCAATGTGAACCTGACTAACCCGCAGCCTTGGGGCGACTACGTGCTATACAACTCGCCGCAGTCGGGCATCGATAATGTGTACGCCGTGCATATGCAAACCGGGCAAACGTTTCAAGTGACTTCCCGGCCGCTAGGGGCCTATCAGGCCGCTGTTTCACCGGATGGCCAACACCTGGCTTTCCACGATTTCCGGGCCAACGGTGCGCGAGTAGTGGAAATGCCGCTGGACCCAGCCAAGTGGCGGCCGGTGCCAATGGCCGTTTCCGCCCAACCCGCCGACCCGTACGCAGATAAGCTCGCGGCTCGTGAGCCGGGTGCGGAGACTGTGGTGCCCCTACTCGGCATTTCCTCCCGCTCCGACTCCGTCGCCAAGTATGCGGTCCGCCCGTACTCAGTATTCCGCCACGCCTTCAACGTTTTCAGTTGGGGCGCGGTGCAAAGCCCAGATGGTAACAATGTAATTCTAGGCGTTCGGTCGCAGGACGTGCTGAGCACCACCCAGGGTATTGTTGGCGTCAGCTACGACCAAAACGAGCGCACCGGCGCGGTGCTGGGCGGCCTCAGCTACCAAGGCCAGTACCCGGTGTTCGATGCTGAAATCCGCTACGGCGGCCGCAACGTGGCGCGTTACATCGACCGTAAGCGTGACCAGCCCCTCGACAGCCTCCGCCGTGACCAGTGGCGCTACACTCGTTTCACCACCGGCCTGCGCCTGCCGCTCACCCTTACCCGCTCCAAATACCTTTCAGCTCTCACCCTGAGCAGCTACTACCTGCACGAGCGCGTGAGCGACTACGACTTGCCCATACGCTCCCCCTCCGAGCCTGGCCCCAACAATCCGGTGCACGCCGTACAAACCACGCTTAGCTTCGTACGCCAGCTCAAGCAAAGCGCCCGTGACGTGGCCCCGCGATGGGGTGGTTCGGTGCTGCTCACTTCGCGCCTCACGCCGTTCGGAACTGGGCTCGACGCCCGGCAATGGGCGGCGCAAGGCAGCGTATTTCTGCCGGGCTTAGGCAAACACCACGCCCTGCGCCTGCGGGGTGGTTACCAGTGGCAGCAGCAGCGCCAGTATCAATTTGCGGCGGCGGTGTCGTTTCCGCGGAGCGAGAGTTATGTAAGCTTCGACCGGCTCAGCACCGCTTCCCTCGATTACAACCTACCGCTGGCATTTCCGCACTGGTCGCTGGGCCGGCTGCTGTACGTGCAGCGCCTGCGGGCCACCGGGTTTCTTGATCTAGCCTGGGGCCGTAGCGTAGGCATATCCGGCTCCGGCAACTACCGTAACGCTGGCCTCGATGCGTCGGTGCTGTTCAATGTGTTGCGCCTACGCACGCCATTCGAAGCTGGGGTGCGGGTGGTGGTGAACACCTATACCAACGAGCTACTTATAGAGCCGCTAGCCTTCGGTATTCGCTTGTAGCCGGAAGCAACGACTGGGTTATTTTCGAAAGGGATGGGACCCGCGGGCCAGTCTTTCCGCCAGTTCCACGGCCCGGCGGGCGCGGGTTTCGGCTTGCTTGGCCGTGCCTACGTGCTGCGCCATTGCCCGCCGGTGGCTGAGTGAGTAAGCCTTGAAGCCAACTTCCGCTTCGGGCCAGGCCGCTAGTGCTTCGGCCAACTCGTCGGGTAGGTCCACCCGGTCCGGTTCCGGGTCGGGGGCTAGCGTGAAGGTGATGTGCTGGCCGGGCTGCACGCCCGCGGTGCGGCACAAATCCTTGTTGAGCATGAGGTAACGCCCGCCGCCCGGCAGCGGTAACAGCCCTAGCCGCACCGGATGGCCATTACACGTGCCTTCCACCCGCTTCGTCGCCTTGCCACCTAACGCCTCCACCACCAAGGGTGGGACTATCACTATTTGGGTGGGTATAAAATTGGGTGTGCCTGATTCCAGATACGCTTCAAAGGTGATAGGGTCAGGCATAAGCAACGCGTAAAAACTTTTAAATAGCCACCCCCGTGGCGTGGCACGGACTTCAGTCCGTCGCCCCTGGCAAAGATTCCTTACAAACCTACGGCAACCAAGCGTAGCACGGAAACCGATTCCACAGCCAGCAGCGAGCATCCAAATAGCGTACGTATGCCCCGGCGCATGGGAATTCGTTGCGCCATGCCCAGTTCAAGTCCAGGCCAACTTTGCACATTCCCGCACCGATGCTTTCGGCCTGCCTTCGGGGTGCGTCCATTGTGCCTGGCTTTTCCTTGCTTCACTTTCCAGCGCAGCTATATAGTCGAGAGCTGTACGAAACGGAGAAGATGAAAAACCGCTCCTGCTGCCGTCTTCGTATGGTTCAGGACCAGTCAAACGGAGCTGAGCGAAGCAAGAGGCGGCGCAAATAGCCGCCTCACCGCCCGCACCGCCATGTGCTACTCGCCGCCGGGCCAGTGGCTTTCCCCTGCCTGCTCTAACTGTCTGTAAGAAAGCAGAAAGAGCCCAACAGAAGCCAGCAGAGACTTTACCACCAGCTATTCTGGCATGAAAACTGGAAGGCGGCCATAGCCCAGCTTGTATCTCTTATGTTGAAGAACCTACTCCTCGCCCTTACTGCCCTCACACTCGGCATCACCGCTTGCCAGAAAGACAACGACTCGCCGCAGCCCGCCGCTACGGCGCCCGTGCAGGAAGCCTCGCTCAATCTAGTCTTCCGCTACTACAGCCCCGATGAAAGCCGCGGTATCAACTACCTGGCCGACAAGCCCGCCGGCCAGCTTCTCACCGACCGGCTCACGGTGAAATTCACTAACAACCTGCCCGGCCTCGGCGCCACCGACCAAATAGAGTTCGTATTGCCCAAAAGCCGCCAGCAGCCCGGCTTAATCGGCACCTACACGCTGGCTTCCCAGCCCGACCCTGGTCAGGGCGACGTACAGGTGAGCTACCAGCGGACCGGAACTGCCGACAGCCGCAGCAACCGAGTGCACAGCAACTCCAACCGCCTCGAAGGCTCCTTCACCATCACGAGCTACGACGCCCGCCGCAACCTCATCAGCGGCAGCTACACCTGCACCGCCCCCAACACCAAGGACCCTTTCGTTTTCCAGGCCGACGGTTCCACCACCGATAGCCGCCGCCCCGGCGACCTGCGCGTGTCCGGCACGTTCACGGAAGTGCCCCTGAAGTAAGTGGCGGCCCGTAGCGCGAAAATCCGTTTCGCGCACGAGCACAGCGAGTATCCGGCACCGCGCCGTGCAGCCTGTAGCGCGAAGCTCCAGCTTCGCGCATCGTTGCTGAGGTTGAACGACTCGCATGAGGCGGCAACGACTTTCGTTCAACGATACGCGAAGCCGGAGCTTCGCGCTACTCTGCCCGGCTGGCGCGGTACCGGATACTCGCTTCGCTCGTGCGCGAAACGGATTTCTGCGTTACCCGAGCTTCAATCCCGCCCGTCTGACTGTGCGTGGCGGTTCACTGAAACAGCTCAGTATTTACTGCTTCAGGCGCCCCGACCAGCCACGGTACGGGGCGCTTTTCTGTGTTCGGCATACCTCCTAAACTTTGATTCCGGCTGATTTCACCCCAACTTGCCTGAGCCGTAGCCTCGGCGGCGGCTTCTCACCCCGGAATCTGACTCATGCTGAAAATAAACAAACAGGACGCCCTCGACTACCACGAACAAAATCCCGCCGGCAAAATAGAGGTGGTGCCCACCAAGCCCGTCAGCACCCAGCTGGACCTGGCGCTGGCCTATTCCCCCGGTGTAGCCGAACCCTGTCTGGCCATTGCCGCCAACAAAGACGACGTCTATAAGTACACCGCCAAGGGCAACCTGGTGGCCGTTATCAGCAACGGTACCGCCGTGCTGGGCCTGGGCAACATCGGCCCCGAAGCCAGCAAGCCGGTGATGGAAGGCAAGGGCGTACTGTTTAAGAAGTTCGCCGGCATCGACTGTTTCGACATCGAGATTGATGCCACCGACCCCGACGAGTTCATCCGCATCGTGAAGGCGCTGGAGCCCACTTTCGGCGGCATTAACCTCGAAGACATCAAGGCCCCGGAGTGCTTCCGCATCGAAACCGAGCTGCGCGAGAAGATGAACATTCCGCTCATGCACGACGACCAGCACGGTACGGCCATCATTTCGTCGGCGGCGCTGCTCAATGGTCTCGAAGTGGTAGGCAAACGCATCGAAGACATCAAGCTGGTGGTGAGCGGTGCGGGAGCCGCAGCCATTTCCTGCCTGCGTCTCTACCTGGCGCTGGGCCTGAAGCTCGAAAACGTAGTGGTGTTCGACAAAGACGGCATCATCAACCCGCAGCGCACCGACCTGGCGCCGCTGCAAATGCACTTCGCCACCCACCGCCCCATCAGCACGCTCGACGAAGCGCTGGAAGGTGCCGATGTATTCCTGGGCCTATCGGCGGCCAATGTGCTGCCGGCCGGGCTGCTGCTCAAGATGGCCGACAACCCCATCGTCTTCGCGCTGGCCAACCCCAACCCCGAAATCAGCTACCAGTTGGCCATGGCCACCCGGCCCGACATCATCATGGCTACCGGCCGCTCCGACCACCCCAACCAGGTGAACAACGTGCTGGGCTTTCCCTACATTTTCCGGGGCGCGCTGGACGTGCGGGCCACGGAAATCAACGAAGCCATGAAGCTGGCCGCCGTGCACGCCCTCTCGCAGCTCGCCAAAGAGCCCGTGCCCGACATGGTGAACCGGGCCTACGGCGACAATACGCTCAGCTTCGGGCGCACCTACCTCATTCCCAAGCCCCTCGACCCGCGCCTCATCACCACCGTGAGTCCGGCCGTAGCCAAGGCCGCTATGGAAAGCGGCTCTGCCCGCCGCGACATCACCGACTGGGCCGCTTACGAAGATGAGCTGCGCGGCCGCCTCGGCGTAAACCAGAAGCTCATGAACCGCATGACATCGGCCGCTCGGGCTAATCCCAAGCGCGTCGTATTTGCGGAAGGCGACACCTACAAAATCCTCAAAGCCGCCCAGATCCTGCACGACGAAGGCATTGCGCTGCCCATCCTGCTCGGCAACCGCAACAAAATTGCCCGCCTCGCCGCCGAAAACAACCTCGACCTAGCCGGCTGCCAGATCATTGATATTCTACAGGAAGAAGCCAAGCGCGAGGAGTATGCCAACTTGCTCTACCAAAAGCGCCAGCGCCGGGGCATTACACTCTACGAAGGTCGCCGCCTGCTGCGCGAGCGGAACTACTTTGGCAGCATGATGCTGGAAACCGGCGAGGCCGATGCCTTTATCACCGGCCTCAGCAAAGACTATGGCAAGAGCATTTTGCCCCCGTTGCAGGTGATTGGGGTGAAAGAAGGGGTGAAGCGCGTGGCGTCCATGTACATCATTCAGCACAAGAAAGGCCCGTTCTTCTTCGCCGATACCACCGTCAACATCGACCCCACGGCCGAGGAAATGGTGGACATCATTGGCCTGACGTCCGATGCGGTACGCTTCTTCGACGCCGAACCGCGCGTGGCGGTAATCAGCTACTCCAATTTCGGCTCCAACCCCGGCGAGCTGCCCGATAAAGCCCGCCGCGCCACCGAGCTAGCCAAGCAGCGCTACCCCGACCTCATCCTGGATGGCGAAATGCAGGCCAACACCGCCCTCAGCCCCGAACTGCTGCGCGAGCATTATCCCTTCTCCGAGCTGGCCGACAAAGGCGGGGCCAACACCCTCATTTTCCCCAACGTCATCAGCGGCAACATTGCCTACAAAGTGCTCCAGGAAATCGGCGGCGCCGAAGTAATTGGACCAGTACTCATGGGCATGCGCAAGCCCGTCCACATTCTCCAGCTCGGCGCTTCCGTCCGTGAAATCATCAACATCGCCGCCATTGCCGTCGTCGATGCGCAGCAGGATAGCCGGAATCTGTAGTCCGCCCTGGTCTGCCCGCTTCTTCGCGGGCTGACCGGTCGCAAGTCGCGCCATTTGGTAATGCTAAATTAGAAATTATGAATTCTGAATTACGGCGAATGTGCTGCGGCACAACCTTAACCAACCAGTCTGGACGCAAGACATCGGCCGATTGAAGCGGCAGTAATTCCAATTCATTTAGCTGAGAATGCCAGTATTTTTGGGATAGAAAACGGAGCCGCCGTTGTTGCCTTCCCACGGCCCGAAGTGGGCCTTCTTCTCCAGCTTTTACCACTCTAAATTTCCACCATGATTGCCTACATCGACGGAAAGCTCGCCTATAAAGACCACGCCCAGGCCATTCTGGACGTGAATGGCGTGGGCTACGAAGTGCGCATCTCACTCACCACTTTCAGCAAGCTGCCCGCCGAAGGCGAGAAAGCCAAGCTCTACACGTTTCAGCACATCAAGGAAGACGCGCACACGCTCTACGGTTTCCTCGACCCCAACGAGCGGGCGCTGTTTCTGCACCTGATTTCGGTGTCGGGCATCGGCCCCGGCACGGGCATCGTGATGGTGAGCAGCATGAGCGTGGGCGAAATCCGGCAGGCTATTATCAACGAAGATGTTCGCTCCATCCAGAGCATTAAAGGAGTAGGCCCAAAGACTGCCCAGCGCGTTATTCTCGACCTGCGCGACCGGCTGCGCAAAGATGAATTGTTAGCTAAAGCGGGTGTAGATACCGTTCCGTTGGCTCGGGCACACAATACTAATCGCAGTGAAGCGTTGTCGGCTTTAGTGACGTTGGGCTTCGCCCGCGCCGCCGCCGAAAAGAATCTTGACCAAATCCAGCAGCGCCACGGCAACGACTTGAGCGTAGAGGAATTGATTAAATTTGCTCTTAAGTCTAGTTAGCATCCAACGCCGCTCGCATCCTTTTTTATTTGTAGCACTTGAACTCCGGTAAGAAGTACCTCACCGTCTCCGTTGTTGTTGTCGCGTCGTTGCTCGCCGCGTGGTGGTCACAGGCCGAACCGGCCGGGACTTCCGCCTTCGACTTGCAGCAACTCTGGGCCTGGCTACCACTCGCCGGGCAGCGTATCGCCGTTCAGCCCTGGCTCATGCCCGCGCCCGACACGCCCCGCGTGGTGCTGCCCGACACCAGCCGCTACCGCTCCAGCCGCCGTCCCAAGGTAGACCCCGAAGACCGGGCGGGTACGCCGTTTTCGCCCCAGCGCCGCCGCTCGCCGCTCATTCTGGATTTGCCCGGCAACGTGCAGCAATCCGTGACGCCCGACGACAGCTTGCAGTACTTCGACGTGGAAGAGCGGGTAGGAGAACTGGATTTCCGGGACCCTAGCCGCGTCTCGTTCGAGGAGTACTCCCGCTGGCAACAACAAAAGGCTGTACGAGACTACTTTCGAAATCGTTCGGCCGGCGGGGTAGTTGGCGATTCCGCTACGGCCGTGACGCGCCGCCTCATTCCCAAAATCTACCTCGGCCCCATTGCCGACCGCATTTTCGGCGGCTCGTACGTGGACATCCGGCCGGCTGGTTCCGTGACGCTGCGCATGGGCGCGCGCTTCAACCGCAACCAAAACCCCACGCTCACCCTCCGCCAGCAGCGCATCGGCGACTTTCAGTACGAGCAAAACCTGAACCTGAACCTGACCGGGCAGATAGGGGAGAAGCTGAAACTCAACTTCAACTACGACACCAAAGCGGCCTTCGATTTCGAGAACAATATGAAGCTCGATTACACGGGCTTCGACACCGATATTATCCGGAAGGTGGAGCTAGGCAACGTGAGCCTACCGCTCAACAACTCGCTCATCACAGGCGGACAAAACCTGTTTGGGGTGAAGACGCAGCTGCAATTCGGGCGCATGAGCGTGACGGCGGTAGCCAGTACGCTACGCGGCCAAGCCGACGAAGTACGCGTGCAGAACGGTGGCCAAAGCCGGCCCTTCGAACTCAAAGCCAGCCAGTACGAGCGTGACCGGCACTTCTTCTTGAGTCAGTTCTTCCGCGACCGGTACGACCAAGCGCTGCGCAACCTGCCCACCGTGCAGAGCGGCATCGAAATTCGGAACCTGGAGGTGTACATTACCAACGACAACCGCCAGAGCGACAATCTGCGCAATGTAGTAACCCTCATGGACTTGGCTGAGCCCAACCGGGTGTATCGGCAAAGGTTGTTGGTAAACCCTGGTGCATTAACAAATACTCCCGCTAACAACGCCGGCAACCAACTAAGTCTGCTGCTGACCAACAATCCTACTGCCCGTGGCGAGCGAACAGTTGACGATTATTTGAGCGGTGGCAACGTGGCCGGCCAGCCACTCGCTAAGAACGTGGATTTCGAGCACGTGCGGGCTCGCAAGCTCGACACGCGCGAGTATACTTACAATGCCCAGCTGGGCTACCTTTCGCTCAACACGCAATTGCTGCCCGAGCAGGTGCTCGGCGTGAGCTACGAGTATCTCTACAATGGCAAGACCTACAAAGTAGGCGAGATAACCAACGACTACGGTACGCGGGGCCAGGAAGAGGTGATTTTCCTGAAAATGCTCCGGGCCACCAACCCCGGCGTAGGCATAGCCGACCCCGCGCAGAATCCCAATAATCCGAATCTGCAAACCCGGAACTTGCCGACCTGGGACCTGATGATGAAGAACATTTACCCGCTGAATGCCTCGCAGCTCAACCGGGACAATTTTCAGTTACAAATCATCTACAAAGACGACGAGACGGGGGTAGACTTGATTTCGCTGAAAGAAGGTATCAAGATTGAGAACCGCCCACTGATTGAGGTATTCAACCTCGACAACGTAAACCCCAACAACGACCGAAACGCCGACGGCAACTTCGACTTCTTGCCTGGCATCACCATCGACCCGGAATTGGGTAAGGTGATTTTCCCGGAAGTTGAGCCTTTTGGCAGCTACTTGCGGGCCCAGTTCGACACCACGGGCGTAACCCCAGGCTCCGACCCAGCGGCTGAGCGAGTGCGGGCGGCCAAATATGTCTACCAGGAACTATACCGCCAGGTGCAGAGCGATGCGCAGCAGCGCACCGAGAAAGACAAGTTCTTCCTGCGCGGACGTTTCCAGGCCACTGCTACCGACGAGATTACGTTGCCTGGCCTTGGCATTGCGCAGGGTTCCGTACGGGTACGGGCCGGCTCCGTGCTGCTCGAAGAAGGCCGCGACTACCAAGTGTTCTACGACCAGGCCAAGGTGAAAATCCTGAACCCGGCCTACCTCAACTCGGCCAATGAGCTGCGAATTGAGTTCGAGAAAAATGCCTTGGTGCAGGTGCAGCCCCGCAAGCTGCTCGGGGCCCGCTTCGACTACCGGCTCAACCAAGACGTGAATTTCGGAGCTACCGTGCTTCACCTGCGCGAAAACCAGGCGCCCGGCATCAACCGCGTCAATATCGGCGACGAGCCCGGCAACAATACCCTCTACGGTTTCGACGTGAACATGCGCCGCGACTCCCGGGCCCTCACTAAGTACCTGGACATGCTGCCCTTGATTTCGACTAAGGAGCCTTCTTCCGTGGCTTTCAGTGGGGAATTTGCGCAGCTACTACCTGGTAAGTCGAAACTGGGCAACGGCGAGAATGGCGTTTCTTACCTCGACGACTTCGAAAACGCCCGCACGCCTTATACTTTAGGTGGCACCAACTCAGCAGTTGCTTGGCGCCTGGGCTCCACCCCAAGCGTGTTTCCTGAGTACGCCAACAACGACGTCACCTCCGCCTATCGCCGGGCTAAATTAGCGTGGTACACCGTCGACCAAACCTACTATACGGATGGTCCCAACCGACCCAGCAATATTGGCGTCGCCGACCTAGAAAACCATTATACGCGCGGCATCGAGCGGACAGAGATATTTCCCAACCGCGACGTGGGGGCTTCTGGCAACGGCTTCGAGTACACGCTCGATCTTGCGTACTATCCCACGGAGCGCGGCCCGTATAATTACAACCCAGTTGCTGCTGCCAGTAATGGTCGGTTTACACCAGCTGAGGCGGTGCAGAACTTCGGCGCTATTTCGCGTGAAATCAGCTTCGACACCGACTTCGACAACGCCAACGTTGAATACCTGGAGTTCTGGATGATGGACCCGTTCATCCAGGGTGAAAGGGGTAAAATAAGAGATGGAGTAAACCCGGAGACCAACAACACGAAAGGTGGCCGCCTCGTCATCAACTTGGGCAACGTGAGCGAAGATGTGCTGCGTGACAACAACCAGTACGAGTTTGAAAACGGTTTACCAGTGGACGACACAACCAGAGCCACTCGTGTTACTGCCTGGGGCCGCGTTGCACGCCAGCAGTTCCTCACCGATGCTTTTAGCAACGCGCCCGGTGGGAGAGCCCGGCAAGACGTGGGCCTCGACGGCCTGAACGATACTGAAGAAGCGGCTTTCTTTAACGTCGCCTATGACGACCCCTCCGGCGACAACTTCCGCCACCACCTCGACCCGTTCTACGATCAGGAAAACATTGGGATACTCGGCCGCTACAAGCAGTACAACGGTCTGGAGAACAACTCACGGGAGAACAGCCAGCTTTCTTCCACTGCTTTCCCCGACAAGGAGGACCTCAACCGCGACAACGTTATCAGCGAAACGGAACGCTACTACGAGTACGAACTCAACTTGTCCCCCAACCCCGGTGAATTGGTTGTTGGCAGCAACTTCATCATCGACAAAATCACGAATAGTATCAAGGGCGAGCAAGTGTCGTGGTACCAGTTCCGTATTCCGATTCGGAGCTACAACAACGTCCGCAGCCCTGACAACCAGCCGTTCGGCTTCAAGTCTATTCGCTTCCTGCGCATGTACCTTACTGGCTGGGAAGAACCGGTGGTACTGCGCCTCGCACAACCGCAATTCGTTGCCAACCAGTGGCGCCGCTACCTGACTCCGATTTCGGAGCCAAACCGGCCGTGTGTCAGATGTGGCGATGTTGCACGCTCCTTCACCATCAGCACCGTTAGCCTCGAAGAAAACGGACCGGCGGTGGCTGGGGGCAAAGGCGCTATTCCGTACGTGCTGCCGCCCAACATCAAGCGCGACAAGGAATACGGCTCCAGCACCGTTAACCGGGAGCAGAACGAGCAAAGCCTGCGCCTGTGCGTGGACCAATTAGAGGATGGTTTTGGACAGGCTGCTTATAAAAACATCAACCTGAGTCTGCTTCGCTACAAGCAGCTGCGCCTGTTCCTGCACGCCGAAAGCGAGGACGAAAATCTGCGTGACGGCCAGGTGCAAGCTTTTATCCGCCTCGGCACCGACTACAACCAGAACTACTACGAGTACCGCCTGCCGCTGGTCATCACGCCCAAAACGGCCACTACGGAAGGGGAAATCTGGCCGGCTCAAAACCAGATTCAGCTGTCGTTGCAGCAGTTCATTGATGTGAAAGCCGAGCGTAACTTGGCGAACATTCCGATAAACGGCGGTTATACCAAAACCTTCCCCGACGGCAGCAGCATTACGGTGTACGGCAACCCGGACCTGAGCGCCGTGCAAGGTGCCATGATCGGCGTTTTCAACCCCTCTGATGACCGCGCCACCAAATCGTTCTGTTTGTGGGCCGATGAGTTCCGGGTATTTGATTTCGACAAGGAAAATGGCTGGGCTGCTACCGCCCGCTTCAACACCAAGCTCGCCGACCTGGCCAATATCACGGCCACGGGCAGCTACACGTCGGTGGGTTTCGGCGGGCTGCAAGACAAGCTTCAGCAACGCTCCCTCGAAGAGGTTACCCGCGGCGACGTCAACGCCACGATATCGGCCGACAAGTTCTTCCCCGAAAAGCTGGGTCTGCGCGTGCCGGTGCTGGTGCAGGCGGGCCGCGAAACCCGCTCGCCCGAATACGACCCGCTCGACCCCGATACAAAGCTGGAGCAGTCGTTGCGCAAGTTCGCGGACGAAGGACAGAAAGCTGACTACCGCAAGGAAGTCATCGACCAGACCACCAGCCGCAGCATCTCGGTGCTGAACGTGCGGAAGGAGCGCACCAATACCGAGAAGAAGCCGAAGCCCTACGACGTCGAGAACTTTGCCGTGAGCTATTCCATCACGGAGCGCACCCACACCGACATCCGCACCGACCGCGACTACACGCGCACCTACACCGGGGCACTGGCCTACATCTACCAAGCCACGCCTAAAAACTACACGCCGCTGGCCAAAGTGAAGGGACTAGACAACCCCTATCTCAAGATTTTCCAGGAAATAAACTTCACCCCGCTGCCTTCCCGCTTCTCTTTCCGGGCCGACATTGACCGCCGCTACAACGAGCGGTTCTTACAGCGGGTGCTGCAGCCAGGCACCCTGCCTAGCGCCGAAGATATTCCCGGCGTTTTCCAGAAGTCGTTCTTCTTCAACCGTATCTACGATCTACAATGGGCCTTAACAAAAGTCCTAACCTTGGATTACACGGCTAACAACCGCGCTTCGGTTGACGAAGGCCAAGGCCGTACTATTGGCGACTCTGATGAAGCCCGCAGGAACCGCGCGCAGTTGCGCGAAAACCTGTTCCGCCGTGGCGGGCGTACCACCAACTTCAACCAAACGGTTGCCCTAACCTACCGTCTGCCCCTCGACAAGTTCCCGCTCACGGACTGGCTCTCGGCTGATACGCGCTACGCCGCCAACTACACCTGGCAAGCCGCGTCCACGGCGCTGCGGGCACCTTTGAAGCCTGCTGATCCTGCTGATACGGCTACGACACGGCTGAACCTGGGCAACACCATCGAGAACAATGGTGAGTTGACGGCCAATGGCAAGATTGATCTGGTGAAGCTCTATAACAAGGTGCGCTTCCTCAACATCATCAACAATGCTCCGCCACCCGGCCAAGCCTCCAAAGCCGCTGGTCCTAGCCCGTTGGGACGCGCGCTGGACCGCGTTGAAAATACCGACAAGAATGCCCCCGATAAAGCTGCCGCTGACACCGCCAAAGGCCCGGAACTACGCTTCCTGAAAGCAGTACTTCGTTCTCTGATGACGGCCCGCTCGCTTAACTTCACTTACACCCGTTCCAATGGCACGCTGTTGCCAGGCTACTTGCCGGGCACTAGGTTCTTCGGCCTCAACAGCAGCTGGGATGCGCCCGGCGTACCCTTCCTGCTGGGCAAGCAGTACGGACTCAACGAACTGTACGATCGGGCCGCTTCGCGTGGTTGGTACACTGATCAAAGCCAGTACCTCAACACGCCGCTTAGCTCACTGTTCACTGAAAACTTAACGCTACGCACAGCTTTGGAGCCTTTCCGCGACTTCAATATTCAGCTGGAAGCTCGCCGCCAGGAAGTGCGTAATCGGGAAGTTTTCAAGCGTCGCCAGGTAGATGAAGCAACTTTACTGCCCTATCCCAATAATCCCGATAGTCTGGCTCTGAGCCCATTGTTGGGCTCCGGGTCATTCAGCACTTCCATCATCACCATTCAGACCCTGTTCGGTGACCGTTCGAACCGTGGGGAAACGTCGAAGGCGTTCGAACAATTTGTGAAAAATAGGGGAATTGTACAGGAACGCTTGCAGGCAGCGAATTCAGATGCGGGAGGATTTTATGGCTACAACTCCCAAGAAGTGCTAATTCCAGCTTTCTTAGATGCTTACCGTGGTAAATCGTCAGATGGGTACGAAGCCAAGAAGAGCAAAATCAATCCGCTTAGCTTAATTCCAATTCCCAACTGGCGTATCGATTACAATGGGTTGGCAGAAGTTCCTTTCGTCAAGCGCTACTTCCGCTCTATTTCGCTCACGCACGCTTACTCTTCCGTGTATAATGTTGCAGGTTATTCCACTTCCACTTTGTATGGAGAGGAGCCAGCAGAGTTGAGCACCATCACCAACGAGTCTGGACAATACATTCCGTACTACGTTATCGGGCAGGTAAGCATCGCGGAACGCCTGTCGCCGCTGATTGGCGTGAACTTCCAAACCTTGGAGAAAATTACGGGCCGCGTGGAGCTACGCACCGAGCGGGCTGTGGCCCTAAATACCACCAACGCACAAGTAACAGAGCTACACACTCAGGAGCTGGTGATAGGCTTCGGTTACGCTACCAACCGCTTCAAGCTGCCCTTCCGCGTGGGCGGCGAGCAGAAAGTGCTGCGCAACGAGCTAACCGCCCGCCTCGACCTGAGCATCCGCGACAATACCACTATTCAGCGGACCATCGAGGATGTAGTAGATCCCAACAACGCTACCGGAGCTGATTCTTTTGTCGGGACGGCCCGCGGTTTAACTACTAATGGCACGCGCCAGATGCAGCTCCGGCCCACTATCGACTACGTGCTGAACCAGCGCCTGAACCTGCAATTCTTCTTCTCGCGCACTGTTACGGACCCGCGCGTGCAGAACTCGTTCAAAAACTCGACCACGGAAGGCGGTTTGCAGCTGCGCTATAGCTTAGGGCAGTAAACTCAACGTTTCTGGGTGGAAGTAGCGAATCTCCGATTGTTCAATGACAATGAGGAGAAATTCGCTACCTCCACCCAGAAACGTTTACTTTTGGGCTGCCGCGCCCACGCCCGGCTCATCTTCCTCTTCCCAACCCCCGCATTCCTATGAATCTGCCCGCTAACCTCAAGTACACGAAAGAGCACGAATGGATTCGCGTCGAAGGTGACGTTGCCTACATCGGCATCACCGACCACGCCCAGAAAGAACTCGGCGACATCGTCTACGTGGACATTGACACGCTCGATAAGGAAGTTGCCCAGAACGACGTGTTCGGTACGGTAGAAGCCGTAAAGACAGTTTCCGATCTGTTTAGCCCCATTACCGGCACCGTGCTGGAGATAAACAGTCACCTCGACGGCAGCCCCGAAACCGTAAATTCTGATCCTTACGGCGACGGCTGGATGGTAAAGATGTCGATAGCCAATCCTGCTGAGTTAGATGCTCTGCTGTCAGCGGAGAACTACGGCGAGTTGGTAGGCGCCTAAACCCTTTTTCCTTGACAGGAACGATAGAAACCGCGCCGCCTACGCCCCGGGGCCGGCCCCTCGTAGGGCTGCCGCTGGCGTGGGCGGCGCTGGTGTTGGTGCTCACCCTGACACCGAGCGAAGACATGCCAGAGCTGCCGCCCTGGGAGTTGATTTCGTTCGATACGGCAGCTCATGCTTTCGTCTTCGTAGTACTAGCAATATTGGCCGTGTTTTCTGCTCGTCGGCAGGTATATCAACCGTGGCTGCGGCGTCACGCTTACGTGACACTGCTCATTGGTTGCATCAGCTTCGGCTTGTTGATAGAATGGCTGCAAACCGTGATGCACCTGGGCCGGCACGGCGAGTGGTCTGATGGTATCAGCGACGCGCTCGGTACCTTGGTTGGCTTGCTACTGGCGTACGGCACGCGGCGCTGGTGGGAGTAAAGTAAGCGGAAAGCAGGTTATGGTCGGTACCAAAAACTACTTCTGGTATTGCTTTTGGGCTGGAGTGGCTTTCCTACTAATGCCAGCTCCCGCTGCCGCCCAGGATATGCCGCGCGTTCGGCGCACTATCCAAGACCTTACCGCGCCTGCCATGCACGGCCGGGGCTACGTTCAGGATGGCGACAAGAAAGCGGCTGCCTACCTGCGCCGCCGCTTTCAGGAATTAGGCCTACAGCCCCTAGCTCCGAGGTATACCCAGGAGTTCACCCTGGATGTCAATACGTTTCCCGGCGCCTTACAGCTTCAACTGAGCCACGGCAAACGACATACCCTCCGGCCGGGAAAGGACTTCATTACCACGCCCGACTCAGGCCCTACTACATCCAGCGGTGCTTCGGCCGTTCCCGTGCTACGCTTCGACACGCTGGCCTTCACTGATCCGGCGGCTCAGCGGCAGCTCCTGCATCACCAGTGGGGGCATGGGGGCTTAGTGTTGAAAGCTACCGAGCAAGAGCGGCTGCCTACCTTGCCTACAGCACTCCGGCAGCACCTCGATTCAGCCCCTTTTCGGCTGACGCTGGTTGCTAAGCTCACCGCTTCGTTGGCACCAACCCAGGCCAAGCAAGTACGCCTGGAAGTGCTGGAAACTGCCTGGAACCAATACGTGCCTGCCACTCCTGGCGCCACCCCCCCGACGGTAGTAACCCTGCGAGTTGACGCGGAGCTAAAGCGGCAATACCGCACTCAGAACATTATTGGCTACGTGCCCGGCCGGCTTCAGCCCGATTCTTTCCTGCTCGTAACCGCGCACTACGACCACCTGGGTACTATGGGGCACCACACCTATTTTCCCGGTGCCAACGATAATGCCAGTGGTACGGCCATGCTACTGGAGCTAGCAGCCCACTATACTCAACCGCAACATCGGCCAGCCTATTCCGTCGTCTTTGTTGCGTTTGGTGCTGAGGAGGCCAGCTTGGTTGGTTCAAGCTACTTCGTGGCCCATCCGCTGGTGCCACTCAGCCGTATTCGCTTCCTGATGAACCTGGACCTGCTGGGCACCGGCTCCGAAGGCGCCACTGTCGTAAACGCCCGCGAGTTTCCGATGCAGTTTCAGGTACTACAGCGCCTCAACGAGATGCACCGCAGCTTGCCAAGCCTCGCGGCCCGGGGCCGCGCCGCCAACTCCGACCATTTTCCTTTTTCGGAGCGAGGAGTGCCCGCCTTCTTTCTTTACACGCGTGGCGGCATCACCGCCTACCACGACGTACAGGACCGCGCCGATACGCTACCACTCACGGCATTTGCCGGTGTTTTCACCCTCATCCAAAGCTTTTTGGACGGGCTAGGTGCCGCTGCTACTCCTTAAAGCACTTTCGAAGTCGCTGTACAGTAGCGTGGACTTTCAGTCCGCGAGTTGCAGAGGCTAGTTGACTTGCGGACTGGAAGTCCACGCCATTTACTGAATCGGAAATTGCTCTAAGTAAGCCATTAGAGCGAGTTTGAGGTGGCTATAAGGGGTTGTAGCGCGAAGCTCCAGCTTCGCGCATCGTTGCGGAGGTTGAACGATAATCGTTGCTTTGACGCGGCAGTCAGCAACGATGCGCGAAGCCAGAGCTTCGCGCTACAACCCACGCAGCACACCAACCCAAGAACTGCTATGAGTGATAAGGCTGAAAAACACTAAGCCCGAAACTATTAGCGCGGGGCTAGCAGTTTCAGGCTTACTGGTGTGCGGTAAGAGAAGCGTCTCCGCCTATTCGTTGGTCTTGAACGAACCCATGATTTGCTTAGCTACAGCTTCCCACTCAGGCTTCTGACGGTCGGCGCAGGTGAAGGTGCACATCAGCAGTTTGCCTTCTACATCGGTGAAGAAAATCAGCTGATACACTTCGTGGCCTAGCTCTGGCTTCATCAACTCCAGAAAACCAACCTTACGACCACTTACTTCCTTTACACCATTCGAAAACCACTTGGCTTCCTTGAACTGCTTGGAGTAAGTCTTGTAAAAGTTGTTGGCGTACAGGTCAATCATGTCCTGATCAGCCGTGTTGTCGGTGTAAGTGAAAGCGAGGCTGGCTTCTTTGCTGTTGGTGTAAATCACGCTGGGGCGGCTCTGGGCCTGCGCGTAATTGAAGTCCATCTGCTGCTCGCTCATCACTTCAAAACCCTTGGGAATCAGGATTTCAACACGCTCGCTCAACACGCGCTTCTTGATAAGCTCAACTTCAGCAAAGGGACGAAAGGCCGTCAGCAGTAGCGTCAGGCACAAGGAAAACGAGAGGAGTACTGCTTTTTTCATAATCTTGGGGCTGAAAAAAGGTGAAAGGTTTTTTCAGTTTTTCCGCCGACTGCACGAAGGGCAGTCTGTTCGGATAACACAATTTACGCAGGATTCCCAGATTCACAAGCTGTTCATGCAAAAATAATTTTCAACAGTTCAAACTGATTTGCTGAAAGAGCTTGAAAAGCAGGTGTTTGGGTTTGTGAGGGTTTGGGGTGAGTGAAGAGGCGGACGAGAAATTATTCCGAGTGCAGGTGGTAAAAGTCAACAGTTCATCGCTAAAAATCTATGGTAAAATGTAGGCTAATAATTCAATTATTTCTTATGGAGTATACCATAGTGCTTACAAAATGTTGTTGATCTGCTCCTTTATTTTTTCAAGCTCTTCCTTCATCCCAACAACTAAGTGCTGTACCACGGAATCATTTGCCTTAGAACCAATTGTATTGATTTCGCGGCCTATTTCCTGCGAAATAAAGGCTAATTTCTTGCCAGTTGGCTCTGGCAAGTATACCGTCTCGGTGAAGTAGTGTAAATGGCTGACCAACCGTACCTTTTCCTCGGCGATGTCGAGCCTCTCTATATAATAGATGAGTTCCTGCTCGAAGCGAACGGAATTGAACTGCTCACTGGTCGCTAAGTCGGCAAGGTGGGCACGTAGTCGTTCGCGCACTTGCTCAACGCGAGTAGGATCATGGCGTTCCACTTCGGCCAACTGGATCCGGATGCTATCGAGGTAGCCCAAAATTTCGGTGGTGAGCGTCTGGCCCTCACTACGCCGAAACTCATTGGTTCTATCTAACGCTTCTTGCACAAGTGGCAATAGCTCATCCCAAGTTATTTCGTCTTCTTCTTCGGCCGCGACTGGCATTTCAGCTGGTAGCCTAAGCGCGCCGGGTAATGCCTTGGCAATGGCCGTCAGTTGCCACAGTGGTGCTCCAATTCGAACGCTTAGCTCCAATAATTCTTGGTAGGCCGTTGCCAGCACTGCCTGGTTGACAACGGCACCTTGGCTCGCAGTAGCACGGGCGCGGGTGAAGTCGAAATTCAGGTTCACTTTGCCACGCACTAGATTTTTGGCTACCAGATTACGAATTTCTAGCTCCCGCTCCTGTAGAAAACGTGGCAAGCGCAAAGTAAGGTCGAGGCTTTTGGAATTGAGCGACTTAACCTCAACAGTGGCCGAGTAACGCTCAGTGTCGCGGTGAGCAACACCATAGCCAGTCATAGATTGGAGCATGGGCAGGAGGGGGTAAAACGGCCGCAAAAGTAATAGTTTCTTTCAGAAAGTGAGGAGCTTAGCTTGGTCGTAACATAAGCATAACATGGCCGCAATCTTGGCGTAATAAGCCCCTGGTAGTTTTGTAGCGCAAACGAAAACTACCTGTATGCATCGTTCTTTTTTACTGCTTTTCAGTCTGTTAATCAGCACACTGGCCTTTGCTCAGCAAGGGTCACTGGTTGGCAAAGTCACCGATAAGAAAACTGGGGAAGGCGTCATCGGCGCTACCGTCTTGGTGACCGGGACTACGCAAGCTGCGCCGGTAGATGTGGAGGGAAACTACGAGTTGAAACTCGATCCCGGCACCTACAATATCACGATGACGTACATCGGCTACAAGCCGCTGACATTCCCGGGGGTAGTAATACGAGCCAACGAGAAAACGACGCTCAACGGCTCGATGGAAGAAAATGCCACGGCCCTGAAAGAAGTAACCGTGACCGGCCAGAAGCAAACCGGCACCGAAGTAGCCATGATCCAGGACCTCAAGAAAAGCGAGGTTGTGGTGAGCGGCATGAGTAACGACCAGATAGTAAAAACCCTGGACCGTGATGCTGCCGAAGTGGTAAAGCGAATTCCGGGCGTAACGATTCAGAACAACAACTTTATCGTTATTCGTGGCCTCGCTGAGCGTTACAATACAGTATTGCTCAACGACGCGCTCACCCCATCGGCAGAAGTGGATACCCGTTCCTTCTCGTTCGATATTCTGCCTAGCTCGGTTATCGACCGGGTGCTCATCTTCAAATCGGGCGCGCCAGAACTACCTGGTGAGTTTGGCGGCGGCGTAGTGAAGGTGTATACCAAGAATAGCGTTCTGGAAAAATCCGGGGCTTTAACTGTGTCGGGGTGGGCTCGAAGCAACACCACTTTCAAAGAAGGTTACCAAGAAAGTAATCATAGCAAAACCGATTGGCTGGGATACGACAATGGCCAGCGCAACCTGCCCGGTAACGCACCATCTTTCATTGAAAGAACATTGTCAGGTGAGCCATTGCAGCAAATAGGCCAGAGCCTGCGTAATGAATGGACGCCGCGCTTAGTAACGGCTCGACCAGATTTACGCTTGTCGCTTGGCCTTAACAACCGCTTCGAGATAGGCAGCACTTACTTAAGTAACGTCACCTCGGTGTCTTATTCAAACACCAGAGAGCAGTATACTGTCGAACGTAACCGCTACCAGTTTTTTGATCCGCAGACCCAGGTTGCACTTCCGCAACGACTATACAATGATTTACGCGCAGTAACCGGAGCCCGACTGGGTGTTATCCATAACTGGCAGGTACGCTTGAATGATAATAACCGCATCGAGTTCCGTAATTTCCTGAATCAGTACGGTACGGATGAAGTAGTACGCCGTACGGGTATATCGTACGAGCAGGGTGGACCGGGCGAAGGGGTAGAGGTCAATAATTACGCGCTACACTACCAAAGCCGGACAATATATTCGGGGCAGTTACAGGGCAACCATGATATTGGTCCAAATCGTAACTCTACGCTGACTTGGGCAGGCGGATACAACTATGTATTCCGGGACGAGCCAGATTACCGTCGCTTCCGCTCTATTCGCGAGGAAGCTTCGACTGAACCCTTCCGGGTGGTAGTAACCAACAACGGAACTCAATATGATGCTTCACGGTACTATTCCGACTTGAAGGAAAATACTTATATGGGCAGCGGCCAATGGGAGCAGCGCTTCACGGGCCGTGATACTACGCGTGTCAATCAATACAAGCTTCGGTTAGGTTTCTATGCCGAGAACAAAAAGCGCGATTATAACAGCCGTTACTTCTCTTATGTACGAGGTGATAATGGTGTATTCGACCGTAATCTGCTGCAATTGCCTATAGAGGAGATATTCGACGCGCAGAATCTTGGACCGAATGGCTTCCGTTTGCAAGAAGGCACTGCCCCCGAAGATCGTTATTCAGCCGAAAACACTTTGGTGGCTGGTTACCTGAGTGGGGTGGCACCTATTTCGGACAAGTTCAGCGTATCTGGTGGTTTGCGTGTGGAGTACAACCGCAAAGCGCTTACACCAGGCAACGGGGCAAACTATGAGGAAAAGCGTACTATCCCAATGCCTTCATTCAACGCAACCTATAATTTCAATGATCGCAGCTTGTTACGCTTAGGTGGTAGCGTTACGGTCAACCGTCCGGAGTTTCGGGAAGTAGCAAACTACGTATATTACGATTTTGCCAATGACTTCTACATTCGGGGCAACGACACGCTGGAAACGGCTACGATCTACAATGCCGATTTTCGGTATGAGTTCTACCCTACGCGCTCAGAATTACTTTCGGTAGGTGTATTCTATAAATATTTCCGTGACGCGATTGAGCAAACCACGCAATCGGTGTCAGGTACTGACTTATACTTAACCTATCAGAATGCCGATAAAGCTTATGATGTGGGCGTGGAAGTTGAGGCTCGCAAATCATTTATCGACTTATCCGAAAGCAAATTTTTGCAGCGGATGTCAGTGGTATTAAATGCTTCATTTATTCGTAGCCGAGTTAATTTAGCAAACACCGCAGCCAATAATAACTTCGCCTTATCCGACCGCCCACTTCAGGGACAATCTCCATACGTTGTTAATACAGGTCTCTTCTACCAAGATGACGATCATCGGCTACAAGTTTCAGCACAATACAACGTTATTGGCCCGCGCATAACGTTTGTTGGTGACCGGAATCAAAACTATTCAGTGATTGAGCTGCCGCGTAACGTAGTAGACTTAGCCGTGACGAAAGGTATTGGTCAGCACTTCGACTTGCGCTTAGGGATTCAGGACTTGCTGAACCAGCGTGTGCGCCAGTATTACGATCTGGACCGCAACGGCAAAATAAATAAGAGCTACGAAACAGCCTCTTTCGGCAGCTTCCGCCGCGGTTCTTATTCCACAGTGGGATTGACTTACAAGTTCTAGCAATTAGGGTCAGCTGCTATATCAGCTGACCCTAATTTTATGTTAACGATATGGTAATTTATAGGTAATTGAATGACAACCTTTTTCGCTGCTGATTCCAGCGGCATCCTTTTGACCTTCGCATCACACACAGTTCAACCCCAATTTTTTAGTTTCTCCCTCATGAAAAAGTTGATACTCTCTGCCTTTTTGGCTATGGCAGCTGTAACTGCCGTCTCTTCTGACGCCTTGGCTCAGGCTTGCCCCACGTCTGCTACTCTTGAGGTGGTACCAGCTGGTAATATCACGACTAATACCACCTGGACCCGCGATAAAATATATTTACTCAACGGTTTTGTGTATGTAACGAATGGTGCAACGCTAACCATTGAGCCAGGCACTATCATCAAAGGCGACAAGACCAACAAAGGCACTTTGATCGTGCAGCGTGGCGGTAAACTCATTGCTGATGGTACGCCCACTCAGCCCATTGTATTTACCTCCAACCAGCCAGCTGGTATGCGTAATTACGGTGACTGGGGCGGCATCATTGTTTGTGGCCGGGCTCCGCAAAACCAACCAGGTGATCCTATTGTAGAAGGTGGCCCAGTTGCCAATTATGGGGGCAATGATCCGGCTGATAATTCCGGTATTCTGCGTTATGTGCGCATTGAGTTTGGTGGTGTTGCCTTACAGCCCAACCAGGAAATTAATGGTCTGACGCTAGCCGCAGTAGGTAGTGGCACCACTATCGACTATGTGCAGGTTTCCTACAACGGCGATGACTCGTTCGAGTGGTTTGGTGGAACGGTAAATGCCAAGCACCTAATTGCTTTCCGTGGAACCGACGATGACTTTGACACGGACAATG
This sequence comes from Hymenobacter sp. M1-2, assembly GCF_057808495.1. NCBI lineage: Bacteria > Pseudomonadati > Bacteroidota > Cytophagia > Cytophagales > Hymenobacteraceae > Hymenobacter > Hymenobacter sp. M1-2. Next base: position 190,019 of record NZ_JBTYZO010000002.1, read on the forward strand.
GCTACTCCGGCCGGGTACAATATGGCGTGGCTTTGCGCGACCCATCCGTTGCCGATGCCACGGCTACTGGAGCGTCGAACGGCTTTGAAAGCGACAATGACGCTAACGGTACCGTTAACACTCCGCGCACTTCGGCTGTATTTTCGAACATGAGCGTGTTTCTGCCGGGTCCGCTAAGCGCCGCTGCTGCTGAGTATCGCCGGGGAGTACACATTCGCCGAAATTCGGCTCTAAGCTTGTTTAATAGCGTTATCACGGGCTACCGTGCCGGGGTACTTGTAGATGGTACCGCGACCGAAGGTGCTCTGACCGATGGTTCGTCTGTCTTCGCTAATAATGTGTTTGCAGATATTAACTCTGGTTCTACTACAAGCTACTTCACCGTTAACACGGGTAGCACTTTTGACCCGAATGCTTATTTCAATAACGCTGCCCGGGCAAACCAGACGTTCACCTCTGTTGGTGCACTAGGTCAGAACGGAACTGTTTACAGCTTCAATGGTACTTGCACTAACCCAGCTTGTGCTCCTGGCTTTGGTTTGCCAGCAGCATCAATTTTGAACACAGGTGCCGCTTTCACTGATGCCAAGCTAACCGGTGCTGGTAACGGTGGGCCGAACAGCACCTTTGATGTTGTAACGTATCGCGGTGCTTTTGGAGCCACAAACTGGGCAACCGGCTGGACCAATTTCAACCCTAACATCACTTGCTACAACCGTGCGGGTGGTGTTCTGGCCAACAAGGCTGCTAACGAGCAGGTACAATCTCTTAGCGTAGCTCCGAACCCCACGGAAGGTGCTGCTACGCTTTCGTTTGAGCTGAAGAAAGCCGGTGCCGTAACGGTGCGCGTGCTGGACGCCACGGGCCGTGAAGTAGCAGTAGCAACCAAAGCTGCTAAACTGGCTGCTGGTGCGCAAGCCATTCAGCTGCCAGCTTCGCTGAAAGCAGGTCTGTATGTAGCTTCTGTTACGACGGGCGAAACCGTGCAGTCGGTGCGCTTTGTAGTGGCCAAATAACTTTCTGTACAACGATTAAAAAGCCTGCCCCGCTTCGGGGCAGGCTTTTTTGTTGATGTTGGTTTAAGCAGCAGAGGCGGTTCAGGAGTGTCGAAGTAGAGGGCAAACTTGTAGCTTGCACTTTCATGAAACTCCGCGTCCTGCATCTGCCCAAGTGGTACCCTAACCGCTACGACGACCAGGATGGAGATTTCGTGGGTCGGCATGTGGCCGCTATTGCGCCCCATGCCGAAGTCGCCGTGCTGTTTGCTACTGTGGCCCGCGGCCCACTTCGTGGCTTGACAGATTGCGACGCTGATTTGAATGGTCCAGTACCTACGTTGCGTTACTACTATCGTGCTCGACTCACGAGACTAGGGCCAGTTGACAAACTATTGAAGCTGGTGCTCTATTTCTGGTGCTTGGCGAAAGGCTACCGGCGGTTAGTACGTCACTGGTCTGGGCCACCGCAGTTGGTGCATGTGCATGTGTTACTACGCACGGGGCTGTTTGCGTGGTGGCTGAAGTTAACGCGGGGCCTGCCATACCTAATTACGGAGCACTGGACCCTGTATCTGCCGCAGAACGCGCACCGCATAGGACAGCTGCGGCGGTGGCTGACGCGGCGGGTAGTGCGGGCGGCAGCGGGCCTACATACTGTATCGGAGAACCTGCGTGGGGCGCTGGCGCAGCTAGGCATCCGCAACCCGCATACGGTCATCATTCCGAATGTGGTAGATACTACCTTATTCCGGCCGGCGGAGGTGCCGACCACTCGGCAGGGGCTGCTGCACGTAGCTGCTTTCAATGAGCAGGCCAAAAACTTAAGCGGCTTACTGCGCGTGGTGGCTCAGCTGCGGAGCATTCGTTCCGACGTGCGGCTGCGTATTGCTGGCTATGGTCCTGCTGAAGCGCAAGTGAAGCAATTAGCCGCCGACCTAGGTTTGTTGCAGGATGGTACCGTCACGTTTCTGGGCAAGCTCACTACGGAAGCCGTAGCGGCCGAAATGCGCCACGCTTCCTGCTTCGTTCTATTTAGCAACTACGAAAACTTGCCTTGCGTGCTTATTGAGGCTCAGGCCAGTGGGTTGCCTGCCGTGGCTACTCAGGTCGGTGGCGTACCCGAACTGCTGCCTCCTGATGGCACCCGCGGCTACCTCGTGCCGCCCGGCGACGAAGTAGCTTTAGCAACAACGCTATCCTATGTACTGGATCATCTTTTTGAATTCGATTCCCAGATTTTACGGCAGTATGCAGAAGCACATTTCAGCCACGCCGCCGTAGGGCAGCAGTTTGTGACGTTTTATTCTGAGGTATTAGGTGTTCCTCGAAAGAGGTAGAGTAAGCCACATTCGTTGGTGATAGCAGTTGTAACGCATAGCGAAGAGGTACAGCCAAGTGTATAACGCCAGTATAAGGCGGTTCAGGCGCTTTGAAAGAGCGTTACCTTTAGAACCTCTTATTGTTCGCTTCTGACCTCTTCGTAGTTTGATCCGCCGCATTCTGCACACGTTTGCCACCCGCTTATCGGCGGCGCTTTTCAGCTTTGCAGTAGTATGGCTGACGGCACGCTACCTGGGAGCGACAGGGCGCGGCGCAGTGAGCTTGTTTGTAACAGACTGCGCCGCGCTGCTGCTGTTTATCGGTCTGTTGGGCGGCTCGTCTCTTATATTCTTGGCACCCCGACGTAACGTGTGGCATCTGTTGGTGCCTGCGTATGGCTGGGCGTTAGTGGTCTGCACGGTCGGTACGGTGCTGGCTGGGCTGCTTCGGCCAGTGTCAGTCAGCTATTTAGGCCACTTGTGGGGCTTATCTTTGTTACAAGCCTTTCTATCGATCAACATCTCGCTATTGCTAGGGCGCAAGCGGGAAACTGCCTACAACGCTCTAAACATCGCGCAAGTGGCGCTGCTGGCAGGCTTGTTGTTGCTAGCTTTTACGAGGCTGGGCTGGCGCGAAGTGCCCGTGTACTATTACGCCGCATATGTTGCCTATGGGGTGCCGTTTCTGGTGAGCTTCGAGCAGCTACGGCGCCTGCCCGACCAGTGGGAGCAAGGCGTAGGGTTGCGTGAAACGGCCTACGAGCTCAGTCATCACAGCCGGGGCGCGCACCTATCCAACATTCTGGCTTTCGCCAACTACCGCCTCAGCTACTACTTCGTGGCCCATTTCGTTGATGCTCGTGCCGTGGGCGTGTTGAGCGTAGGCGTAGCCCTGGCCGAAGCCATCTGGTTGATACCGCGCAGCGCTGCTCTCATTCAGTATGTTGACTTAGTGCATGCCGACGACAAGCAGGCGCAATTGGAGCCCATGTTGCGCGTGGCGCGGCTGGCGGTGCTAGCTACAGCTGCCGCCGCGGTGGTATTGGCCCTGTTGCCATCCGGCTTACTACAAGTAGTGTTTGGAGCAGAGTTTGGAGCAGCTCGGACCGTTATCGGCTGGCTGGTACCAGGAGTAGTGGCCGTAGCGTTGAACGTGGCGTGCAGCAGCTATTTCGCCGGGCTAGGTCGCTACGGCGTCAATAACTGGGCTACTACGGTGGGCCTATTAGTAACAATCCCAGCCTGCTGGGTCCTGATTCCGCGTCTGGGCATTGTGGGAGCAGCTACAGCTACCTCGCTTTCCTACATAGCTTCTACTACCTACCTATTAGTCCGATTCGGGCGAGCTACTGGTGTCGGCTGGGCTGCTTGGTTGCCTGGTGCCAAGGACGTTGCTTTTATAAAAGAACTCGCCAGGAGCCGCTAAGCTTTAGCTGTGGTATGAAATTCCAGGTTAGGGCCGGGCCTGTACCGTTACTTCGAACCAGGTGGTTGGGTCGCTCAGTGGGTCGAAGAGATGCGTGGGCAATGGGTGGGGAGAGTACAAGGCGCACAATGTGTTTTCCACTTGCACCAGCTGGCCAGCCGCCGTGGTAGGCAAACCGTCCAGAATACCCGCCAGCACCTCCCAGCGTGGCAGTCCTGGCTGGTGGCTGGCATCGTGCCAGACCACTATCGTTTCAGGGCTCACGAGGTGCTCAAACACACGGCGTGTATCGGTGCGCACGGCCTCGTAGCGGTGGTCGCCATCAATAAAGATGACATTGAATTGCTGGCCAAGACCCGCTAGATCGAAGGTGGCGGAATTACCGTGCAGGTGCGTGACATGGGGAAGAGGCCGCGAAAAAAAGCCGTGCAGTTCGATGTATCGCTCACTTAGGCCCAACGCCTGCATTTCCTGGGTCGAAAGATTGAGCGTGTGCACCGAAGCGGCTACTTCCACTACGTTGGCCGCGCTTTCACCCCGCCAAGTGCCAATCTCGAAGTAGCGGCAGCCCGGCACCCGACGGGCTAGGGCCCGCAATAGCAACAAGTCGGTAGGGAGTGAGCCGCCCTCCCGAAACGCAAACGGCCGCACGGTGTCGTCGGCGGGGCTGAGGAAGTGCGTGAGCGGCACGGCTGGCAAACCCTGCGCGGTAAGACTCCGGCTGCTATGAGCTACGGCGCGTTTCTGCCAACTGGCTTCGTCGGCGGCCAACACATGATTGAGCAGCCAGGGATTACGCACTAGGCTAGAGAGGCCACGCAGAGTTTTGGTGAGTCGGGACACGAAGTAGGAATGAGAAACCGCAAAGCTAATAACTCCCGCTGCTTCGAAACGGAGGCCAACTCGCTTTTCTGACCCCACTTGCGTAAGTCCGGCCGCCTAGCGAGAGGTAGCGAATTAACAGCGTCGGTATTTAAGCGCTATGTCATCCAAGTAAGACAAGCAATGAAAATCTAGCTGCGTAGAGCGGCCACGAAAATAGAACTGCTTGATTAGCTCTTGAAAATCAGGTATCTTACCTGAGTCGAAAAAATATAGCCAACAAAAATATATTGATTCGGCAGCCTTTTCGCGCTTCATCTTGTCTGCCTCATACCAACTCATTGCGAGGGTACTTTTCCCGCATGCCGGCTTCTTCTGACCTCGACGCCTTGCTTGCCCGTTGTCGACGCCACGAACCGGCAGCGCAACGAGCCTTGTACGCCCGCTACGCCGGGCGTATGATGGGCGTAGCTCGTCGGTACGCTCATTCCTTACCCGAAGCAGAAGACATTTTACAGGATGCTTTCATCAAGGTGTTCACCTACTTGGGAGAGTTTCGCTCAGAAGGCTCCCTAGAAGGCTGGATACGGCGCATCGTCGTCACGACGGCTATCAATCATTGGCAAAGCGGCAAACTGCGCCGGCAAAGCCAGGTAGCCCTACTCGACACGACGGTGGAACCTACCGTTTCGTCCTCAGCCCTCGACCAGCTGAACGTGGGAGAGGTGCTAGCCTTGATAGACCAACTGCCCGATGGCTGCCGGATGGTGCTGCTGCTGTACGCCGTGGATGGCTATTCGCACAGCGAAATCAGTGAGTTGCTCGGTATTCAAGAAAGTACGTCCAAGGCTCAACTCAGCAAAGCACGCAAACAATTGCTTCTGCTGTATCAGCAGCACAATAAGTTCATTCGACTATGACTCCAGACCCTAAAGATGAGCTGTTGGACCAATCTCTGCGCGAAAAGTTCAGCGACTTCGACTTGCCTCCCGCCAGCCACGTGTGGAAAGGCATAGAAGGGCATCTGGCGGCGATACCTCCCGGTACTCGTCCGCTGCCGCTCCACTGGCTGCTGCCCGCAGTGGCAATGGTTGGTGTCGGGGTAGGCTGGATAATGCCTCGGTTGGCTGGGTGGGATTCGGCTGCTAAGCCCACCGTGCAGTCGTCCGCCAATCTAGGAGCAACGCCACGTCGGGAACTGACACGTTGGGAACTGATAGTACCTGCGCCATCGAGTGAGAAGCTGGCCTCAGCCAGCGCCAAGGAATTGCGGAAAACGGAAAGTACTACCGTAGCCCGTACCATTCGGGCCGCAAAACCAATTCACGAAACAACTCTTTCTCCCAATACTTACCTGCTTATAGCACCAGCAGATACCACATCTACGGCTCCTCTCGACTCAGTCCCAGCTTTGGCCGCACTCACTGGCTTAAGTGTTTACAGCGAATCATCGTCGTCAGAGAACGAGTCGAGTGCGACCCTACCAGATAATGTGCCCATACCTGCCCATGTAACTCTCGGAGCGTCTTCTGCGCCGAACACCAGTTTGCTGGCTTACGCCGGAGCAGGCAGCGTAGCAACGGCAAGCGGGGCGGCTACGCAAAAGTCAGAGGGCCAGCGGGAGCGTCGGCTAGAATATCGAGCACCCACGCACCGCATGGCTGAAAAAGGCCGTGGTCTTCGGCGGCATTTGGTTTATCTCACGCAGAAAATCCAGCACATTTTCGAGCCTCGCCGCGCCCGAGGAGCTGCCAAGCCCGATTTTTAGGCGGCGGCCAACTTATCCCTAAATAAAGTTTTGCCATTCGGCAGCCTTTTCGGCAGAGCGCTTGTCTGAGGACAAGTTGCCTCTCCGTGGGCTTGTTGCGCCGTTGCAAGCCCGAATCTTAACCATTACGCGAAGGCTGAAGTCTCTTCAGTCATTTCACTTTCAAGTTCTTTTTCCATGACTACGCTGGTACACCCCGAACGAAGTTCGCAGCTTACGTCTTTTGCCCCGGCCGAGCCTCTACAAGCTGCTTGGACGTGGCTCATTTACGCCGCTTTGTTCTGCCTACTGATTATAGGCCGGATCACGACGGCCCATGCCCCGGCTGACCTCACGCCAGGAGCACCCCGTGTTTTTTCCACCGATCCTGCACCATTCAAACCAGCCGCTGCCTGGCCACCCTATACGTCTTCCACTGTCAGCCTTACTTCGGGAGAACCTACTGCGCGTCTGAACTAACGCAACATCTGCGGCGAACTTCGCAGTAGGCAGGTTCAGTGGGTTAGCTGATGGGTACTTTGCGCAGAATGGCGTCAATTAAGTCCTGCGTGCGAATGCCATCGGCTTCGGCTTCGTAGGTAAGTAGAATGCGGTGATTGAGCACGTCGCTGGCCACATCTTTGATGTCTTCCGGCAGCACGTAATCACGCTCGTCGAAGTAGGCTACAGCTTTAGCCGCTCGGTGCAGCGCAATACTGGCCCGCGGACTCACGCCAAACTGCACGTATTGCTGAAATTCGGTTAGGTCGTAGTCTGCCGGACGGCGGGTGGCAAACACCAGTTCGATGATGTACTTCTCGAGCGTTTCGGAAATCTGCACTTGGTTGATTTGCTGCCGAATGCCGAAGACATCTTCTTTGGTTAGAATGGGACTGACCTCGCCCATGTAACTCATGTTGGCCATGCGGCGCATCACCTCCAGTTCGTCGGTTTTCTTGAGGTAGTCCACGAACACCTTCATCATAAACCGGTCTACCTGGGCTTCGGGCAGCGGGTAAGTGCCTTCTTGCTCGACGGGGTTTTGGGTGGCCAGCACCAAAAACGGCAAATCGAGCGGGTAAGTGGTTTCGCCGATGGTGACTTGCTTTTCCTGCATAGCCTCCAGCAATGCGCTCTGCACCTTGGCCGGGGAGCGGTTCACTTCGTCGGCCAGAATCAGGTTGGCAAAGATGGGGCCCTTCTTCACCTCAAACACCGACTGGTTCTGGTTGTAGATCATGGTGCCCACGAGGTCGGAGGGCAGCAGATCGGGGGTGAACTGCACGCGCTGGAAGTGCAGGTGCAGCACCTTGGAAAGCGTGCTAATGGTGAGCGTCTTGGCCAGGCCCGGTACACCTTCGAGTAAGATGTGGCCGCCCGTAAATAGCCCGATGAGCAGCCGGCCCACCATGTATTGCTGGCCCACCACCACTTTCCCTACCTCGGCGAATACCTGCTTGATTTTTTGCTGATAGTCGGGCACGGAAGTATCGGGCGAGGAATAAGGCATCATGAGCGGAAGCTAAGAGGAGAGCTAAAGGTAAAAAAAGCGTGGTGATGAACGGAATTCGAACGTCACGGAGCCCCTATTGAGTTCGGACTGTCGCATAGTGCTCTCCACAGCGGCTGGTCTTGGTTCTGAAAGGAACGGCGTGGCTCGTTTCGTTGTGAAGCTGGTTCTTCAGTAGGAAGCCTGACGCCTCCCGCGGTTTTGGCAAGAGCCAAAACCATTTGGCTGTGGTACATCCGGCCAGCTCCGGAAACCGTTATTTTTGCGGTATGGCTGTTGCTTCTTCCCCGTTACCCACTCGCTCCCTACGTCGTTTTCTGCTGCTGGCGGTTGGGTTGTATCTCGTCTGGTTTTTTGGGTACGAGCAATGGCTCCGGGCTGATGAGCGTCTGGATACGGTGCTCTCTGTCAATATCGCCAGCGCCGCCACGGCTACTTTGCAACGGCTCGGCTTCCCGGCCAGCATCGCCACCGACAACCCACAACTGCTCATGATGGAACAGAAAATGGCGGTGTTTGTAGGCAACCCCTGCAATGGCTTGGTGCTTTACGCGCTGTTTGCGGGCTTCGTGCTGGCTTATCCGGGACCGGTACGCCGGAAGCTGTGGTTTATTCCGGTAGGCATCCTCGGGATTTACCTGCTCAATGTCGTGCGCGTGGCCGCCTTGGCACTCAACCATTTCTACGCCCATCAGAGCGTCGATTTCAATCACCATTACACGTTTACGTTTGTAGTGTACGGCTGCATTTTCCTGCTCTGGATGTTATGGGCCCGTTGGAGTCAGCGTCCATGAAATTCCCTCCCGTGCCAAAGGCGCAGTCTGGCACTCCGCACGCTACACGAGGCATTGCTGGCGCGAAGGCCGTTGCTGTAGTAGCATTAGTAGGCTTGCTTTTCGTGATTGGCGTTTATGATGAACCCGTATTCGTTTTTCTAACGGCCAGCTGGCACAAGCTTTTCACTGCGTTAGGTGCTGCTGATCGACTAGCAGCCGTGCAACAAGGAGTTAGTAGTGAGGTAACCAAGCGTAGCCTGCCAGCCGTGTTTACGTACGCCCTGTTGTATATCAGTGTGTGTTTACTGCTGCTGCGCTTGCTGCTGCCAGCTCATCGGATGCGTCTGGTGCTGACACTTTATGGAGCTGTGTTCTGCTGCTGCGCCGTGTTGCTACTCGCTGGTAAGCTATTCAGCGGCACGGTCTGGCCCTACCAACTCGGCCGCCGCCTCATCGACTTCATCGTTTCGCCCTTGCCCATTATCGTGCTGGTGCCGCTGCTGCGTTGGTACGTACCAAGCCCAAGTGAAACAGAGTAGAGAGGACTCAACTGCCATATGTCCTTACAACACCAATTGGGTGTACAGTCGGGCTAGGGTATCGGCGGCATCGGTGCACAGGCCAGGATGAACAGCGGAAGTTTGTACTACGGTACTGCGCGTGGCGGTGAGCCAGCGAAACCGGGAGGCCAGCGGCAACTGACCAATTGGGCCGCCTTGGGCCCGGCCCTGGCAGACCCGCTCGAAGGCCCGCAGGCGGAGTCCCAATTCTTCCAAGTCTAGTTCCTCACCTGCCAAGGCGCGAAGCCGGATTTCGGGTAGATAGAAGCGAGTTTGTAGAAATCCCTGCGCGGAGCAGTACAGAATAACGCCGACGTTGACAAACTCTTCGCGCTCGACGCGCGGCACGACGCGCAGCACGGCGTACTCAAATAAGTGCTTGTCGGGCATGTTCGGCTTCTTGAACGAAGGTTTCGGATGTGGCTAAGCGGTTGGCCAAAAACTGCACGTACGACTCCCGCTGCTGCTCCACCGTTATCGATGGCTCGGTTAGCCACTCGCTGGGCACCAAATTTACAATGGCTCGTAGGCGCTCCGGCGTAAGAATGGCGCGGCTTTCAGCGTCCACTACTGCCAAGTCGCTCGCCTGGGGCAAGAGCACATGGTCTTTCACCTGAGGAAACGGGCGCCGGGTAGTTTGGGCCCATTCTGGGCTGGTGTGATGCACATAAAGCGCAGCCCCGTGGTCAATGAGCCACAATTCCTTATGCCACATCAGCAGGTTGGTGTTGCGAGCGGTGCGGTCCACGTTCAGTGTCAGGCAATCCAGCCACACAATCTGTGAGGCCAAACGGGACGTGATAGTAGTTACGAGCGGGTCGAAGGTGCTGGCGCCGGCTAGGTAGTGCAGGCCAAGGTTGAGGCCAGTGCTGGCGCGCAGCAGATCCTGGATTTCCTCGTCGGGTTCGGTGCGTCCGAAGGCTTCATCGAGCTGGCAGAACACGAGTTCCGGCACTTGTAAACCAAGCGCCCTCGCCATTTCACCCACAATCAATTCGGCGATTAGGGCCTTGAGTCCCTGGCCCGCTCCCCGAAATTTGAGCACGTACATAAACCCGTCATCAGCTTCTACCAAGGCCGGCAACGAGCCTCCTTCGCGCAATGGAGCAATGTAGCGCGTGACATCAACGGTTCTTAAAGAAAGGACGGTGGCCGGCATAAAGGAGGAAATCAGGGTCAGACCGGGCAAAGAACGTAAAGGCGAGGAATGGATCGGAGTTCTGCAGCTGATGGGCACTGGTTTGGCTACAAAAAAGGCCCCTAACACATTGCTAGGGACCTTTTTTCTTGTACCAGAGACGGTGACAGAACCTACAGCCCGGAAGACTCGGTAAATATTTATTTATCAGCTGCTTGCGCGATTCGCAACGGCTGTCGTTTTCTAACGGGGGGCGTTAGAGGGGGCTTCTTCCATCATATACCGCTTTACTTCGGTCCGGTCATGGCCCAGTAGCTCGATAACTTCCCACAACCGCTCGGCCGTAACGTCTGGCGCACTGGGGATGAAGCTGGACACACAGCCCCGCACCCGCCACAGCTGCTGAATGTCGCGCCCCTCGATAGAGTAGGGCTTGCGGTGCGGGTTATCCGAGAACAGCATCACCTCCATATCGGGCGACGTGATCTGCTGGCGGATGCGCTTGAGCATCACGCTCTCGCTGGTTACCACTACGTACACTTCCCCCGGCTCCAGCAGCCGCCTATCATCCACGTACGAGCACACTACCACGTCGCGGTGGTTGAAGATGGGTATCATGCTGTCCCCCGCCACCTCAAAGGCGCGGTACGACCCGTGTTCAAAGCCCGGTATTTTATAGTGGCGCAGGTCGCGCAGGTACACGGCCTCGTTGTGCTGCAGCGAGTAGCCGGCCTGGGCCTGCACTGGCACTAGCGCCGTGGTTTCCTCCCCGTCTTTATCCACCGTCACCGTCAGCACCTGCAGGCTGGTTTTGGGGCTAGGGTGGGCGACTCTCACTGTAGCCGCGCTACTGCCAATTTCCATCTGTCCCCGGCCCAGCATCAGCCAGTCGGCCGACACCTCCGGGAATGTGGCCAGAATATCGTACAGCGTCTCGTAGGAAGGCTTAACCTCACCCGTCAAAGCCTTGTAGAGCTTGCTCGATTTGCCGTACCCCAGCTTCATGCTGGCTTCGTAGGTCGTCAGCTTGTGACGCTCAAAGAGCTGCTTTATCCGAGCGCCTACATCGGCGTCCAAGCCATTCACCCGCTCTTTTTCAGCTTGTGAGCCAACTAGTTGCATTGTTAGGCGCTTTTTTAGTTTTCTTTTATGCGAAAGACGTAGTAATATGTGCTCTGTTTTGCGACAGGTGCAAAACAAATATACACTCTTTTCGCACAATAGCATGAAACAGTTGCGTAACAACGTAAAAAATTCTGGCCTGTACGAATTAGTCAAACAGTTTGGCGGCCGGACTACCATCGTGCAGCACACGTTGGACAAACTTAGCGAGCAGGGGCACACGTACGCCCGCAGTACCATTCACAGTGTCATCCGACGCGGCCACGGTACGCCGGCTATTATCAACGCCCTGCTGGAAACTATTGAGCAGGAGAAGGCCGCGCAGCGCATTATCCAGGAGCGTATTGCCCAACTCACCCAGCAGTAGCCCATGCAGACCGTCGTCCTCATTCCCGAACCGGAGTGGCGGCAGATTCTGGGCCGCCTCGAAAAGCTGGAAACCGCCGAGCAGGCGCGCCAGGCTCCGCCACCGCCGCCCGATGAAGTGCTGCCCACTGAGCAGGCTGCCGCCTACTTGGGCCTTTGTCCCGAAGCTCTGCGTCGGGCCCGCCGGGTTGGCCGCATCCAGGGCGTGCGCCTCAACGAGAAAGATTGGGGCTTCCGCCGCTCCGTGCTCGATGCCTACCCCCGCCGTTATCACCGTGCCGCGCAGGCGGCCTAATATCTATTCCTCATGACTACTCAACTTGCCCCCATTGTCGGGCCCGATGCGCCCGTCACGTCCTCCATCATCCGCATCCAGAAGGCTAAAATCAAGAACCAGCAGCTTACCTGTGAATTCACAGAGCAGCGCACCGACGACACCCCGGCCCGCGCCTTCACCCTCACCGCTCAGGAGCTGGTGCACCCCGACCTGCTGCACCGCCTAGGTCAGCTCGTACCGCATCTGTGCCTGCTCACTGAGCAGCTGACGGAAACACCTGCCTATTGGCCCGAAGATGAAGCGCAGCCGCTGCCTGCCCACTTCGAGCAGTTCACCATTACCGGGTTGAGCATTGGCCAGGGCGGGGGTGGGGTTACGCTCATCGGCCAGCGCCGGCTCACTGGCGGCAAGGTGCTCAACCTCATCAGCCCCTATGTGGCCTACGACGACAAGGCCGGCCATGCCTACGGCTACGCGGGCCTGCTCGAAACTGCCGTGCTTCAGGCTCTTGCCGAAGTGGAAGCGGCCCTCCGGGGCAAATGCACCGAGTACCGCCAGCTGGAATTGTTCGACCAGCCCACCGAGCCGCTGCAGTTGAGCGAGGGCGCGTAGCGCCGCCCCGTCATGAACTACGTCCGCCACACCCGCGCCGCCCATGAGCAGTTGAGCCAACAGCCCGCCGCCACGCCCCACCACGTCAGCCTGTACTGGGCGCTGTTCTACCAGTGGAACGCCGCCCGATTTCCTGCCGCCCTCGACCTCGACCACCAAGCTACGATGCAGGCCGCCCGCATCGGCAACAAAAGCACCTACACCGAAAAGCTGTACGACCTTGAAGCCTGGGGCCTGCTGACCTACCAGCCGAGCCAATCGAAGCACCAGCCCAGCCGCTGCTTTCTAGCCGTTCTACCGGGAGCAGAAGTGCAACAAGTGGATGACCTTACCGGGTGCACTTCTGCACCAAGTGAAACCGCGTCACCTGTTGCAGAACTGGATCAAGTAAAGGGCTCTACCAGCACCACTTCTGCAACAAGTAAACCGGAGTTACCGGGAGCAGAAGTGCAACAACACTCCTTATTAGGTAAAACTTCTAGTAGGTATAAACCTCTACTACAAAACGGCGGAGGCAGCGCGGGACAAAAAGGAAAGTATTCTTTGGCGGACGACAGGCTTTCAGAAGGTGAGGGTAGGGGTTCCTCAACCGCTCCGCCCGACGGCGCAGCCGGAGCCCTAAAAGACTCTGCGCATGAAGCGGAGCTTGCGCCAAAAAAGAAGGGGGTAAAGCAGGCGACTGTCCGCAAGACCACCGCTCAAGCAACCACCAATCCGCCCAAACCAAAGCGCACCAGCGGCCGGCAGCAGCGCCCTGAAGTAGCCTTTGCTGATTCCGAGCTAGCCCGCTACGAGGACTTCGCTGCCTCCTTCGCCGACACCGATTACGCACTAGCTGACCTACGCTTCTACCACGCCAAAATCAGTGCTTGGCGCCAGAAAGGAGAACCACCCCGCCGCCGCGACTGGCGCGCTACCGCCATTCAATTCTTCCTCAACGATGCCCACGACAACCGCCTCAAGCTCGCTCCCGGCGTCAGCCCCCACCAGCCCGGCAGCGCTGGCCCCACCGACGCCGGAACACTCTTTGCTCGCACTGGCTACCGCTCCAAGTACGATACGTGAGCTGGCCGCCACACCTAACCCCGAAGCCTGCGCCTTACTGGCCGAGCTGTCCGTAGGCCTCACGCCCCAGGCCGCAGCCCAGGCCCCCAAGCTGTTCCAGCTGCGCCGGCGCTTCCAGTTGCAGTACGGCCCCGCCGGCGACACGGTAGTGGTCAAGCTGCTGGTCATCATCCTGCGCGCATTCCTGGACTCGCTACGAGTGCCCGACAAGCCAGATGCCGCCGACATCCTGGAGATGGCCGACACACTGGCTCAGACCTATACCCACGATAGCCTGAAGGACATTATTTTAGCCCTGAAAGAGGCGCGCACCCGCGGCAGCAAATTCTACCATTCCCTCGATCCGGCCCGCATCTACGCCCTGCTGGCCGAATACTTCGACCGCAAAGCCCACCGCCTTGAACAGCAGCACCTCGACCACAAGGCACATGGAGTAGGGGAGATGGCCGTCACCTTTCATCAGCTGCAACAACTGGCCCCGCAACTGGTGGCTGGCATCGGCCGCCAGATTCCACCTGACCACCCTAACGCCGAGCACCTGCGCCAGCGCCTGACTATCATTAGTCAGAAAGAAAAACGCGGCCTGCTCTCCACCGCCGAAGCCGAGCAGCTGCGCCAGCAAACTCAAGCCGCTACTCACCGCAACCCACGCCCCGACTGGCAGCCCGAAGAAGCTGCCCAACGCGCCATTAACCGCCGCAACGAGGGCAGCATCCGGCGTTTCGCCGAACGGCATGGTATTAATCCTAAGTACATTTGAATACGAAAGCTTCCTATACACAGAGGTAAGGCAGCGTCATTATCGCACGTCTTCTCTCTGCCTATCTCTTAGCAGACTTCATGTCCTCAGCTTCGGCTGTGGCAGAATCCTTAATCAGTTGCATTACATCCACAATCGGCAAATTGAATCCTTCCAGCGGTGTACCGGCCACCCGTGTCCACAACATTCCACGTGCCGTCGAATAGGCAATGCTAATGAGCAGAGTAGCTAGTTGCATGTCCGGGATGGGCTTAGGATACTGATCAACCATAAACAGCAAGTCCGTCAAGTTCTCCACCTCAAATACAATATCTACGACAAAATTGCCGCTCACCCCAACAGGTTCTGCAGGTTCTCCTGCAACTGCTTCGCAAGCAACTTCCAACGAGACGGCAAGATGAGTCGGCGTGTTGGTCAGACCAATATGCACACGTTGGCTAAAATTGATAGCGGCACTTGCATCCTCCGCCATAAGCGCACTGATGCTCTGGCGGCCTTTTACCGTGAATTCAGGAATTGAGCCTCCTACTATTTTTATTTTTTGAATATCAACTGACTTAGCCATTGTTTAGGCTGCTTTCATCGGTTTCATTTGGTCAGCTGCAATGCTGTCCATCAAGCGCAAAGCTATTGGCTGGGTTACAGTCGGCATGGCAATAGGCTTGGTATTGCTGATGGGTACTACCACCGCCGACATCGGAAGCCGTTGAGGCTTCTGTCCAAAATAGCCTTCTTGCTTCCGAGGGGTCACCAATAAATCCACCTTCAGAGCGGCCTCTAGTTTGGCTACACTCTCCAGCGTCAGGTTGTGCGTCCCGCTCAACCATTTGCTTACCTCCGCGTCCGATTTGTCCAACAGGCGTGCCAAGTCCCGACGCGTCATGTCACGGTCGTGCAAAATGACTTCGATTTGCTCCGATAAGTCAAATACTTTCGAGGCAAATACTTTGGAAAACAGGGGCACTTTCGCCCGCAGACGGTCAAAAGCAGTGCTGATAGTAGCCATGAGTTAGAAAGAGTCAGAAGGAGGTGGTGGGAAGCTAACGAATAAATAATTCCGGCGGATCAAGTAGAAGTTCGCCATCGTCGGGCGACACTTCCCAATCCCGCCGACATTGATCTAGCGCTAAAGCGGCCCGCTGGGCAAATTGAAAGTGCCGGGCAACGTTTGGGCAGTTCTGCGCTTGATCAGTAGTTTTAACGTCGCCATTAAATAGAACCAAAGTACGGTCTCCCGCAGTGTAGCAATACAGTCGAAGTGAAGTTTGGTCAACCCCTATTTCACGCATGTATCTGGAAGTCGGCGGTAAGGCTTGGGCTCTAGCTTCTTGACGTAGCAAATCTGTTTTGAACAGTGAGTAGCCTCGTTCGTCTATTTGCCCCAAGGCTGCTAGAAAACGGACTAATTGGCCGGCTACCTCTTCGTCTGTAGCCGCGCGATCTTCCATCCTCTCAAAGAAATCAGCCGCTTCCGAAAGTTCGGCATCTTCTTCGCGCAACGTATACAAGCGTAAGCCATTTTCATACTGGCCAAATGGCTCAAGGTGATAGATGGTGGACCTAGACACTGTGAAACGCTGCGAAAGTATGGAAAGTTTAACTTATAAGTTAAAAAACTTTATAAATACTTAAATGTTAATACCATAACCCGCCTGTTTATTATGCTTGTGCCAATGCATTTTGGTTGATAGCATCCACCACCGCGAACAGGTGCCGTACCTGCGCCTCCTCTCGAAATATGCCCGTCACGCCCTGGTCGTGCTGCTCAGTAAAAGGTTGCTCAAATAGCCGGGCTCGGTCCACGGTGCCGTTGTGAGCTAGGTAGTCGATAAGGCTATTCACGAATGTGATCTGGTCGGGCTGTAAGGGGTAGTCTCCCAGAAAGTCAGCAAACGCCTCCTTTGCCGCGTTGATATCAAGTCCCAGCAAGCCTCGCACGAATATGCCCAGCGGCGCTGGCTGGCCTAGCTCTTGATGTAAGTCATTCGCCGTCCCTCGCTCCTGCCCATCAAATACCATCCGTTCCAGCTCCTGCAATTCGGCGGCGGTAATCGGCTGGTTGGTGCGCAGACGGTGAATAGTCACGTGATGCTGATTTTCGCGGATGTAGCGCGCCACCCGCTGGTGGTAGCTAGCCAGTTGGGAACTGCCCCACTGCTGAATATCTTTCTCGGCTACCCCATCCGCTTGCAGCTCGTCGCGGAAATAGGTGTACACCACCGG
Source organism: Hymenobacter sp. M1-2 (assembly GCF_057808495.1). Taxonomy (NCBI): domain Bacteria; kingdom Pseudomonadati; phylum Bacteroidota; class Cytophagia; order Cytophagales; family Hymenobacteraceae; genus Hymenobacter; species Hymenobacter sp. M1-2. The sequence goes on from NZ_JBTYZO010000002.1 coordinate 206,740, forward strand.
TTGCTGGTCGCGGTCGAGAAACTTCACCAGCTCCCGTAGACGCTGGCGCAGCTCTTCCAAGCCGGGAAGCGTGGCTTGCTGCCAGTACGCGGGCTGCTGCACCGCCGCCAGCAGCTCCCGCTGCTCGTACACGGTTGGCACGGTCAGCTTCTGACTCAGCAAGTAGCCCAGGTTGCTCACCCGCTCCATCATTTCTTTCTGCCGGGCACTGCGCTGCACTAGGGCCAGCATCAGGTTCAGGGCCAGCAAGTCGAAACGGCGGGCTAACTCGTCGTTGCCTTCTACCGGGGCTAGCGGGGCTAAGTGGGTTTCCACATCCTGCACGTCCACACGGGTTAGGGCGTCCCAACGAGTGCGGGCAGCGCCAAATTCTTCTACGTAGCGTAGCTTAGCGCGTACCGCAAACGTGCTCAGGTCCAGGGCTGCTATTTGCCCGTGTAAGGTGTTGAGCAGCTGGGTGCGCAGCTGCTGGTGGGCCGCGTCTGCCAGGTAGGCGGTCTGGCGCAGCACTTCGGCTACGGTCAGCCTGCGCGTAAATACCTGCTGGCTTAGCGGCACCTGCGTGCTGGCTACCAATCCTGCTGGCCGGGCCTCGAAAAACTCAAAATTCTCGCAGAAGTCGAAGATCACGAAGTGCTGCTTGTCTTGGCTTGGCCCAAACAAGTCGGGCCGCAAGCGAGTGCCGCGGCCTATCATCTGCCAAAACTTAGCGCTAGAACGCACCGGCTTAAAGAAGACCAGGTTCACCACATCCGGTATGTCAATGCCCGTATCCAGCATGTCCACTGACACGGCCAGCTGCGGGTACTGTTCAGGCTCGGCAAACTTCTCGATGAGGTCCTGGGCGTAGTCGTCGTAGTTGTCGATGATGCGCAAAAAGTCGCTGCCCAGCTGCGGAAACAGCCTACCAAACCGTTCCTCGATGTACAGGGCGTGGCGGTGGCTGCGGGCAAACAGAATGGTTTTTCCTAGCTTGTCGCCGCCCTCTACCTTGATGCCGTGGGCCATGACGTAGCGCAGCACCTCATCCACGGTGTGCTGGTTGAACAGCCAGGCATTCAACGCTGCGGCCTCTATTTCCTCGGGTACTTCGCCGGTGGCTTCGTCCCGAAATTCGGCTTCGTACTCTTCCTTCTCCTGCTCGTTCAGCTCGTTATACTTGATTCCCTGGCGTTGAAATTTCAGCGGCACCGACAACGCCCGCGGCGGCACCAGGTATCTATCTTTCACCGCTTGGTCCAGCTCGTAAGCCGCCGTAGGCTGGTGATCTTCCAGCCCAAATAGTTCGTAGGTGTTCCGGTCAATCTGGGCCAGGGGTGTCGCCGTGAGGCCGACCAGAAAAGAGTCAAAATATTCGAAAATGGCTTGGTACTTCTGATATACCGAGCGGTGGGCCTCGTCCACGATAATCAGGTCGAAGTAGCCCGGCCCGTACGCACGGGCGCCATCAGTGCTGCTTTCTCCATCAATGCGGTTCATCATGGTGGGGTAGCTGGAAAACACTATCCGCGCCTTATTCTCGTCCCGCTCCCGCGTCAGATTCACGGCCGACAAACTGGGCAAGTGCTCGGCAAAGGCATTTTTTGCCTGCTTCACCAAAGCGTTGCGGTCAGCCAGAAACAGCACCCGCGTCACCCAGTCGGCCCGCATCAGCACATCTACCAGCGCGGCGGCGGTGCGGGTTTTGCCCGCCCCAGTAGCCATTACCAACAAGGCCCCGCGCTGCTTGTCGCGCTGAAAGCGCACTGCTATCCGCCGGATGGCTTCTTCTTGGTAATAGCGACCGGCAATGGCTCTGTTGACCGCCGCCGTCAGCAAGTCGCGGCGGCCGGTGCGGCGCAGTGCCAACCGTCGCAGTTCGTCCTTGGTCAGAAAGCCCGCCACCCGGCGCGGCGGGTACTGTGTAGCCGCGTCGTCATCGAGCAAGTACGTTTCAAAGCCGTTGGTGTAGAACACCACTGGCCGTCGGCCAAACTGCGTCTGTAAGCAATTCGCGTACAGCGTGGCTTGGTGGCGGCCTTCGCGGGCGTCGCGCAGGGTACGCTTGGCTTCCACCACGGCCAGGGGCAGGCCGTCGTCGTCCCAGAGCACGTAGTCCACGTAGCCCTTGCCGCTGGCGTTGGTGCTTAGCGGCATCCCCGTTACTTCAAACTCGCACGCGCGCGGCGCGGCCACGTCCCAGCCAGCTTCGCGCAACAGCAAATCAATGTAGCGGCGGCGGGTCTCAGCTTCGGAAATGCCCAACGGTAGAGGCAGCGGACGGGCCAAATTATGAGCCTTCACTTGCTGCATGGCCACCAGGCGGGCTTCCAGCTCGGCCAGGCGCTCCGCGTTAGCTTTCAGCTCGGCGTCTTTCCGCGCCAGTTCTTCTTGCTGAGCCAGGTAAGCAACTTCCCGCCGTTGGGTTTCGGCAAGCGTAGCGTCCGCAGTAGCGCCAGCCGCGGCCGGCAGCAGGTGCTCATCGAATACGGCCAACGTGGGCCGCACGGGGCTATAGCTGGCCGCCACAAACTGCAAAAAGCCGTGCAAGTGGCGCAAAGCATCAAACGCCTCGGGGCCGCTGGGTGCTACTTTGTGGTGAGCGGCTTGGTTGCCCAGCTTGCGCACATAGTTGGCGCCCTGAAAGCGAGTTAGCCCCAGCAAGTTGCGGAAGTCGGCCTCGTGCAACAGGGTAGCCAGGTTGTCCTGATAGGGTACGCGCAGGCTATTGTCGTTATCATATACCCACCGGATGGCGTTTTCCAGCGCGATGCGGCTACTCAGGGCCGCTAAGCGCGGGGCGCTCCATACGTGCAACTCGGCCTCACGGGCGGGCTCGTACAGCTCGGGCCAGGTGGTTTCCAGAAAAGCGAAGTTGGATAAAAGTGTAAGCATAAAATACAGTGTAGGATTCGGTGGTTGGCACGTAGCAACACGTACGCAAGGTAAAACCTAGCTGGACAGGTTGCTATGTCACAAGCAACAAATAAGCGGAGCAGCCGCATTCGACCACATAAATTGACTGTAGGTGTACTTTGCCTGCCATACCATTCAGGTAGTCGAACGGTTACTAAAAAATCTGCGTAGAAACTGTATATTGTTGGCACATAAGGGACACTTTGCTAATAAGATTGGTGTTATCTTTGCGTCTCGTGAAAAAATTAGTAACCAATTAGCTGTATGGTAACGGAAATCTTCGATTACGAAAAGGCGCTAAATGTACTCTTGTACGTAGTACAGCAGCTTGGCGTGCCTGGCTATCATCAAACCTTTAAGACCCTGTACTTTGCCGAGCAGCTCAGCTTAGCTACTTACGGCAGCACCATTGTAGGCGACGGATTCGTAAAGATGGAAGCTGGCCCCGTGCCCTCCGAAATCTATAATATGGTCAAAATTGCCGATGGTCGCAATCAAGATAAGCGCCTGAGCAGCGATTATGTTGAGATCGTACGCCAGCACCTCGCCGCAGTGGGTCAGCATCATTTGCAGGCTCTTGTTGACCCTGACCTGGACTTCTTGGCCGAAACAGAAAAAGAATGTCTTGACGTGGCCATTAATAAGTGCCGTAACCGCAGCTACCAAGACTTGAAAGACCTTTCCCACGATGCGGCCTGGGAATCCGCTTCCATGAATAGCTTCATGGATACCCTTAAGATTGCTGCTGCTGGTGGCGCCGATGATGTAGCGTTGAATTATTTGGAGAAGTCATTGGCTGACAGTAACTACTATTCTGTTTAACCCTTAATTAACAGTTCATTATTACTCACAATTATTACGTTATTTCAATTGGCTTATCTAGGTGATTTTTTCTCGGAAAGTGCGCGGCAGGCGCACAGCCTTCGGGCAGTAGTAGTAGGGTCAGTCATTCGTTCTCCGGTGCCCGACACGACACCTCCTAAATTCAAGTTTTGGGTTATTATTGGCGTCGCCGATGAGGGTGCTGAACTGGGGATAGTGTACCTGAATACCGAACCTAACGAATTCATTCAGCGCCAGCCCGTTCTGGCTCGCTTGCAAAAGCTCGTTCGCTGCGACGAGCGCCGCCTGGTAGATTATGACTGCTACGCCGACTGCACCGAAATCAAGCGTAAAAGCACCGCTGCCATTCAGGAGCAGCTCTCAGCCGAACCGGGTTACGTGCGGGGCGTATTGGAAAGCTATGAGTTGGCCGAGCTGCTGGAAGCCTTGCGTACTAGCCCCAAAATTTCCCTACGGGATAAAAAGCGTTTCGGCTTACTGTAGTCTACCTGCTTGCTTCCAACAAAAAGGCCCCGGCATGCGGGGCTTTTTCGTTTCAATAATCTTTTGACTGTTTCTCTTTTTCGGGAAGGGACTGAGGGTAAAGTGATAATCCCAACGCCATCTGTCCCGCCCGCGCCGGCGCTTCCACCACCGCCTGGGGCGTCGCCAGTTCCCCGCGAAACGCCTGCTGCAATAAGCTGTTGAGCAAGGCTTCGGAATGCTGTTGGAGTTGTTGCACGGCGGCTTTCTGAGCTTCAATTTGCTCCACGATAGCTGCGAATTGGTTTTGGAGTTCTATAGGAGGAATGGGTATAGATATTCCTTGTAGCTCTTGCGCATTTATATTAGCCATTCCAACAATGCTTTTGCACATATTGAGTAAAGTTAGCTTGCCGTATTTGGAATTTAAGAATCCTGAAATATAGGCTGTATTACCCCTCTCATTAGGGCGAACCCTGATTAAATATCCCGCAATTGCCATTTCTGTGTCTAACCTATAGACAGAAGTTTTGCCAACTAATTCACGGCTATTAGTTCGATTGAAAAGCAAATCACCTTTTTTAACCAAATATTTATCCTTTTCTTTTTCTTCGAGATTAATATACTTAAGAGAGGAAAAATCCATTGAACCTTCGTAAGTGAGGTTGTTCATTCGCAAATATGGATAAATGCCCGCATCTTCAGCCGGCTTACTTGTTCCATATTTTGCTTCATATATAATATCTTTTATTTTCCCTATTGGCCACCCCTTCTCATTGCGCACTGGGTCGCCGAACATATCCACGAACACGGCCTGCACCAGCTGCTCGTAGTGCGCCAGAAGCTGCCGGTCCTGCTGCCGCAGCCGGTCGGCCGCGTCCAGCACCTGCGCAATGTGGCGCTGCTCGGCTAGGGGTGGGAGGGGAATTTCTATACCCCTAATTTTTTTGACTGATAAATGCTTTACCGTAACAAATGGAGTAGCATCCTCGATTTTCTTTAGTTCAGCAGGCAGTAAATGAAGTAAATACCTACGGTCAAACAAGCTGGAATTTGTTTCTATCCGACAAACTCGCTGATTTAATAAAGCTTCAGGACCTAGCCATTCACTGATTCTGAACTCGCCATCCATCGTAATTAGTAAATCACCTTTACTAATTACATAATCTTGCGAAAAAGAGCCAGTGTAATATGTATCAGTCCTACTTCTACCAACGTCTCTAATACGAATCAGAGGCTTTCCTTCACTTGTGGAAAAGGATTGAGAGTCGAAAGCAAAACCTGAGGTAATGGTGACTAGCTCACCTAATGTCACGTACTTCATCCTAACAATGCCTCTAGTTGCTGTAAATTCTGTTGGCGTTCGGCGTCGAGGGTGCGGATGGCGGCCAGTATGGTGTGCGGAGCGTCGTAGCTCGTCTCAGTGTGCACGCTTTCCTTGTAGCGGTTGATGCTTAGGTCGTAGCCCTGGGCGTGGATCTCGGCCACCGGCACCAGAAAGCTTTGCTCGGTGCGGGCGCGCTGCTGCTCGCCGGCTTCGTGGCGCAGGTGCCAGCGAGCTACCACGTCGGGAATGTCGTTGGTGCCGGGCTTAGTGGAGTCCAGCGGTGTCCGCTTGTCGTCGAGGGAGTAGCCATCGGCGCGCATGTCGTAGAACCACACTTGGTCGGTGCCGCCAGAGTTGGTTTTGGTGAATAACAGCACGGCCGTGCTTACCCCCGCGTAGGGCTTGAACACGCCGCTGGGCATGGATACTACGCCTTCCAGCTTTTGCCCATCTATCAGAGCTTTGCGCACGGCCACGTGGGCCTTGCTGGAGCCAAACAGTACCCCATCGGGCACAATCACGGCAGCGCGGCCGCCAGTTTTTAGAGCCCGCAGAATAAGGGCCAGAAATAGTAGCTCTGTTTTCTTGGTGTCCACTACCCGCGTCAGGCCCTTCTCCACGGTGTCCTTGTCCAGCGAGCCCTTAAACGGTGGGTTAGCCAAGACCAAGGTATAAGCTTCCCGAATGCTGGCGTTAGCTTCACTCAACGCGTCGCGGTAATACAGCTGCGGGTTCTCAATCCCGTGCAGCAGCAGGTTCATGGCCCCGATGCGGATCATGGTGGCGTCGAACTCAATACCATTGAAGGCCCGGTTCTGGAAGTGGTCGGCCGTGGCTGCATCGTTCAGCACCTCGGGGTAGTGCTCGCGCACGTATTCGCCCGCACTCACCAGAAAGCCTCCGCTACCGGCCGAGGGGTCACAAATCAAGTCCTGGGGCGTAGGCCGGGTCATGTCCACCATCATCCGAATGATGTGGCGCGGCGTGCGGAACTGCCCGTTGGTGCCAGCCGTGGCCACCTTGCTCAGCAGGTACTCGTATAGGTCTCCCTTGGTGTCCCGGTCGCTCATGTCAATGGCTGAGAGCATGGTCACCACCCGCTCCAGCAGGTTGGGCGTGGGTATCATGAAGGTGGCATCCTTCATGCGCTCAGCAAAGGTGCCCGCTGTGCCGCCGGCCTCTTTCATAAACGGGAACACCTCTTGCCCCACCACCCGGTACATGGCCTCAGCGTCGGTTTCCTTAAACCGGCTCCAGCGCAGGTGCTGTTGGTCGTCGCCGAAAATTGAGTGTTGAATAGGCCGCCCCGTCCAGTGGGCCTGGGCCTCGCGGGCCGAGTGCAGCTCGTCGAGCCGCCGAATAAACAAGAGATAAGTAATCTGCTCAATCACAGTGAGCGGGTTGGCAATGCCTCCGGTCCAGAAGGCTTCCCACACCCGGTCCACCTTACTACGGAGGTCGCCGGTAATCATAGAAGCAACAAGAAAAAGAAAGTCGTCCCGCTGGGGATCAGCAGGGCGTTAAAGGTAGCGCCTGGCTGGGGTTTCGGCCACGTTAGAAGCGTATTATTTCAGGCTGGCGCGGGCACTCACTACCTCATCCACCCGAAGCTCTTGCCCTTGCTCATCCAACCATTGCTCCACTTCCGGTAGGTAGGTAAAGATGTGGCGTGTTGGCTTGTCCAAGGCCCGTGTTACCACGCATAGCCGGAACCGTGCCGGGTCCGCTTGCATCTGCCGGTATTCGTTCGGCGTTAGCTCCACTACCACGTCCGGCCCCAAAAGTCCTTTTACCTCCAGCTTCAGTAGCAAGCTGCCCAACGTAGCTTCTAGGTCCCAGCCTACATTATCTTTCTCTACTGATTTCACCTTGTAGCCCAACCCAGTGTAGTAAGCACTTATTACTTCTACGGCTTTCTGCTCCACAGCCAGGCGCTTCAACACATCTGGCTGCCGGGCCACGCGGCTACGTTTCGTGGGCTGTGGTGGTCGGCCGTTGGTGTCGTAATGCTGAATATAGTCGCGTACCTCCTTGACAAAGTTGGGGTTGTCATCAGCGTACCACACGTTACTTTGCCCCATACTCCCCTTCCCCCGTGGCACGGCTAGGGTGCGAGCATCAGGGGGTAGCAACTGCGCGTTCTGCGGTTTGGCCGTAGCATGGTAGCCATGCTCCCGCCCCCGCCAATTCCAATTGCCCGCCCGCGCAAAGTCTACTTCCCGGTACTCGGCATATATCGTTGCCGAGTTGTACCAGCCCACTACAAAAGTGCCTCCGGTCACTGGGTGCCGCGCCGTCCACACCACCAGTACACCGCTCACGGACGAGGCCAACAGCCCTGCCCCAAGCCTGGTAATGCGGATGTTCCCGCCGCGCGGTGGCTGCACGTATCCATACAGCGTGCCCCGGTGCGGCTTGAAATTAAACATCTCTCCGCCAGTCTTGTGCTCCTGCACATACTTACCCCCACCCTGTATCGAGTCGTTAGCCGGACCCGCGTAGCGGTTCATCCAGCCCGTGTTAAAAAAGACAACAGCTTGCACGTGATTACGCTATGCCTAAAGCCTCTTTGAAGGCAGCCATGATTCGCGCCAGCTTTGGGGTAGGAGCTTCCTCTTCTTCATCGCGCTGCCTTGCGTAGCGTGCGTACAGATTCCGCAATTCCCTCTTGAAGCCGTCCAGCGCCGCTATAGCGTTAGGCCCCAGCGCTACAATGTCCAGCGGCTCGTAGCGAGCTTCATACAAGCTGCCCGTTTTAGCCAATACTACTTCCAGCGGATTACTGAACTGGATTTCCTGCCCCTCTGCCGACGTGAAGCTTTCCACAGTGGCCTCGGTCTGCTCACTGCTGCTCATCGTTACCACCGACTTGCGTAGCTCCCGCAATGACAGGTTTTTCAACCCTTTATTCCTTTCCACTTCCAGCACCAAGTTAAGGAATTCCTTGTCTGCTTGGGCCTCTTCCACCTCCCGTACTCGGGGCGGTGCTATTTGCCGGGCGTTTACCTGCGAAATGCGCGGTAGCACCCGATAGCCGTTCTCTACCGCTTCGCGGGATTTCACTACGTAATCAGTATTGTTAGCAATGTTGATAATAGGCTGATAAATGGCCCGCATTTGTTCGGGTGTTGCGTGCTCCAGGTTGGCGGGCCTATCACCGGAGGTGTAATCGAAATCCAGTACGTCCTGCTTGTATTCCTGCAAAGCTACGCGGTGCCAGTCCGAAATACGACTGTCTACATTCACCAGCGGCAGCACATCCACGGCCAGCGAGATTTCAAAGCTCCCGTGGTTGGCAAACACCGACCGGGGCTCCGTCACCTCTAGAATCTTCTGCAGGTCCTTGTACAGCGTCTCCTCTAAGGCATATAGTGAGTGGAACATATGCTCGAATCGCACTTCCACGTAGCTTCTAAACGACCGGGTAACTTTTTGCAGAAACGACCCAATATCGGCCGCCCCAATAGTAGTACCAAACCGCTTCTCTACCGGCTCCAACCGAAACTCCACTGCTTTCTGACGTAATGCTTCCAAGTGCCGCGCAAAATCCCCATCCACCCGCAGTGCATCGAAATACGCCAAGTATTGCTCTGACAGCGGTAGAATGTGAAATGACTCCTCCTCTGGCATGTACTCTGGGTTAAGCTGCTCCCTGGGTACTAACAGCCCTTGTACAAACGTTCCTGCGGCATCTGTCTCTAGTACCAATACGTTGGTATTGTAGGGCTGCTGCACCAAGTCCAGCAAAGAGCGTAACCCCGTCGCATAATCATACAGGTGCACTACCGATGCTTCTAGCACCAGCCAGCGATTCGCCTGCTCGTCATGGTCAACCCAATTAAATAAGTAATGCTTGCCCGTTGCCGCTTGGTAGTGGGACACCAAAGGCCCGTCGTAGTACACTAGGTCATCAACTTTCTGGAGCGTCGCAGCAAATTCTTGAGCGGCTAATCTGAATCCTGGTTGCGCTATCATCAGATTGCAGTGGTTGTTACCACTTGTGCCGCCAGATTGGCCGCGTGGTACTCGTGGAAATTGAAATGTAAATGGGCATTGGGCTTGGTACCAATTCCATCAACGGGCCGCAACCGCACAGCAGCAATATGTGTGTGCATTTTGCGCTTGCGTAAGTAAGCTTTAAAGAACTTGCGAGCATGGTCCTCCGTCTCAAACATCGACAAAGCCCACTGATTGCAGAGATGATTCTCTTCTGCTACCAAAGCCTGAGCCGTAAGCCCCGAGCCAACTTGAATTCGGCGTGGGGGCCCATTCACTTCCAAAGGTATCGGCAAGAAGTCATCTACTGATGGCGTTGCCTGATGCACATAACGGTATGCTATTTCATCGCGTGGTGCAGCATCCGCAGGGCAGCTCACCACGGTAAACGCAATGGCCGTTAGCTCGCTTTCGTATTTAAGCATTGGTGGGCTGGGGTGTATCAATAGCCGCACACAGTATAGTGTATAGTTGCTAAAACCGAGCGGATACCTATAGTGGGCTATATTAGCCAAAAATAGAGCATTTCATAGAATATTATTGCCTAGGAAAATATATTTTGAATCGATAATGCTCATGCACAAATTAGCCTTAGGCGCTAATGGTTGTTGCTATTACTTTCTCTCGCTCGCCCATGTTGCCGTTGTATTTTCAACGCCTAACAGCACTACACCGCTGCCCTAAACGCCTCGGCCGACAACGTAATGCAGCTGTAGCGCATTAGTTAGCCTAAGCAAGTCTTGACACGCATTTGAAAACGCAAGGGCCTCGGCCTCACCGGCTGAGGCTCTTGCGTTTTTGTCTTTACCCCACCAACCCTCGCGTTATCATCGCCAACTCATTATCCCGAAGGTGCTCTAGCCACCCCTGCGCCGCCTCCGGCGTCTGCATCTCCTCCGGGTACAGCGGCAACACCGGCGAGGCGTTGCTACCCTCGGCAAACCGCACCTTCAGCGCGTAGCACCCGAAATAGGAATCTGGCTTCAACTCAAACCGCAAGCCTTTGTCCATGTAGGCGCCATAGATCTCCTGCAAGGACTCCTGGTCAGGAAGGAAGTATTTCATGTTGATTTTTGCTATTTATTTTAGTGAAAGTTTCTGGTGTTGAATCTGGTTTAGCAAGTCGCTTATATGAGAAAGCACTATCTGAGATGGGGTTTTCACACTCAAACATGGCATTTAAGCCATGCAGGTTACGCTTTTGGCCATAAGAGTACGTTATAACACAAACAATTATACTAATTATTTTAGTATAATTGCCGTGCCCTTTACGCTACCCACACCTTATGACAACCATTGAAATGATTGAAGTCGGCGAACCAACCACCACTTTGTGGCTGCCCTTGTTCGCCTCCCTGGTCCCTGCTGGCTTCCCGTCGCCCGCCTCCGACGAGCTGGAAGAACTATTTGACCTAAACCGCATCCTGTTGCGGCACCCGGAGGCTACTTACCTGATCCGCGTGGCAGGCGAGAGTATGAAGGATGCCGAGATTCACGCCGGCGACCTGCTGGCCGTGGACAAGCACCTCGAAGCCGACCACAATAATATAGTCGTCGCCGTGCTGGATGGTCAATGCACTATCAAGCGCCTCGTGCGACGCGGCAGCAGCTGGTGGCTCCAGGCCGAAAACCCCACGTACAAGGATTACGAAATCACCGACCCCAACGATTTGCGCATCTGGGGTGTCGTCACCCACGTCGTTCATGAGTTGGTGCCCGGTAAACTCAACGCGCTGCTGCACAGCCATAACCAGACGAAGGACGTATGTTCGGCTTAGTGGATGGTAATAACTTCTACGTCAGCTGCGAGCGGGTTTTTCAACCCCGGCTCGATAACTGCCCGGTGGTAGTGCTCAGCAACAACGACGGCAATGTCGTAAGTCGTTCGGCTGAGGCTAAGCAGCTCGGCATTGCGATGGGCGTCCCATACTTCCAGGTGCGCGAGCTGCTGCGCCGCCACCAGGGCCACGCTCTCAGCTCCAACTATGCCCTGTATGGCGACATGAGCCGCCGGGTCATGGCCCGCCTAGCGGCCCACGTCCCCGGGGTGGAAGTGTACAGCATTGATGAGGCTTTCCTCGACCTGCACGGCCTCACCACCTTCTGCGGTACCCTCGACGCCCGCGCCCAGGCCATCCGCCGCGACGTGCTGGCCTGCACCGGTATTCCTACCTGCGTGGGCATGGCCCCCACCAAAACGCTGGCCAAAGTGGCCAACCACCTGGCCAAGAAACACCCTGAACTCGGCGGCATCCTGCGCCTCGATACCGCCAGCCGCCGCGAGCGGGCCCTGCGCGCCCTGCCCGTGGCCGACGTGTGGGGCATTGGCCGCCAGTATGCCGGCAAGCTCGCCACCCACGGCATCCGCACAGCCTGGGAGCTGAGCCAAGTTTCCGAGGCCTGGGCCCGCAAGCGTCTCGGCGGAGTCGTCGGCTGGCGGCTGGTGCAGGAGCTGCTGGGCCAGCCCTGCCACGGCCTGCTGCCCTCCGAAGACGGTACTCTCGCCCGTCGAAGCATCAGCTGCTCCCGTTCCTTCGGTCAGCGCCTGGCTACCTTCGACGACCTGTGGGGCGCCGTTGCTACCTACCTCAGCCGCGCCGCCGAGAAGCTGCGCGCCCAGGGCGACCAGGCTCACCTGCTCACTATCTTTCTTGGCCAGGACCGCTACGATACCCGCGTGCCGCCGCCCTACACCCGCTCCACCACGCTCACTCTGCCCAGTGGCCCCACTAGCAATACGCTGCAGCTGCTGGCCTACGCGCGCCGGCTGTTGGAAAAGGTCTACGAGCCTGGCCGCTTCTACGTCAAGGCGGGCGTGGTGCTCGATGGGCTGGAGCCTCCTGGCCTTGGTCAGCAGCTCAACTTCTTCAGCCCAGTGCCGGATGCCCTGCCTTTCCCAGCCGACGAAAGCCGAGCGCAACGGTTGATGGAAAAGATAGATGGGCTTAATCGTCGGTTTGGTCGAGGAACCATCCGGCCGGCCGCTACCGTGGTGGCTGACAAACAACCCCCTCCCTGGTTGGGAAGGGCGGAGCACCGTAGCCGCGCCTTCACCACCCGATTAGAGGATATACTGACGGTAGACTAGGCGTGGCGAATAGAATATTCAAGCAAGAGCTACTTCACCTTCTTGTAGTTATCCTGTTCCTGGTCCTCGTCCATAATAATCTCCTCGTATCCCATCACCACATTAACGATACTGACCTGCTCTTTCGCTGGTGGCCGTGTCGGATAGTCGCGCAGCACGCGCAAGACGATACGGCCTCCACCACCCTCCAAGTGCCAGTTCCCCGCATAGGTAAAGGTCGTATCCGCCGTGCGGAACACCTGGGTGAACGTTCCGTCCGGGGCCAGGTTCAGGCATTCTTCACCGTCCTGCCGGCTCCGACAGTACTTGCCTTCCACGGGAGGCCCCAGGCAGCTGGTGCAAGCCAGCAAGCCGAGCAGAAGCAGACCCTTTAATGCGGAAATCGAAAGAGTTTGTCTACTTCGTTTGCGGCGTGGTTCAGCCATTGTCGCGTGTTTAGCAGGCGCGATTCATTTAGCGGCACCCGGAAAAAATATCCTTGCTTGATAGTCGTCAACGGCTGATTACCCAAAAACGCCAGGTTACGCGCCACACCCGCGGCCCGGTTCCATGTCTGCCATTGGCGACACGTACGCCTGCTCACAGCTTCGGCGCAAGTGAAGTGCACTAAGGTTGAACAGCCAGTTGTCTATTGCTATCTACTCGCCATCTGCCGCACGCGCCACGCGGAGATAGCCCACCGCAGCACCACTATTTCCAACAGCATAATTGCTACGTAGCCACCCGCCAGAAAAGAGTCTATCGCCCTACTTCGTATCACGTTTACCCAGTGGGTACCGAATAGAATATCTACCCGTGCGACTTCCACAGGCAGGCAGTCGTCTGCTTCTGTTACTCCCAGGCAACAGATAAGGACCAAAATGGCTACACCCCCTAATGCCGCTTTGCCAACGGGCGTTAACGCGTGTTGGCCAACTAACAGCGCAAGGATATTGACTAGACAAACCACCAATAAGAAGCCGTCGATAACGGTGGAGTAGCCGCTCAGAGCAGCGTTACGGGCAAAGCAGATTAATAGAATCGTGACCGCGTACACCGTTAGAATGGCAGCTGTCGAAAAGGATATGGCCTTATTCATTTTACCCTCCTCTTTGGAAACCATGAGCCCGCCGCAGCTCATCCACCAGACGCAGACCGATGTTGCCGGGACAGTTCCGTTCATTGAGCACTTCTTTGTGACCGGCAAGCTTGTTAACGTGGTATCGCCGACGCAGGTATAAAATCAGAATCACGAGGGCAGTCCGCATGGAGGCCGATAAGTGTCCGTCACCTTTAGATAGCTCAATTGTTGATTCAATCAAGCCAAGGCCGCTGTTTTCCGTGTCTAAGTCCGCTAACAGCACAATTCCGATTTTGCCGATGTTATGCCCTAATACGTGGGCTCCTTGGATATAGAGCGGCCGGCCTTCGTAGATGCGGCCGGCACTATCAATGCCGAAATGATATGCGATGTCTGCAAAGCCTCTATCCATCTCTACCTCCTGTGCCTCGCGCATGGTAGGGTAGTTGATTCTATTGCCTGAGTGATGGACGACGATAGTATCATAGTACGAACTGTAATCGCTGGTAATTCGCTCGTAGCCGCGTGACAAAATCGGCGGCGCGGCCCCCCAGCTCTCCCGACTGCGGATGAGAGGCGTGATTTCGTTTAGTCTCTTGTAGCCCTTTTGTGGGAGCCGCATACCAGCGGGACGAGCGACACGCAACGCGTCGGCCGCTACTACACCCTGATGCAACGCCAACGCGCTGACCTGACGAGTCGGCGGTTGGGGACCCCGTGCATTGTGTAAGCCGGCGGCCCAGGCGGCGGCGCTTTGCTGGGCACCGGAATAACCCTGCGCCTGGCGCAGGCCCTGCGCTACGTTACTGCCCGGTTTCGGCTTTCGGGGTGCGGCCATGAAATAGTGGGAATAAGTTGAAGGTAAAACGACTGGATTCTATAGCGGTGGCACTACTATGCTAGGACAAATTTAGTATATTTACGCAGAATAATACATAAGTGCTAGTGCTGTAAGTCGCATTTTTACCCCTTTTTTATGTCTCGTCAGGTAACGCCCACCGTACAATGCGGAGGCACTCCGCTGTCCCGGAGCGTTGATATTCAACGCATCGTCCTCCGACAATGCCTGTTCACTCACCACAGCGTTGAAGTAACGGTTCCCTTCGACCGGGTGGAAGGCGAGATGGGGCCGTTCTTCACCCAATCGCATAAACGCCTATTGGGCCAGCCACTGGCCCTGCGAGTAGAAGCCGACTCCTTTCACTTCAATCAGGGCCAGCATCTCCAGTTCAAAGGGGTGACCACCCGGTTGGAAGCTGGCCGCGAAAACGACTATGCCGGCGGCTTTCAGGTGCGCGGCTACAGCCCATGTTATCTGCTGGCCAGCGGCCTGAAAAAGCGCACGTTCGTGCAGCAGACGCTGGCCGCCATCTTCGCCGAGGTGCTGCAACCGTATCCGGCCAACCTGCTGGCCCGCAACATCAAGCCCCGCCATCAGGCCCCGCTGCCTTATGTGGTGCAGTACCAGGAAACCAACTTTGATTTCCTTAGCCGCCTGGCCGCCGAATACGGCGAGTGGTTTTACTACGATGGAGAGGTGCTACAGCTCGGCACGCCGGCCGATGGCAAGGAGCTGCGGTTTGAAGCGGACGGGGCCTACAACGGCTTCGCCTTCGGCATCGGCCTCAAGCCGACGACAGCCACGCTTTACGAATATAATTATCAGCGGCACGAGCATTACACCAGCTCAACGCAGCAGCAGGCCTTGCCCAGTGTCCAGAGCCACCTCTATGGCGGCTTCGCGCTGGCCCAGTCCGAGAAGCTATTTTCGGACCCCGCGCACATCGCCGCCGAAACCCTGATCCAGGGAAAGGGCCAGCTCGACCAGGAAGCGCAAGTGTATCGGGCGTACACGGCCGCCGACCTCATTACCATCGACGGCTACAGCGATAATCCGGATCTGCGATTGGGAGGCGTCATCGCCATCGAAGGCGAAGGCCTGGGCAGCCGCACGCAGGCAGCCGAAAGCTTCGGCTCCTACCGCATTATCGAGCTGACCCACGTTATCGACGAGAAAGGTAACTACAGCAACAACTTCACGGCCATTCCCAAAATGCTGGAAGTGGCCCCCATCAATCCGTTTTATGACGCGCCGGCTGGCAACCCGGAGCTGGCGGAAGTCATCGACACCAAAGACCCGGAGCATCTGGGCCGGATACGAGTGCGCTACTACTGGCCCGTGGCCAACAAGCGGCAGGCCGAGACCGACTGGCTGCGCGTGCTCACGCCCTACTCCGGGGCGGGCAAGGGCCAGCTCTTCACGCCCGAGGTGGGTTCGCAGGTGCTCATCGGCTACCAGAACGGGCTGGCCGAGCAGCCCTACGTGCAGGGGAACCTGTTCCACGCCAAGAACAAAGCCAACGCCAAGTACACCCACAACGGGGGCGAGGTGAAAGGCATCCAAACCATTGCCGGCAACCGCGTCACCTTCCACGACAAGAAGGGCGAGGAAAAAATTGTCATCACTAACGGCAACAAGAAGGAAACGGCCATCGAGATTTCCTTCAAGGGCAAAGGCAAAATCGAAATCAAAACGCAGGGCGACCTGAGCTTCACGGCCGGGCAGAATGTGGCGATTGAAGCAGGCGGCAACGTGAGCATTAAGGCCAAGAAAAAGCTCACGATAGAGGCCGACGAACTGGCCAGCAAGACCAGCAAGGCCACCGACATCAAGGCCAGCACTAAAGTCACGGTGGCCGGCAGCAGCGGCGTCGACGTGAAAGGCAAAATGAAGCAAAGCGCCTAATCTAGCCACACGATGGATAAGTATTTTGTCGTCATGGGTGCTCAACTCAAATGCGACCAAGGCAAGACCAACAGCGCGTTTGTGGCCATCAACCCGATGTGGGACATTGATGGCAAGTTTGTAGGCCGGCAGACCGATTTTATTCCCCTGCTCAACATTCTGCCATTTGGGCCACAGTGTACGCTGCTTACGGCCGCCGCCGGTGGTGTCGTCGTACCCTGTATGCCCTTCCCCCTGCCTTGGCAAGGCGTGCACACACAAGGACAAGGAATGCTGTTGCCGGTGCTGCTGGATTCCTCTACTTGTCGCTGTACTTTCGGTGGCGGAATCTCTGTGGTTAATCCCGGTCAGAACATAGTCAGCTATGACGGACCTGTGGCCCCTGTGCCGCCCACGCCATCTGTACCTAGCAACATTGTAATTTATCGGCCGCAAGAGGGAATTACGGCCGCGGAAACCCAGCTCAACAGCCCTGCTACGCTGCCAGCCAATACGCAGTTTCTGGTTGGCAATTACCTCTATGTCACCGATGCTCATGGTAAGGTAGTACAGGCGAAAGGCGTCTTGCCCCCACCACCCTCCACCGGGCAACGGGAAGACTACGCTCAGCAGCAATCAGTACGCTACAAGGACGGCTGGCCTAATCCGAACTACGTTAAAGACACGCGCACCAAACAGCAAAAGATACTGCCTAAGCCTGGTGCACCCAATCCGCACTACGTACCTGACTCGCGCCTACCTAATCAAAAGCTGGAATTTGTGGATGATGGTGGCCATATCTTCGGCACTCGCTTTGGTGGCACTGGCCTGCACATCAACTACGTGCCCATGCACCGAAAGCAGAACCAGTCGCAGGCGCACCCCAATGATGACAACTGGTTTGCTATGGAAGAACGACAAGCAAGAGCGTTAGAAGCAGGCGACCATGTGTACGTGGAATACGACTTTGAATATCCACCCGAGGAGCCTGGAACGCAAAAGTATGGCGGTTATAAAAGAACAGCTAAGCGTGATTTCTCTATGCGTCCCACTACCCTGCATACAAAAGTTTGGACTGAAGGAGACTTACGGATAAATCCCTTGCCTAACGCATGACCGAAACGCTAACTGCCGCCGATGTGTATGCTTGGCTCAGCCAAGCCATCTTGACCAATCTTCCTTTCACAGAAGGACGAGCGCTCCTGCGCATTGAACGACAAACTAACGGGGGACAGGACTATTCAGGAGTTTATGTACCGGAGACTGGATACACTACCGGGTTATTGACTGTAGGCCTTCCTCCGGGCACCCCAGCGGTAGTAGAACAGTTATATCGCCTCACTACCCAGGGTGGCAACAATGAGTGGAATCTGCTCTACTTCACGCTCATGACGGGTGGGGGCTTTGAAGTGGATTTTATTTTAGATGAGGATATAGTAGCCGGACAAGCCTCCCTCCAACGTACCAGAACCAAGCCCGAAGCCCAGCGGCGGGAGGGCTACCGGGCTTTGCAGCAGGAGCTGTCGCAGGCACGTAGCTCCCGGCTATACACTATCATTAGTCAACGCTTGCCGGCACTAGCGGCTTCTATTTTACCTACTTGGCAGCAGATCACCTTACGAATCGAGCGTCAGAACGCGGGTATTTTCAGGTTGCGTGGCTTTGCACAAGACAATGACATTGCCGAAGCCGAAGAGATTAATGTAGTACAGGATTGGGGGTTGGTCAAGGCGTTCTACGAGTTGAGCGCAGACGTCAATCTGCCTCGATGGAATAAGGTTGAGTGGACCGTATTGTTGGAAGGCACTTACTCTATCATTTTTGACTGGGATGTTATGCGAAATCCGCGGATTCCGCCCAATGTGGTCTTCCCTTACACCCGTGAGGGGCATTGGCAAGAGCCTGTATCTAATTCATGATGGCAACGGAGACTGCAGCCGAAGTGTATGCCTTTCTCGGGGCGGCGATTTTAGAGAAACTACCCTTTCAGGACGGGCGGGCATTGCTACGAGTTGAGCGTGAAGGCGAGGGAGGAACCCAGAGCTACGAAGGCATCTATGTAACGGAGGCAGGACAATCTATGAGCTTGCCCTTGTTACGCGACGATAAGGTCACCGCCATTGAGCAACTGCACCGCATCACGACGCAAGGAGGCAACAACGAGTGGAACCTGCTTTATTTCACGCTCATGCTGGGTGGAGCCTTTGAGGTCGATTTCGTGCTGGACGAGAATGCCATAACGGCCCGCAATTTTCTTGAGCGTACCCGCACTATGCCCGACGCCAAGCGGCGGGAGGGTTATCGGGCTCTGCAGCGCGAACTTTCACATGCCCGTGCGACTCAACTCTACATCAGCATCAGCCAACGCTTACCTGCGTTGACAGCCGGGCTCTTGCCATCCTGGCAACGCTTGGTGCTGCGCATTTCACGTTGGAACGAGGATACCTTCAAACTCGAAGGCTTTGCCTACCCTAGCCTGTTGGACGAGGAGGTAGAGCAATTCAACGTCACCCAGGACTGGGCTTTGGTCAAACAATTCTACGAACTTAGCATTCTGGGCTATATACCTGATTGGAACAGAGCTGAGTGGACTGTTATGCCAAATGGCACCTATTTCATTGTGTTCGACTGGGACGTAAACGCTGACCCGTCCAAGCCAGATAATGTCACCTTCCCTTACACCCGCGAAGGTCATTGGCAATAGCTAGGCTAGCCACGCCACAACGCTTATGCACAAGGCCTATCTCGCCACCGATTCTCCAGCCGATTCGCCCGTTTTAGTGCTCGGTGATGGCACTGTGCAGGAAGTATCCGCCCAGGTGTGGTATGTCTACGAAATCCAGACGGCCACTAGTAGCTACTATGCTCAGGGTACGGGCTTGCCCGCCACGTCCGAGCATTTCACCGCGTGGCTGGAGGGCCTGCCGCCTCGCCGCCGGGCTGCCTGCGCCGCCAACGGGTGGCCCGCCGCCCGCGACCACCCCAGCTTTCGGCGCTACGTGCTGGAACAACACGGCTTTTCGCTGTACGCTCATTTCCAGGCTCATTTGTCGCCGGGCGCGTTTGCCTACTGGCAGCAAGGCGGCGGCGACTGGCAGTCGGCCCTGGATCCAAATCAGGAGGCCCCCTTGTCCATCCCCGGTCACCCACTTTTCTTGTAGCCTCGGCTGGCCTCTGGCCTGTTCTTTATCGTCGTTTTCCTTGCCTATGCTCCCTCTACACGAACTCTACAGTCAACACGCCGCCCTTTCGCTGGAAAAGCAACTCGCCCTGGGTGAAATTATCGGCGACCGGGATTTCTCCTTCGATGCCACCGCTGGCACGCTCGGCTTCGGCGATGATCTGGCCTTCCCCATGCAGGTGCTTGGTTCCGTCTCGCGCCAAAGCAGCACCTGGCTCTGGGCCTGGGCCGGCTCCCAGCCGCTGCCCAAGCAGCTGCTCCAGGCCGCGCAGCAACTCAAGGCGTTGGGGACATCACAAGGCATCAGCGAGCTCTATGAAGAGGGGTTCGACATCATCTCCCCACCGGCGCCGGTCGAGTCACTGCTCGACATGCACCAGCGGCTGACCAGTATCGGTCACTCGCAGGAGCCGCTCGATGGGCACCTCATCGCCATGCTGGCCGCCGGCATCTGTGAAGCCGATGCGTATTACGGAGCCGATTACGGCCGCGGCATAGCCTACGTGCTACTGCCACAGGTGCCCGGCACGGAGGCCCACCGCCGCGATGCTCCCGCCGCGATGGCCGCCATCTTTGCCGAGCTGCTGCAGCTGCCTTACCCACTTGATCACCGGGCAGCATTCGGGTCGTATGTGCAGCAGAAGGGCTACACGGCCGAAACCAACGGGCGGCAAGTGCGCGGTACTAAAGACGACCGCACGATCACCGCTACATTCGATGGTGACGGCCGCCTGATAGCTCTGAAGGCTGACGAGACAGCTATAGCGCTGTAATGAACGACACCACTTAGCTTACTAACGTTAAGGTAAGGAGCAAGAGAGTCCATTCATGTGCGATACTTGTAGGGACTAGTTGTCTAAGTTCTCTATGGTCACTGAGTATTCTGGTTTGCTAGGCTGCTTGTAGCTTATTGCTAAAATAATCGTGTATTCCGGAGTAGCGTACTCAGAAAAGCGATATTCACCTATGTTCCAAGACTTTGTTCTTTGAAGCTTCAGTAGGCCTATACGTTCCGCGAACACCTTATAGTGCTCATAAGTACGTGTGATATACTTTAAAGATTTTGTGTCTCCATCCTGCATAGAGTAGATAAAAGTCGACTGCGGGCTTTCCCAGTGACTGACTGTTCCGCCAGCCTGTCCGTCACCTTTGCTGATGAGTTTCCAGCCCATCTCTTGTAGCGACTTGCCCAGAACGCTTTGTTCTTTCTTGTACAAGTCAATTAAGGTTCCCAGCGAGAGTTGCTGAGCTTGAACAGCAACTCCTAGCAGGCTCAATATGACAGTGAGTAGCAATGAATTCATAGTAGTAAATTCTTTAGATACTTATGCAATAACACAATCATAGCAGAAACGGCGAGCAACAAGATCCCAAACCTAGTTAAATGGCAAGGGTAATGTTGAATAAGTTGCCAAAATTTAACCCAAAAGCCTAACGTGGTGGCATGCGTTTCTGTTTGGCGGGGCATATGGAAAAGATACACCTTCCCCCCACACCTGCTAACTTCTACGAAGTTGCTCTGCTACTTGGCATAATTGGTCCCAATCTTACTTGGTGGTATGTGCTGCTATTGCTGACTGCCTTTGCCGCTCACCTTGCCCAAGTATGGCTTCGTAGCCGATAACTGAATTGTCAGCCTTTGCGATCCACACATTGTTGGGACATAGCCTGAAGATGAAAACGGCCACTCAATGAGTGGCCGTTTTTATTACTCACCTGGGTCAGGTAGGCCGCTTTTTCTTCTCCTTGCGTACCCCCTTGAAAGGTTCGCCGTCTTCCTTTACATCCAGGAAGCGTCCGGTATCCGTGTCCCGTTTCACGTATTGCTCCGTCACCGGATTGTAGGTCTGGGAGCGTTTGCGCACGGCTCCTTTGCGGGCGTTATCGCCAGTAGGTTTGTTGGTTGCCATCAGTTGAAAAGGTAAAAGTGAAAAGAAGAGAAAAAGCTATAGCGAAGTCGCTCCCCCGCGGCCAGAACCAGCCACAGGCTGCGCTGGCCCTGCATCCGGGTCCACGGCCACCGACGAGACGGCCGCCGCGACGCTGCCGGCCAGCACCAGATATCCGCCCACCGTTACCACGGCTGCCGGCAGCGCCACCGGTGCTGCTGCGATAATGCCGCCCACCACCGCTAGGGCCGCCCCAATCGTGCGCACCTTCCGAAAGAACCGGGGCGTCGGCAGCCTTACCCGGTCCCAAACTGTTAAGTTCTTGTCCATAGTTGAAAAAAGGTTGAGTGAAAAACGGGCCGCCACCCGGCGGCCCGGATGACTTAGGCCCCCGCGGAGCCATTATGTTGTTCCAGCCGGGCCAGTATTCGGTCGGCCCACCGGTTGCGCTCCACTTGCTCCTTATAGGTGTCCGACAGGTTGCGCGTGCGTTCTTCCACCAGCGCCATCGTCTTGTCGATGTGGCCCAGCCGCTCGGTGAGCTTGAGCACCAGCTCGGTCATCTGCTGACGCAGGGTCTCGCGCTGCTCCAGGTTTTCGGTGCGCAGCCGCTCAATGTCCAGCCGCATCTCGTCGCGCAGCTTGGCCTCCCGCGCCACCGCCAATACATGATACTCGTCTACGCGCAGGGTCAACGCTTCCGACTTCTGCTCGTTCGTGCGGCAGGTAGCTTTCAGCGTTTCCACGTCGCGCCAACTCTTGACAAAGTACAGCAGCACCGCCACTGCGCCGCCAACCACTGACGAGACCACGCCCCAGTTATCCACCACCGGATTAGCCACGGCCCGACCCTCCTTTCTGGGCGGTCAGCAGCTCGAAATGCGGCCGGTCCTTGAACGTGGCCCAATCCCCGCCCCACACCACCCGCGCATCGGCCGCCTTCATCAACCGGGCAAACTTGCTCAGCAGCAGCCCCAACCACGACACCGACCCATCCGCCAGCAGAAACGCCACGTCCAGCGCCGGGGTAGGGGAGAGGTTATGCTTCGACTGCCCTCCCCGCTTGTCGGTCACAATCGGCCCCGGCTTCGTGCGCCCTTGCGCATACAGTTCGTTCTGCCGAGCCGGCGTCCGATAGCATTCCGTAATAATGGGTCGACCTGCCAGCTGCAGTACCGGGTCATCCATCCAACGGCCCAACGCCTCACTATAAGCGGCGGCTAGGGCAGGCACCGCTTGCTTAAGCCGAGCCGCTTGCGTTTGCCGTTGGGTATCGGTCAACCGAACAACCTTACGTAGACCAGAGTTTTTTGCAGCTACTGTCATACTTAGCAATACGTTGCATTGTTGAATAATGCACAAATATGCGTTATATTCTCATATAAAGAAATTAATAGTTCTGTTATCATTGTCTCGTATTTTGCATTATTCAGGGCGCGTCCCTGCGGGTCAGGCTGTCCAGGGCTCCGCTTCGCTTCGGTGCTGACGCACTGGCTCCTGCGTCACCACCCTTCCCATCCTTCGCGCATTTCTTCTGACCCCAGGTGCGTCAGCAGCGTCTAACCACCCAGCGCCAGCTGCCCAGGCCCTGAAAACGGGCCCCAGCAGCCGGCTACCGCCCCACGCAGGACGACAGGCCGCGCCCCAAAAAGCGCCGCCTGTCGTCCTGCTCACCGCTCGTTCCACGCTCCGGCTCGGCACTGTTTCCTTTGCTTAGTTCACCGCACCAGTGCCCAGCCTCCGCTACCGACTGCCTACCGCCCCGGCCGGCCTTCCGTTGGTCGGCCCGCCTCTGCCGCCCACGATAAGGTGCCTTCGGCGAGTATCCAGTGGGGGCGTCCCCCCAAGCCCCCCGTGTCATGCTCCGCGCTGCTCTGCATTGCTTCGGGCTCCGCAGCCTAAAACGGCTGCTACTCCCTCATAAGGTGCCCTTCGGGCCGGCTTATTGGGGGCGCTCAGGCCGCCCCCCAAGCCCCCGGCCGAGGCATGTAAGGCAGGCAGCAGCCCGCCGGCTTGGTGTGCCGCTCGCCGCATCTATAGCCCCAGCGTGGTGCTGGGCGGCTGGGCAGCCAGCCACTCGCAGCGCCGTCCCAGCCGGGCCGCAGCGCGTGCGGCGCTTAGCGTGCCCCGGCTTTGGCCGTCCCAGCATATCAGCACCAAGCCCGCTCGCTGCACTATGGCCGCGTTGCGCACATGGGGCGCAGCCGGCCCGTGCGCGGCATAGTCCGGGCGCAGCACCAGCAGCGGCACCCCGTGCGCGCGGCACCAGTCTGCCGCCACGCTGTCCACGCCCGCCGCGCCCCCGCTCACCACTTGGGCCAGTTCGCCAGCCGCCAGCAGTTCAGCTAGCCGGGCCAGCAGGCAAGGTGCGTGCACCAATCCCCGGCTGCCCACCACTGCTACCACTTTTTGAACATTTGCCATGTATAAATATACTCTTTGTTATAATCTTTTTATGCGTTTAGTCGAAAATAATTAGCATCTTAATTTATAATAGTGTGAGTATTTTTCGTATATTTAGATAGTAGTTCGGGAAAGGCCCGGACGCTTTGCGCCAGCCAAAGGCCACGGCGGCGCAGCCCACGGCTAACATCTACAGCCCATGCTCACCGCTTTGCAGTTTTCGCAGCTCGTCACCGTTGCTTGGTCCGGTCCGGCCGCCGCCCATTTTGCCACTATCAGCCATTACGTAGCCCCAGAGGGCTACACCCGCACGCAGTACACGGCCTCTTATCACATCGGCCAAGCTTGCCACATGGGGCAGGCAGCGTGCCCCTTCCAGGCCATTTCAGCCGCCGTGCGGGCCTTTGCTGTTGCTCAGCCCGCCCCTAGCCTATTGGGGGCTCTAGCAGTAGCCTACGCCGCCCAGGCCTTGGCTGCAGCGGCTCAGGAGCTGGCCGGCGCGCCTCTGCGCCGCCCCGGCTTCGCCTTCCGCTGCCTTCGTCACCGTTGCGCCCGCCTTCGGTATGCGTAGCGCCCAGCTCACCGCGCCAGCCGCTTCCCTTTGGGAGGCGGCCCCGGCCCTGGGTGTGCGCCAGCAGTTGGCCCGCACTCAAGCCGTTTTGTTTGATGCTCGTTCGGCCCTCTACGCCATGCGCGACGAGTATTCACGCCAGCCCGCCCGCTTTGCCCGCATCCGCGCCGCCATTGTGCGGTACCGGCAGGCTCGCGCCGCCTATAAGGCCGCTACCGAGGCCTTCCATACTAGCCCGGAAGGGGCGCAGCTGCAACGCTTACGCCTGTACTATGCCCGCTGGTAACGTTACGCAGGCGGGCCGTTGGCATACGGCCTGCCTGTACGCTGGCAACAATGGTTGGGCCGTAGTGCGCGATGTGGCCCAGCCCGGCACTACGCCCGGCGGCCCCGGCTACTACCAGCAGCAGGCCGCTCCCGGCGCCTACGCCACCCACGAGCAGGCCCAGGCCGCCGCCGATGCGCTGAACGCTGCCTCGCTCATCATTCGCTTACGCCCGGCCGACCGCTACGGTCTGCTCCCAGCCCCGGCCGAGGACTACCATCCCCACCCCTGGGAACTGTCATAACCTGCCACCGGCCCGCGCTGCCTCCAGCGCGGGCCCCCACAACCCCAGCACCGTGGCCCACACGCACACGACATCTCGCCGCCTCAAAGTGGCCCTGTATTACCGCCGCCTGCATCCCACGCTGTCTACTACCTCACTGCTCGTGCTGCGCGGCAATTGGCTGGCCCAAGCCGGCTTCGTGCCCGGTGCTACGGCCGTGGTAGAGGTAGAACCCGGCCGGCTCATCATCACTGCCAAGTAATTCTCTCATCGGCCCGCGCCGGACTAGGCGCGGGCCCTAACCTTCCAGCCGCTATGCCCGCTACCGCTACTACCTACCAGCCCCATCTGCTCGACCCGCACAGCGCCGAGCCCCAACCCATCCGTCCGCGCAATGGCCGCAGCTTCAAACTGGCCGAATTGTACGAACTGCTCGATTGTCGAACGGTAGATGTGGTGCGCCTCACGGATGAGTTGATTTTGATAATTGACGACGAAGGTAAGTTCCGCAACCCCGCTTACCTGAATCTACTGGCTACCTACCTGTGGTACCAGTACCAGCCGGAGGCGCGCGGCAAAGACAGCATTGTGGGCCGCGTCATTCTGTGCCACGATAAGCAGTTCCGCTAAGCCATGCAGGCCCCCACGTTCCGCGCCTGGGTGCGGCCCTGCCCGCGCTTCGGCTTTGTCTGGCAGTTGCGCCAGCCCTGCTACTCAACTACTGCCAACGGCGAGCGGCCTACCAGGGCCGCCGCCATGCGCGAGGCCATCCACGACGCCCGCCACTTCCAAACCGTCCACGAGGAGCCGGAAGAAGGTGGCGAGTCCTTCCACGAGCCGCCGCCCGCTTGGGCACCCGAAGGCTTCTACGACGATACCGACTACTAACGGCCACCGGGGGTCGGGCCGACAACTGGCCCCCATTCACTTCTTCCTCTTTTTCCTCTTACTCCCTATGGCTAAGAAAAACGCCACCCCCCCCATTGCCACGCCCGCCGTGCTCGACCCCACCACCGCCCCCGCCGAAGTTCGGCCGTCCTATCTGCTGGATAGGGTAGATGAGGCCACCGGCGAGGTGCAGCAGATTTCCCGCTTCAAGTACCTGCCTGGCCACCCGCGCCAAGTGCGTTTCGACGCCAAAGCCGGCCAGTTCAACATCAACGGTGTTACCCCGCTGGGCAACTCGCTCCGCTTCATACCGCTGGCTTGGCGCATCTTCCAGGACGACATCTTAAACATGGGCCGCAAGCTGTGGGCCGAGCTGTTCTATGCCGACGAGAAGGGCGCCATCTGCGCCGTGCTGTTCCACGGCTATTCGGTGGAGAACCTGTACCGCCTCATCGAACCGCTGTTTTACGACGACCTGACTCTGGCCGATGTGGTAGTAAAGGTGCAGGCCAGCAAGAAAGAAACGACCAAAGAGGGCAAGAAAGCCACCTACTACATTGCCGAGTTCAGCTACGAAGCAGCCGACCCGGCCGAGGTGCAGGCCCGCCGCGAGTTTGCCCAGGACTTCCCCATTTGGCGTGAGGAAACCTACACCGGCGCGGCTGACGTGCGCATCCAGCACGGCTACCAGAAACCAAAGGCCGAAGCCGCGTCGCTCGATCTGCCGGAAGGAGAAAACCCAGCCGCCCCAATCACGGAAACCGCTCAAGCTGCCTAAAGACACACTGGCCCCCGACCCTATACGGAAGGGGGCCTTACTTCTCGACTCATGTTCACTGATTTACAAGCTCACCCCGATTTAACCCAGGCCCAGCACCGCAGCCTGCCCCACGTCAGCAACACCGACCTGTCCGACCTCAAAGCCCAGATAATTGGCCAGCTACGCACCCCCAGCCCGGCTGCCCTGGCCTACGGCACCGCCTTTCACGCCGCCACCCTGGAGCCCGCCACCTACGCCCGCACCGATGAAAAATGCCCGTGGGAGCAGTTAGAGCAGCTGGCCCGCCATGTGCGTCGCCAACGCTACTGCCGCGACCTGCTCTACCGCGGTACCCCCGAGCTAACGCACACCGCCATCCACACCGCGACCAGTGTGCCCGTGAAGGTGCGGCCGGACCTGCTCGTGCGCAGTCCCGCCGGCCGCCGCCTCACCCTCATCGACTTCAAAACCACCAGCTGCCGCGACCGAACCCACTTCCTGGCCACCATTGAGCAGTACGACTACGACCGGCAGGCGGCTTTCTACCTCGACGCACTTCAAGCCGACCGCTTCCTCATCATTGGGGTGCAGAAGAAGGCCCCGCACGAGCTCTGGACAGTGGAGATAAGTGCTAATCTTATGCTTATGGCGCAGGGACGTAAAAAGTACGCTGCCCTATTACGCCACTACGCCCGCCAGTCAGCCCCTCAATTGCCCACGCCCTGCTTCAGGCAGGCAGCCTAGTCTACTCACCGGCCCGCTAGTGAAGCGGGCCGGTCCCTTTTTTCAGTAGCTTCACCCCCGTAAACTATCCGACTCATGCCATTCTCTACCGAAAGCCACGCCCGTACCATCGCTGCCCGCTCCCTGGCTCAGCTCAACACCCTGACCAAGTACCCGTCTATCCTCACGCTCCATGCCCTTGGCGACCGGGGCCGTCTCACAACCACCTTCACGACGCCTGCTGTATTCGACCAGCCTCTGACGGCCACCGAGAAGATAGACGGCACCAGCGCCCGCCTACTGGTCTTTGCCGATGGCTCCTATCTAGTAGGCTCCCGCGAAAACCTACTCACCGTCAGCGGCGACTTCTTATTTGACCCAGCCGTGGGCATTGTGGAGGGGCTTCGCCGCCTCGTGTTCCCACAGTTCGCCGACGAGCAAGGCCACCTGCCGCGGCTGGCTCATGGGGCCGCCACTGGCCAGCCGGCTCCGCTTACCGTCCTTTTCGGCGAGTTCTACGGGGGTAAGGTCACCGGCAATTCCAAACAGTACGGCCCGCCCGAGCAGGTTGGGTTCCGGGTCTTCGATGTTGCTGTCTTCCCGGATGCCGCTGCTCTAGCCATCCAACTCCAGGCCGACATCCGTGACTTATCTATCTGGCGCGAGTCTGAAACGCCAACCGGCATTCGCTATGGCCAACCGTTCCTTTCCGAAACCGAGTTGGCCATTTACCTCACCCACGTCGGCTTGCCCGCCGTGCCGCCGTTGCCTGCTTACACCCTCTCCGCCGCCGAATCCACGCATGAGGGCGTCTTAACGTGGTTACGCCACCATATACCGCTCACCCACGCCGCCCTACTCGGCCAAGCTACTCCCGGCCGCGCAGAAGGAGCCATCCTGCGTACCGCTGACCGCTCCGCACTGGTCAAAATCCGCTTTGAGGACTACGAGCGCACCCTCAACCAGCGCGGCAAAGGGTAATATCAACGTTGCCCATTCACAAAAGTCAAGCCCGGCAATTCTCTCAACAGCATGGTGAGAATTGCCGGGCTCTTTCATTCAATCGTTTAAAAAACCGCTCTTGCCTAGTATGGCCCGCATCTATAATATACACTTTAACAGCTAGCGAAGGAGGTAGCGCAACCCCGCACCCATGCGAAGCCGCATCCTCACCCACTCTCCTCAAGACTTTTCAGCCGGCGCTGAAGCATCTCCAGTGGCTCGCGGTGAGACCGATAGATAGTCGTGGTGATTTCGTGGGATAGCCACTCGTGGGCTTCCACCGAATACCCGCAGACATACACCGTTTCGATGGCCAAAGGCGAATTGGGGCGTCTTTCGCTGAGCAGGTGGTGCAGAATATCTTCCCGGCGGCTCATCCGGTCCAGGTAGGGTAATACATGGGCCTGAAGATCCTGGGTTACCACTTGCGCCAGAAGTTGCGGCTCCGTCGCGTCCGTCAGCTCGTACCAGACGTCGGCCCCCAGCTTTTTTAGCGCACTAATGCGTTTTCGGATGAGACAATCCGGCTCCAGGAATCGCTCGTTCGTGGTGCGCCCGGTCCACAGACGCTCCGCTTCGGGCAGGTAGAGTCCGGTATTCAGCGTAAAAGTGAGGGTATGTCGGTCGCTATACTGGCTCTTTTGGACGTTGACGATCTTGCCCCAGCCGGTAGGGTCGTACCAGCGAAAATTGCTGCCCGTTTTTTGGTAGCCCCGCTGCTTAAACGGAGGCCAGAGCACGTCTCGAATCAGAGCATCAAATCGTGTCTGAACAATGGTCTTCGTCATATCCTACATAGAAAGGCTGACGCTTAAGCACCCTGGTACAAGCTGGAAAAGGTCATTACATTGTTCAGGAAAACGGAGGGTAAGGTATATGTTTGTATAAATGTATAATCTCCAATCAATACCGTAGAGTTGGTCGGATGGAAGCTTTGTGAGAAATGGCAGGTGAGCCTGGATCAATGTGCGGATGGCAACTGCTGCTGCCACCGGGCTGGCTGTTGTCTCAACCCAGAACTACTCTTTATATTACATGTGTGCAACGTCCAGCCAGGAAAGTCACCGCTTACTCCGTCTGGTTAGAACCACCCGTCAAGCTATGGGACCTAATAATCAAGCCCGCCGGTGCTATTGGTGCGGCGAGAAATTAACCGCCGCCAATAAATCTGAGGAACATATTATTCCTGAGGCTCTGGGCGGCCGTCATACCAGTCCTAATCTGCTATGCTTGGCCTGTAATAATGGACCCGCTTCCGACATTGATAAGGCTCTGGCCGCTCAGCTGGGCTACATCCTCCCGCTGGTGCGTATGGCGCAGCCGGGAACCGGTAACGAGGTAAAAAGTGTGGGTAAGCTGCTGTCCGGCGAGGAGGTTAAGTTTCGCGGCGACCTTAAACCTGAGACCACGCTCATCATTGAATGGAAACACGAGCCTGCTTACCAGTTCACAGGGACCGATGAGGAGGTCCGGGCCAAAGCGCTTCGGTACCTCAAGCAGAAAAAGGGGCAGTACCCGGATATTAATCCTGAAAAGATGCTGGCGGAAGCCGAGCTTTTACAACAGCCAGTAGAAGGCCTGATCTATTTCTCGAACTGGACCCCTACGCAGAGCCGGACCGGCGGGCTGGAGTTCTACAAAGGCATCATCAAAATCGCGGTCAACTTTTACCTGAGCCGGGGCGGTGATGCCGGATTAGTGCAACGCCCAATTTACATCCTGCGCGAAGCGGACCCGAGACAATCGGTGGCCAAGTTCTATTATCCCACCAGCATGGAGCCTCACCAGCTGGGCCCCGACGAAGTTTCCAACCTCCTATATTTAAAAGCGGATTCAGAACTCGGGTTGCTGTACTGCTACGTGGAGATCTACAACGCTCATAATGTCATCGTGCTCCTCAACGACTCTTATAGTGGTCCGGCGTTCGAACACGTGTATTGCTACGATTTGCTTAATAAGCGACGGGTGTACAAGCCGGTGAGGCTCCCTATACGCTTTGCCGACCACCTGCTGGACTATCTTGTTATTGACTGGGACACCAGTCATCTGCATGATGCCCGCTACAAACGCATGCGCCGTATTCTAGATGTCCGCTTCCAGCAAAAAGGGGTCGTGCAAGCTCCCGGCCTAATAACATAGCCCTGTCGGGTTGATACTCTCTGATAACTCATCACCCGCTATTATTGCTCTGTTCTGGTTAATCTGGTATTGAAGTCAGTCTATCACATTTGCTGCACATGAATTCTTTAGAACGCCAGTCAGGCGGGCTTCCCCGCCCGATGAAAGATAAACTCATTGCGCAACTCTTCCCCGACGACGTGAGTGGCGACAACGTTGTGCAGTTAGCTATTCGCTTTGCAGATGAAAACATCAATGTCAACGAGCTGGCCAGCTATTTGGGCGCTATCTACAAAGTCGACGGCCTCCTGCACGGTTCCCGGTACCGCAGCTATGTGCATCAGAGCGACCGGCAGATTGAGCTAACGCGCATTCGCAACGGCTCAGTAGTAGCTGAAATAGAGCGTTACATCTCGGACAACGATGCTTATAATCTCGGGGTGCTGTGGTTGTTTCTCAAATACCTGCCCCAGGCTATTACCAAGCTAACTGAGATTGCCAGTAATGTTATTGAGGTGCTCGATAAGCGCGAGGATTACTTGGAAAAACGCGCCAAGCGTCGACTCCGTCAGGACATAAGGCGCGTGGTGGCTGATGACCCAGAACTGGCGTCGCTCACGGAGGCCGACAAAGCCAAACTTGTCAAGCTCCTCGGAGAGCTATATGAAGCTAACAGCACGAAGATGAACGCTATGGTGCGTTTCTCAAAGAAGTACGTTAAGGAGATCACCCTTAAAGCGCGCAAGAGGACCTTCTAATAGCAGTGGAGGATGAAATGGCTCTAAGCCGTTTCCAACGGCTTGCGCAAGCTGCGTAGCCCGTTGGGCTCTACTCCCATCTGGCGAGGGAAAGTGTACTTGCCTAGGCGGTTGATGTGTTCGTAGTGGGCATGCGAGAGCCGAGCTAGGTCTTCGTCGCGCACTTCCACGCCTTTGGCCCGTAGTGTTTACACCACCTGTTGCAGATACCGTGTCCCATGGCACCGCATCAAGTTAGTGACCAGGTTTAGGGCGCTGACCACCTCCTGCTGGACTTCTTCCTGTTTGCGGCAGATGAGCCCTTCGCCACCAAACCAGAGAAACATCCGCAGCGCGTGCAGCCGCTCACCCTGTTGAACTGAACGTGAATCTTGCGTGCAAGGGTTGGCTAAGCTGGTGGCGTAGAATGAACGGGGGTTTGATAAGCCGCCCGAATTGCTGCATGACATACGTCAGATTGTGCCGGCGTGGATAGGCCTGTAGCTGGCTGATAAAGAGCGAGGCCGCGACATAGCTTAACTTAAAGGAGCTGGCTACTCGCCGTAGCAGGTCATCTAAGCGAGCTTCGATGTAACTAGGCTGCACGTGGCCGGTGAAGTGCAGGCCTGGATAGGTCAGGTATTGGCAAAATAAGTTACACAAGCCAAGCTCTACAAACGCACTGTGCCTTCGCCACCTTTCGTAGGGAGCACTAATGAGTGGTCCCTTTGAACAAGCAGTCTTAGAACAGTCGCTTCCTTCTACTTTTCCATTATTTTTCCCATTCACATAGCCTATCTGCATTTCACCCTCTATACACGACCACTCGCCAAAATTTTCTCTATGGGCGGCCGTGGCGCATTTATTTTGAGGCACTACTTGCTGTAGGCAAGAATCAGAAAGCAGCGGGGTATAAGCTGCAAATACGCTAGTAATTCACCTAAATCCTTTATAAAATTCATGAAATACTCCCCGTTACGTCTTGTCGTAGCCGCCGCAACGCTAGCATTAAGCGTTTTCGGTTGCAACCCACAAGAACCGGAACTGTTGCAGCAAGACTCTATTGAGGAGATAACTCCTCTTTCCGCTGCCCAACTTCAGCAATGGTATAGAGACCAAGGCGGTACGCTCACCGATGCCGTGTTGCCTACTCCAGCCGGGGCCTTTTCTGTGGATGCCCCCCCTCAACTTAATTGGGGATTGCTCACTAGCACCCAAATTGGCGCCGAGCGGGTGTCATTAGTGCCCTTCGCCGACGCACTCACTCCCGGTGGCAGTAGCGACTATTTTACTCGCCGCTATTTACTCCTCGTCCAGCGTACAGCGCGCTCACCAAAAGCCGCCATTATTGAGGTATTGACCACTAACTCGCAATCAGTAGCCGAGTCTCAAGCCCTGTTTTTCGACCTTTACCGTCAAGGTCGATCAACCGCCGCGCTTCCTCAGCAAAACTTTACTGGTTTCGTATTCTACTACACATTACGCTATCAGTTCCGCGCTGGACGCCGCTACACGCAAGGGCGCGTATCTCCTGGTAACCCGCAACTCCTTACAGCTGCAGAGGCCGGGGGTAGCGCGCGAGGCACCAGCACGTGCACTTATGTGATTATATCACACTCTCCGCCTTATACAGTTAACGTATGTGATCCACCAAGTGGTGGCGGCTACGGTGGTGGTGGCTACGGCGGCGGCGACGACAGCGGCGGTGGCGGCGGTGGTCTACAGCCCACCGATTATCCTGAGCTGCCAGGTGGTGACCCCAATGACAATGGGAGTGGATCTGGGTCAGGATATCCGAAGCTTATACCCAACATGCCAACCTCAATGATCCCGCAGATAACACCGGGTAGTTGCGTAACCTCTTCTTTAACAGAGGTCAAGGCAGCATTATGTGGAGGCAATCAGACGAAGGAACAGATTGAGTCTGCAATGGTTACGTATGCAACGCAACTGTATGGCGGTGCCTTTTTCACCACTGGCGTACCTTTAAACGATATAGGCAGCTTTGTAAGCCATTTTTTCACTACCACCGTCCTTTTTCCCGTTGATAACTATCAAGGAGCAATTGACGCAGGCCATCCGATAGCAATTGATATACCTTCAGGTACAGATGCTTCTGTTTGGCATAGTGTAATTGTAATGGGCTATGAGTCGGATCAACCCAACCTTGTTTACTACCTAGACCCCGCTACAGGAATGATCACAATGGGTGATGGCCCAAGCTTGTTCGCGAACGCGCACTATGCGATACCAATAACGGGCTGCCGATAATTTTTGTATTCTGTAAATCCCTTTCGCCATGCGTAATCACCTGCTTCAGTTTCTTCTCTTTGCTGTTTTGATTGGCCACTTCCACATGAGTTATGGGCAAGAGCCAACGGCAAGCAACACACACGTTGAAATAAAAGAGCCTTTATATATTGTAAACAATAACATAATAGCTAATGGTCTCACTCCTGCTCTTAACTCGACGCGTATTAAAAACGTGAGGATATACAAAGGACAGGATACACCCAATCTATCGAAAAACATATCAACAAAGGGAGTAATCTATATAGATTATGAAGATAAGATCACGAGCGTCTCATTTGCTGATGTAGCCCGCCAGTATGGAGTGCAAGGTCCTTTTCGCGTTGTAATCGACGGGCAGGCGCTTGCCGCAGCACAAGTAAGTGCCCTGCGTATTGCACCCGAAGCTCTTGGACAGGTGCGCGTCGTCCCCGCGACACCCAACACTTCAGAGGTTACCCTAGCTATTCAACTCGCAAAGCCCAACGCAGATAATTCCAGAAGAGCCCCTGGAACCATAATGATTCGGTAAGCACGCCTAGTTGCCTTAAAGTGGCTCAGTCCTCTTTCGTTCTAGCCGTTTTCGGGTCGTCAGGGTATGGCAAATACTTGTAGGCCTGTTCCAAGTGCTACTTCACTAACGGCTGCCGACGTTCGGTGTACCTTACCGCGCCGCTACTGGCTTAAGTTTTACGCTCAACTACTACGAAAAGGCCCCGCGCTGCCGCCGGCGACCAGTGGGTTTTCTTGAGTGTCACTGTGGCGCCGAACGGCAGAATCTACTTCTACTTAAAAGGCCAGTCCATAAGATGGACTGGCCTTTTCTATACCTTTTATCTAGGTACACAGCTTATTCCTGCTCGGCCTCGGGTGATGCGGCAGATTGCTCATTGGTGCTAAGAGACGGCGGCACCTTAGCTGACAGCTTTACCAAGTTGGTATCCGTTTGAGCTGGCGGCACGATGATGGGCGTGCCCGCTCCCCGTTCCCCAAACAATGGATTATCCGGCAGTGGCTGCCCGCCGTTCCCGTCGGGAACTTGGTTGTACAGTACCAGTTCCTCTCCAGGTGTACTCTGGGCCAGATGGTCGAGCAGCACTTCTTGTCCGCTGTTGGCGTGCAGCGCCTGTGTGAGTAGCGTGTAAGTGCTCACGTCAACGTTGTAGAGCTGGTTCAGGGCGTTCATCTGCATGGCCGCGTCTTCGGCGGCCCCGATAGCATCCGCCAGCTTCTGTGCATAACGCCGGGCCTTTGCATCGGCTGAGGCCCGCAGTCGTATTGCCCGCTTCATGCGGACGCGAAATTGGCGTTGGTAAGGAGTGAGAGTTGCCATCGTTAAAAACCTAAATGTTAGAAATGAGAAAGTAGGAGCATGACGAAGCGAAAGTGAGAGCCTGCCCCTGGAGCCGTTCTGCGATTCTCAGTTCCAAGCTCTCACCTCCACCTTCTAAAGCACTACCCCACTGCCACCACGCTCAGCGCGTTATAAGCATTGGAATTCAGGGGGTAGAACTTGCCGTTCATCTGCTGAAAGAAGTCCACACCCACCGCCACAATCAACGACTCATCGGCTGCGGCAGTCCGCACCAGCTGCAATGCCTCGGCCGGCCGCACCGCGTTGCTCAGCGGCAACTCCTCCGTACTAGCTTCGGCGCTAGTGGCGGTGCCCGTCTCGAAGTTAACCGCTCCTACGGCCGCCGTAATGCGGTAGTGGGTGGCGCCCTGTGGAGCGGCCACGTCACGGGCCGGGTTCAGTTCCCCTATGCTCACCAAGTGATTGCCGGTGGCCCGGTCCAGCGTTGCCTGCACACTGCCGTAGTAGGTGCCGGAGAAGGCCGAGCCCGCATTAAAGTCAAAGCCCAGCAGTGCCGACAAGTTCTCCGGCAGAATCTGCCGGCCACCACGGTCAGAGTCCTCGTCCAGATTAAGGATTTCCTTCATCTTCTGCGCCAGGCGCGACACCATCAGGCGGTCGGAAGCCAGCACCACCACGCGCCGCAGGGCGTCGCGTACCAGTTTGCCGGCCTTGGCCGCCGTGCCAAACTCGCTGGCGTTTTCTCGTACCCGCTGCATCGAAGCGGACGAGTTGAATTGGCTCTTGTTCGAGCCCTGTTTTTGGCGCACCGTGCCGTCCTTCGCGAAAACGACGCCGCCCACGGTGCCACTGATTTGGATTACGCCAGTCTGACGTGCCATAGTAGTAGGGGTAAGAATGAAAAATGAGACTGTAGCTGCTTTCATTACCGACTCCTACCAGGTGCACCCACCCCAGCAAAGCCGCTCGATTTTCTTTTGATTGTCCTGCCCATCAGCAAGACTGGCCCAATGCTCACATAAAGAAGCCGATTATTATACAAATATGAGAAATATATTCTTTTTATGAAATAAATAGTATCAGTATCTAGGAGCCAGTGTTACTTATCTTTCCCATTTGGCCCCCACCATCCTCGTAGCTAGAGTATAGCTAGAGTATGGCTTAGGTATGACACCGTCCTCTTGATTCGCCTATTTTGCTAGTTAGCCGCTGCCTTTGAATCGTTTATTCTGCGCCGCATCAGGCTCTGAACCACCTCTTACAGCGGCTAAGGCAGCCCGTCAGCCGGGCCGCTACGTGCATATGCGCGCTATCGTGGCCCGCGTGTACACCACTTGCGCAGGCTACACCTTCTTGAACCTGGAACGCGCCCGTCTTAGTTGCCCGCTGGAGCTGGTCATCCGTCCCGACCTGCTGCCCAACATGGTGCGCCACCTAAAGCAACGGCCCGCCAACTTGGCGGGCCGCGTAATCATAGCTGAAGGATACGTTCAGGCTGCCAAAGGTTCCGCCGCGCAGATTTGGTTGGCGCGAGCCCCTGCGTTATCCGTAGCGGCACCCTGACCTTCCCAAATGCGGCGCATAGTCTGGTGCTGTAGTTCTTCTACCACTTTGGCGTACACCAGCGTGGTTTGAATCTTGGCGTGTCCCATCACCTTCTGCAATACTTCCACTGGCATACCACGCAACAGGCTCTGCGTGGCGAAGGTGTGCCGGGCCGTGTGGCTGGTCAGCAGCTCATACCGCGGCACCGACTTTTTCAGCACTTCGCCGCCTACTACGGTAGTTACAACCACTTCATCCGTCAGCCCGGCCGCCTTGCCCACCCGTTTTAGGTAGCGGTTCATAACTTGGTTAGCCAGCACGGGCAGCAGGCGCACCCGCTCCGCGTCGGCGTATTTGTCCAGAATAGCCCGCGCGGCCTCGGTTAGGTAGATGCTCACGCCCGTGCGGGTTTTGGTCTGCACCAGCCGCAGAATCAAGCCCCCGTCCCATTCGTGCAGGTTGCCGCGCTGCAGCGCAAATACGTCCGAGTAGCGCAGCCCCGTGTAGCAGCAGAACAAGAGCACGTCCCGCACCCGCGTCAGGTACTCCGGCAGCTCGGCCGCCGCCAGGGCCGTCAGGTTGTCGGCCGTTAGCCACATCTTCAGCACATCCGCGTGCCGCCCCTGCAGCTTGCGGAGTTCCACGTCCACCGCCATGCCCCGCTCTTCCCGGCACCAGCGCAGAAACACTTTCAGTCCCCGCACGAAGGAAGCCACCGTATTCTGCGCCAGGTTCCGCTGAAAGCGCAGGTAACTCAGCACCCGGTCATACGTGCAGGGGTTCAGCAACTCGCCCCGGTCCTGCTCGTAGGCGCTCAGCCACGAGCCCAGCATCTTGCGCTGCCGCAGCGTGTGGTGCGCGTACCCCCGCGCCTGCAGCGACTGCCAGTGCTCCTCAAATATGCCCATCACCGACTTGGGCTTTTCTTCTTGCTCTCCCGACTCTGCTACCGGCCGCAGGGCGGCCTTCAAGCTTTCTACCGTGGGCGTTTCTCCGGAGGCCCGCAGGTTCCGCCACCAGGCCAGTGCGTCAGTTGTCAGCCGGGTTAAATACAGATTGGCTTCTTCGGCCAGCGGATAGGCCGAGCGGAACTTCTGCTTATCGGCGTTCCACTCGGTGGGTTTACACTTTTCGCCAGTAGCGTATTTGAGGCGCACGCCGTTGAAATAGGCGATGAAGTGTACCGGACAGCGGCCGGTGCTGTCCTTCTTGTCTTTGCGAAGAATGAATTGCGTGTTCATCCGGAAAGGGGGGCGTAAGAGGGGGCGTGACTCCCATTGCACAGTCCATATTTCGCGTTGCAGAGTACCGATTGCCCTGAACGCAAAAAACCCGGAAAACCCCTTCTGCTACGTGAGAAGGCATTTTCCGGGTCTTCCGGTTGTAAGTTGTTGTACCAGAGACGGGACTCGAACCCGTACGTCCGTGAAGACAAGGGATTTTAAGTCCCTCGTGGCTACCATTACACCACTCTGGCAAGTGTTTTATTTCAGCCGCGTAAGCTCATTACCACCACGCGACAGTTATGACAAAGTAACTGCAAATTCTTGAGACAATAATCCTCAATATTGGCCGTAGGTCTGAATCAAAGAAACTTTTTGCGGGCCTTACCTTTGCCGCACCGTACTTTTCGAGAGAATGATCAATGCAATAGCGAACTACAACAGCCGCTCTACAACAAAAAAAGGATGCTGCCGGAGCAACATCCTTTTGGAGCGGGAGACGAGGTTCGAACTCGCGACCTCGACCTTGGCAAGGTCGCGCTCTACCAACTGAGCTACTCTCGCTTGAGGTCTAGACGCCGTAGGGGGCGTTTTGATGTGACAAAGGTACTACAGGAAATTGGCTTGTCAAGTCCCTGCGCCAAAAAATGTCAGACTTTCCACACTGTGCCTGTGCTTTTTCCTGATTATCAAGGAGAAATTTTTTGTCTCAAATTACCTTGCCAAACCATATTTCTCGCCTCACAACGATGGTATTGTAGTGCTTCGTATCTGCCATTGCTCACGCGAATTATTCAACAAAACTTGAGGCTAAATTTACTGTTTGGGGCTAGCGGCCAGCTTCAGCTCGTTGAGCTTAAGTAGGGCTTCAATAGGAGTGAGCGTATTCACATCCAGCTTTTCCAGCAACTCGCGCACCCGCTCCAGCCCTGGATCGGCGGGCTCAAACATGCTGAGTTGCAAGCTGGGCCGAGGAGCATTGTGTACCGCTGCCGCAGGCTGGGCTTTAGGGCTACGACGGGCGCTGTCGTCAGCGTCTATCGCGTGGCCGTTCAGCGGTACTACTTTACTGATGGGCTCAGCATCCAACCCGGCTAACACCTCGTCAAACTCAGTGGGAGCATCAGAGTCAATACCGGCGGAAGTGCGCTCTTGCTCCAGATGGTGCATGATTTCGTTGGCGCGCAATACCACCGAGGTAGGCATGCCGGCCATGCGGGCCACGTGAATGCCAAAACTATGCTCGGAGCCACCTTCGCGCAACTTACGCAGGAACAGAATGCGGCCATCGGCCTCCTTCACGGCTACGTTGTAGTTACGGACCCGCGAACAATCGTCGGCTAGCTGGTTGAGTTCGTGGTAGTGGGTGGCGAAGAGCGTTTTGGCCCGCGCTTTGGGCGAGTTGTGCAGATGCTCCACAATCGCCCAAGCAATGCTGATACCGTCGTAGGTGCTGGTGCCGCGCCCGATTTCGTCCATGAGCACGAGGCTACGGTCGGAGAGATTGTTGAGGATGGAAGCCGTTTCGGTCATCTCCACCATGAACGTACTCTCGCCTTTGCTCAGGTTATCGGATGCGCCAACACGGGTGAAGATTTTGTCGATGATGCCCACGTGGGCCGAGTCGGCAGGCACGAAGGAGCCAATTTGCGCCAGCAGCACAATAAGCGCCGTTTGCCGCAGCAGGGCCGATTTGCCGGCCATGTTGGGGCCCGTAATCACCACAATCTGCTGCTCGTCCTGGTTGAGGCAGATGTCGTTGGGAATGTACTGCTCGCCGGGCGGGAGCTGGCGCTCAATTACGGGGTGGCGGCCCGCCCGGATGTCGAGCAAAGTGGTATCGTCGATGATCGGCTTCACGTACCGGTGCTGCCGGGCCGTGGCCGCGAAGGACGATAGGCAATCGGCCACGCCAATGGCGCGGGCGTTCTGCTGAATCTGCGACACGTACTCGGCCGCAAACAGTACCAGCTCATTATAGATATTCTGCTCGATGACGAACAGGCGCTCCTCGGCGTGCAGAATTTTTTCTTCGTAAGTTTTCAGCTCCTCCGTAATGTAACGCTCGGCATTCACCAAGGTCTGCTTGCGAATCCAGGAGGTCGGAACCTTGTCTTTGTGGGCGTTGGTGACTTCGAGGTAGTAACCGAACACCTTGTTGTAAGCCACTTTCAACGACGAAATGCCGGTTTCCTGAATGGCGCGCTGCTGAAGCTGAAACAGGTAGTCTTTGCCCGAAAAGGCCATGGCCCGCAGCTCGTCCAGCTCTGTATCCACCCCATCATTAAGCACGCCGCCCTGGTTGGTCAGGATGGGCGCATCGACTTTGATTTTCGCTTGAATTTCTTCGCGCAGATTGGCGCAAGGGTTGAGCTGGTCGGCGAGCTTTTGCAGGGCTTTGATGCCGGACGCCGCTAGTTCTTCCCGGATGGGGCTAATGGCTTCCAGGGCGCGGGCCAGTTGGAGCAGCTCCCGAGGGTTGATGCGGCGCACGGCCACTTTGGAAATCAGGCGTTCCAAGTCGTTGATCTGACGCAGGTACTGGAGAATGTTTTCCAGCAACTCCGGAGTTTGAAGCAAGGCTTCCACTGTATCGAGGCGGCGCTGAATCTGGGCGGGCTCTTTCAGAGGGAGTACCACCCACTTGCGCAGCAGGCGCGCGCCCATCGGCGTCACGGTCTGGTCCAAAATGTCGATAAGGGGCACGCCGCCGGGGTGTTGTGCTTGCACCAACTCCAGGTTGCGCACCGTAAACCGGTCGAGCCACACATATTTGTCTTCTTCCAGGCGCCCGATGCTGCCGATGTGGCCCACGTCGGTGTGCTTGGTTTCGGCGAGGTAGTGCAGAATGCAGCCCGCTGCCGTAATACCTTCGCGCAGCCCATCAATGCCGAAGCCTTTGAGCGAGGTAGTATTGAAGTGGCGCGTGAGGGTCTCGTGGCTATAATCGAAGCCGAAAACCCATTCATCCAGCGCGAAATGGCAATAGTCGGGCCCAAAATGGCTTTCGAATTCAGCCCGGCTTTTCTTGCAAAACAGGATTTCGGCGGGCTGGAAGTTCTGGAGCAGTTTGCCCAGGTATTCCACGGTGCCCTGCGCCACCAGAAACTCACCGGTACTGATGTCCAGGAAGCTGATGCCGGCCTCTTGCTTGCCGAAGTGCACGGCGCAGAGGTAGTTGTTGCTGCGGCGGTCCAGCACATTGTCGTGCAGGCTCACCCCAGGCGTCACCAGTTCCGTGATGCCGCGCTTCACGAGGCCCTTGGCCATTTTCGGGTCTTCGAGCTGGTCGCAGATGGCGACGCGCTGGCCGGCGCGCACCAGCTTGGGCAGATAGTTGTCGAGCGCGTGGTGGGGGAAGCCGGCCAGGGGAGTTTCCGAGGAAGTGCCCGCGCCGCGCTTGGTGAGCGTGATATCGAGGATGCGCGAGGCCGTTACGGCATCTTCACCGAAGGTTTCGTAGAAGTCACCCACCCGGAACAGGAGCACGGCGCCGGGGTGGGCCTGCTTGAGTTGGTAATACTGCTTCATCAGCGGCGTATCAATCACGGGAGCAGGACCGAGGGAGCCGTGGGTGCGGATAGGCTTTTTAGTTGGATCGGCGACTTTCGTTTTCACTAGGCTAGCGGGTAGCGCGAAGCTCCAGCTTCGCGTATTGTTGAGCAGGCGGTGCGGGTATCGTTGCAACCAAGCAAGGCAACGATGCGCGAAGCTGGAGATTCGTGCAGCATTTCGGGATACGAACAGCCAACATCAGCCACCTACGGGCGCGTTCCTACCTTTGTCGTTATGCGCAAACTCTCGATGGAAGAGCTGAACCGACTGACGGTGGCAGACTTCAAAAATACGCGAAAATTCCCCCTTACCCTAGTGCTCGACAACGTGCGCAGCCTGCACAATGTAGGCGCCGCCTTCCGCACCGCCGACGCGTTTGCCATCGAGAAAATCTGGCTTTGCGGCATCACCGGCCGCCCGCCCCAGCGCGAAATCACCAAAACTGCCCTCGGTTCCACGGAGTCGGTGGCGTGGGAATACGCTTCTTCTACCACAGAAGCCCTGCGTCAACTGAAAGCCGCTGGTTACGTGCTAGTGGCCGTAGAGCAAACCACGGACAGCCAGCCGCTACCCGCCTTTCAGCCTAACCCGGTGCTGCCGTATGCACTAATTATGGGGAATGAGGTATTTGGGGTGGAAGATGAGGTACTGGCCCTGTGCGATGCCGCCGTGGAGATTCCGCAGTTCGGCACCAAGCACAGCCTCAACGTGAGCGTAGCGGCTGGGGTGGTGCTATGGGATTTCCTGAGCAAGATGCACCTTAGTACTTAGGTGGGTTAAAGTAATCCGCAGGCCGTCATCTGCTTCTGCACCTTTTGCGGGCTAAAAACCTGGCGCCCCGCAGGGGTAACTAGCCAACTCGGGTAGTGCTCGGCTGAACACCATTTAAAAACGAAAGGGCCGCCTCATATGAGGCGGCCCTTTCTGAGCAAAAAAGATACCTGCTACTTCTGTACCAGGACTTTGCGGGAAACCGTTTCGCCATCGGCGCCGAGGCTTACCTGGTACATACCAGCTGCCAAACGGCTCAGATCCACGGGAACTTGCACTGTGCGTTGGCCGGCGGGTAAGGTCTGGCGCTGGATTTCCTGGCCTAAGCTATTGCGGACTACCAATTGTAAGCCATTTACAGGTTGCTTGAAATTTGCTTGAACCAAGAAACGACCCGCGCTGGGGTTGGGGTAAACTTGCAGACCGCCATTTGCCTTCAGATCAGCTACGGTACTGTTGGATAGTACAGCATCCTGAATAGACAGATTGTCGATGGCCCAGCCCCAGCCGTGGCTGAGTTGGTCAGAGAAGAGACGGAAACGCAGACGCACCACGTCGCCGGCCGCAAATTTGTCGCGCAGGTTCAGCGTGCGGGGTTGAAACAAGGCAGGCGTACCTGGGGCCGTGGAATTACCACCACCATCGACGGCGCTGTTCCAGGCAGCAAGCCAAATGGCTTTGTCGCGGGAGTCGTAGCCCGGTGCTACGGCAGTCCAAGTGGCGCCATTGTCTTTGCTGCCTTCCACTACCACATAATCATAGAAGTTGGCGCCGCCGAATACAGTGCCTGCGTCACCCGGCTCCACCAGCACTATTTCGTCGAACTTCATGATGGCCGCTGCCGGATCCGCTTTAACAATGATAGGCACCAGCAATTGGTAGATGATGCTGCTCTCGAAGCCAGGGCCAGTACCGTCCGCGTACGGATGGTCGGAATGAATGGCGGGACTGCTGAAGCCGGTGGGTTGCGTAATGGAGAATCCATCCCCTACTAGATCCAGCGGATTATTGCTGTTAAGGGCGTTAACATACGTAACAACAGGAGTCTTAAAATCGACGACTGGTACAGAATACGAGCCGCTGGCTGGGGTCACTGTTTGGTTGACAGCGGCAGCGACATCTCGCACTACCACCCGGTAAGTGACTACATTACCTGCTGCAATAGCGCCGCCGGCGGTGCTGAGCTGCCCGACGAAAGTAGTGTCGTTTTGCTGAGTCAGGGAGAAATTAGGTCGTGGGGTGCCATTCACGCTGTATTCCACGGTTACAGTGTTCACTCTCTGGTTGTCTTTGGCATACACCGTGAGCTGGTAAGGGAGCTGGCTCGGAAACAGGAAGGACGGCGCCCGGTGAGCAACGATAGGCGCTTGCGTGTCAGGGCCTACTCTGAA
Organism: Hymenobacter sp. M1-2; assembly: GCF_057808495.1. Classification (NCBI taxonomy): domain Bacteria; kingdom Pseudomonadati; phylum Bacteroidota; class Cytophagia; order Cytophagales; family Hymenobacteraceae; genus Hymenobacter; species Hymenobacter sp. M1-2. The sequence continues at coordinate 250,045 of NZ_JBTYZO010000002.1, forward strand.
TCGGTATCGCAGTGCCGGGGCAGTGGAACGGTAAATGCCCGGCGCGGTGTACGTGCGGTTGGTTTCCACGTCTTCGGCCTGCAAGTAATAGCTCACGCTTGCGTTGAGACCCGGGTTCGGAATAGTGCCTGTATACTGATTAGAGACACTGGTGGCCGTCATGGTCACCGTAGTTTCCGACCCATTATTAATGGCGTACACGAGCTTCACTGAACCAGGTTTTACCGTGCCGTCGCTTTCCACGTTGGCATTTATCACGAAGTTCTGCGCCACCTCTGTGTCGCGCAAAGGCGTATGCCGAATGGCCGTGTTAAACCACCCTATTTCGGCAAACATGGCCTTGGTCAATGGTCCGGGGTCATGGATTGCTTCTGCGGCCCCAATTTGCGGCGTCATCAGCGAATTAATGTCGCGGGCTGGGTAAGTGGCTTCGTCTAAGTGCGAAATGCTGGAGCCGGCTGAAAACATAGACGGCGCGTACAGTTTCGGCCGCTTCTCGGCGCTGGTGGTCGTGTTGGCTGCCTTTGCCAGCGGACTGTTGAAATACAGGTTATTACTCCGAAACTCGGTACCCAGCGCAGTCGAAGGATTCTGAAAAATCTGCGTGTTAGTGATTTGCTGGCCCGCCAGATTTTCTATGTACGTAGCGAAGTTGATAGGAGGGATACCGTAGGCGCCTTGGGTTGTGCTGGCAGTGTAACTAGTACCCGCCTGAAAGCCAAGACCGTGGCCTAGCTCGTGCAGCACCACTGATACCAAGTCGTACTGGCCGGCGGGGGTGTTGCCGTCAAGGCCATAGTACCAGGTAAATGTGCTGCTGAAGTTAGCGTTGATGTCGGCATCCGTAGGGGCGTTTAGGTCGCGGCCCGCAATCTTTTCGGCCAGGGCTACCGGATATTGCACATCCACGCGCGAAGCCCCATCAAGGCGGCTGTAGAAACTGCTGGCTCCCGCCGAGCCAAGTACGTTAGCAGCTAGGGGCGTCCAGTTAGCGCGCACCCGGATAGTAACTGGCGACGAGAGCAGTGATTCCCAGATATCAACTGCGCGTTGAAAAGCGGCCTGGGCCTCCGGGGTGAAGCCAGTGTAGGTGACCTCAATATTTGCAGCAGTCGTTGATCTGCGCCCGGTGCGCACTTGTTCTAGATACTCGGTGGGTGGCGCCACCCGGGTGTACATATTCTCGGGACGAGCTGGGCACACCACAACGGGCACCCGGCCAGGTACCTGAACAAAGGTCTGGCTGAGGGCCGGCTGAACAGCTGCACAAAGCAACGAAAGCGTCAGTAGTTTTTTCATCAACAGGTGAGACGGAAAAAAATGAATGAAAAGCAAAAGCGTAAGGTGAAGCTAAGGAGTCGTTGTTCAGTTAGCAAATCAAGATCTAATATTTTAGAGAAGAGCCACTTACCAGCACTTGATGCGAGTACAAAAAAATAGTAACAGCGTTAAGCTTACTTGTAGCTTCAGGCCTAGTAAGGTAGCCTACACTGCGCTAATTGCACTGCATTGCTAGCAATTTCTGAAGCTTTGAGCCTTAATGAAGGCTAATCAACACCATATTGATTAGAGAAATAGGTAAAATACGTAATGTCACCACGTATAAAGGATGAGATGTCGGTGCGATACTAGGCAATGTTAGCGGGTTTAGTATAGGCTTGGGTGCTAAAATTTTCAAATTTCTTATGTAGTTTTGGGATGAAGCACTAGAAAAGAGGTGCTTTTTTTGCGTTTTTGCCAATTTCCCACATTTTCAAATACATGAAACAAAGTTTTACTATGCCGGGTAGTCGAGCATTGGTAATGGCTGCTCTGCTTGCCATACCAGGACTAGCCACTGCCCAACAGACCGCGCTTAGCCACGCTATTTCAGCTTTGAGCAGCAAAGCGTTACGACAGGGGTTGAGTGAGCAGGACCTAGCTAATCCAGTTATCACCAGCCAGCATACCGATGCCAGCACTGGTCTCACGCATATCTACTTGCGTCAGCGCTACCAAGGAATTGAAGTATATGGTGCTGTAGCCAATGTACACGTTGCTAGCAACGGTCGGATTGTGGCTTTACAGCACAACTTCGTGCCAAGTGTGGCTGCAAAGGCTCGCACCAGCGCCCCTGCACTCACGCCAGCACAGGCCATAGCAGCGGCGGCCCGCGCCTTACGAATGCCTGCGCCTAGCGCACTTGTTGTGGAGCAGCAAGGCCAGCCGGCCGAAGGAATGGTCTTCAACAACGGCGGCATTTCGCTGGAAAAGATTCTGGTAAAGCTCATGTACCAGCCTGTAGTCAGTGGTGAGTTGGTATTGGCTTGGGACGTGACGCTGGCTCCGCAAGATGCAGAGCACTACTGGAACGTGCGGGTTGATGCCCAGACTGGTCAGTTGCTCGACAAGACTGATTACACAGTCTCGGAGGAGGTTTCCTTCGCGGAGATGACGCAGCGGGCCTTGGCTTCTCGCAACTGGTCGCAGGTGTTGGCCACACCCACCACGGCCAGCCGCGTGACGGCGCCCAATTCCTACAACGTGTTTCCGCTCACTGTTGAGAGCCCTAGCCATGGAGCACGCCAGGTCGTAACTGATCCGGCTAGCACCACGTTTTCGCCTTTTGGCTGGCACGATGTGAACGGGGTAGCTGGTGCTGACTCCACCAATACCAAGGGCAATAATGCGTACGCCTACCTGGACCGTAATGGGGTGAATGGGTTTCGCAAGGGTGCCAGCCCCGACGGTGGGCCCACGCAAATATTCGATTTCGCCTTCAACGGTACATCGGAACCGAATATCAGCAAAGACGCTGCTGTAACTAACTTGTTCTACTGGAATAACCTAATGCACGACGTGATGGCCACTAAAGGCTTCACGGAGCAAGCTGGTAACTTCCAAGTGAAAAACTACACCAGCAATGGTGGTGTTTCCACACCTGGCGGCAATGACCAGGTACTGGCCGAAGCTCAGGATGGTGCTGCTCTGGCAACACCTAATCTTAACAACGCCAATTTCTCGACTCCTATTGACGGCTCCGCGCCGCGCATGCAGATGTATGAGTGGGATGGCCTGGTTACCGTAGCAGTGACGGCTCCTTCCACCCTAGTAGGCCCAATAAATGCGCGCGAAGGCGCTAACGGCCGCAAGCTGGCTCAGGTAGGGCCCGTTACGGGTAATCTAGTTGCTGTCAACGATGGCTCGGCGCAACCCACGCGTGGTTGCAGCGTGCCATTTGTGAATGCTGCTGCCATCAGTGGCAATATTGCGCTGATGCGGCGTGGTAAATGCGGCTTCTCGGCTAAAATAAAAAATGCTCAGAATGCTGGTGCCCGCATGGTTATCATGATGGATAGTATTCCTGACGCACCGACACTAGTAACCATGGGAGCCACGGCACCGGACTCTGTTGGCATCCGCATTCCTTCTGTCTTCATTTCATACAACGATGGTATGCGGCTGCGGACAGCATTGGAGAGTGGCCAGACGATTACGTTAACGGCTAGTGGCTCGGCTCGGCGCGACGGTGACTTCGACAATGGCATTATCGCCCACGAATACGGCCATGGCATCTCGAATCGCCTCACTGGTGGCCGCTTAGATGCCAGTTGCCTTAGAAACTTTGAGCAGATGGGTGAAGGCTGGAGCGACTTCTTCGCGCTCTGGATGACCACGCGCCCCGGCGACGCAGGCACTACCGGTCGTGGTATCGGCACTTACGCTTCATCGGAGCCTACCACCGGTGGTGGAATCCGACCAACCCGGTACAGCACGGACATGGCTATCAATGGTGCTACCTATGCCCTAATAGGAACTCCCGGTTACAACACCACCGTCAACGCCGCTGGTCAAACTGTTGCTCAGGTTCACAACATTGGTTATGTATGGTGCACCACACTCTGGGACCTGAACTGGAAGATGATTGCCCGGCACGGCTACAATGCTGACCTAACGGCAACTACAGGTGGCAACAACATGGCACTGCGGTTGGTCTTGGAGGGTTTGAAGTTGCAGCCATGCAGCCCTGGCTTCATTGACGGCCGTAATGCTATTTTGAAGGCTGATTCTGTCCTGTATGGTGCCGCTAATTCAGATATTATCTGGCAGGCTTTCGCCCGCCGCGGTATGGGCTTCAATGCCGTACAAGGCAGTAGCAGCAATCTCACCGATAACACGGCTGGTTTCGCGCTGCCCACGGTATTGAGCACTAGCACCCGCCTCAACGAGCAGCAGCTGGAAGTGTATCCGAACCCGGCCCGCGACCAAGTACTGGTACGCACGCAAATAGCTAGCAAAACCGCTGTTTCGGTGGAGCTGCTGACGCTAATGGGCCAAGTAGTACGCGCTACCTCAGTGCCAGCCAGTATGTTGCAGCAGAGCGGTGTGAAGCTGAACACAGCGGAGTTAGCCGCTGGCGTGTACGTCGTGCGTCTGACTACTTCGGAGGGCATTATCACCAAGAAAGTGGCTGTACAGCATTAAGTAATCGGCTGGCCTCAAGGGCAGCTTTACAAGAAACCCATCTGGCTGTGCGTCGGATGGGTTTTTTGTGGTTCTTCGCCTTGCCTTATTCTGTACTTTATGACTTCTGAGTTTTCATTACCCACTCGGCCCGACACAGCACTACTGGCCTTGCGGCCGGTGCTGCCACACGTATTGCCCGCCACCGGCGAAGCTACTCCTGCTGATTTCCTGCACCACACGCTCCGGCCGGTGTTGAAACTGCAAAACGACTTGCTACTGACGGTGGTGGCCGATTTTGTGCACGATCACCATATCCCGCTGGCTACTGCTTCGGCCGCGGAGCAGCAGCGACTACTGGCCGAATTGCTGACCCGTAATATCAAGCTGCGCTACACGGTGGTAGGGCTGGTGTGCGGCCTGTTTACAACGGACGAGCTGGTTTACTACCGCCAGCACCGTTCCGAACTGAACCGCCGATTGCTGGAACTGGCCACGCGCCGGGTGCAGGACCAATCTGCCGGAGTTGCTACTCTAAGCGCAATGCGGTGAGCTACTACGCAATCCTTGGCGTCAGCGAACAAGCTTCTCCCGACGACATTCGGCGGGCGTACCGACGCCTCGTACTGCTCACCCATCCCGACCGCACGCCTGATCCGGCCCAGCATCGCCGTTATTTAGCTATCAACGAAGCCTACGAGACCCTTAGCGACCCGGTCCGCCGCCAGCGTTACGACTATATTCTGCGCCAGCCTGTAGCGCCAGGCCCAGCCCCCGTCGATGATCTGCATCCTGATCCTGCACTACGGCGGCGTGGTCGGCGCCGGCCGAAACCGGCGGCCCGGCAACCGTCAGCACCCCCACACATTCGGTACGCCAAGGAATTTGGCCGCATACGGCCTCACTTTCGCTTACTCGCCATTCTGAGTTTGCCGATAGCTTTACTGGTGATAGTAGACTTCTCGCGGACTCAGGTGCTACCCCAGGAAACAGTGCAGGACTTTGAATATGTGGTAGGAGGAACCAGACGCTATACAACTTCCTACTTCGTAGTATCGACGCAACAAGCGCAGTTCGAGACTGAAAGCACAACCAAGCTAGAAAGAGGTGCCCAACTGATAGTCTACCAAACGCCGTGGTTCGGGAAAGTTCGGCGTGTAACTACACCATCTGGCGAATCAGAAAGCATTGAACTGCGGCTTACCAATTTCGTCTATGCCTGGATGTTGCTGGTCACACTGATTGGTAGTGCCACCGCAACATTGCGCCTGAAGCTACGACGTGACCGCGCTTTCAACGTGGGGTTGGTCAACTTAGTAGCATTTGTGCTGCTCGTTATAGTTCTGCTTTTCATGTAAGTCAACCTATACAAAAAGGTCAATAGAAAGGCCCGCAGTTAAAGCTGCGGGCCTTTCTATTGACGTGTACTAAGAAAACAGCTTTGCCACTACTGCATTAGTCGAAGCTGGAGTCGCGAAGCTCTACGGGGGAGGCTTTCTTGCGCAGCCGCATGTTGAGCAGTTCCACTGTCAGCGAGAAGAACATGGCGAAATAGATGTAGCCTTTCTCTATCTCCTTGTGGAAGGCTTCCATCACCAGCATCACCCCAATCATAATCAGGAAGGAGAGGGCCAGCATCTTGATAGTGGGGTTGCGGTTAACGAAATCAGCCACTACCCCCGAGAAAGCCAGCATCACGCCCATGGAAAGGATAACGGCTAGAATCATGATCAGCACGTTGTCGACGAGGCCCACGGCCGTCAGAATAGAGTCGAAGCTGAACACAATGTCGATGATGATGATCTGGAAAATGATGCTGCCCATTGTAGCGCTGCCGCCCGTGCCGTGCTCGTCTTCGGGGCCACCTTGCAGCTTGGTATGAATTTCGGTGGTGCTTTTGCCAATCAAAAACAGGCCACCCGCAAACAGAATAAGGTCGCGGCCCGATACGCCGAACGGCTCATCCAGCCAGGGCAAGGGCAGTGTAAACAGAGACGCCTTCAGCCCCACGATCCAGGAAATACTCAGCAGTAGGCCAATACGACACAGCAGCGCCAGTAGCAAGCCAATGCTCCGGCCCCGTGCTTGCTGATCGTGGGGCAGCCGGTTTACGACAATCGAAATGAAGATGATGTTGTCGATACCCAGCACGATTTCCATGAACGTGAGCGTGAGCAAACTCACCCACGCTTCCGCACTGGAAAAAACCGAAAAGTCGAAGTGCATTGATTGAATGGTTAAATGGTTGAATTGTGAATGACTGGTGGTGCCGTTCTGCAAGCCTCAACGACCAGCCATTGAGCCGTTAAGCCATTCAACTTTTCATGTTCACAAATTGCAGCGGCTGGCCAATCTCGGCGGCGCGCTGACGGAGCAAGGCAATAACGCCTTGCAAATCATCTATTTTCTTGGCTGACACCCGCATTTGGTCGTCCTGCATCTGCACTTCCACCTTCAGCTTCGCGTCTTTGATCGTCTTGCTGATTTTCCGGCCTACTTCCTTGTCGACGCCGGCCCGCACTTTGATGGTTTTCTTCACCAGCGCCCCGCTAGGCTGTTCTTCAGCCGTGAAATCCAGCGCCGTGCCATCGATTCCCTGTTTCACGATGCGAGCCAGCAGAATGTCTTCTAACGCCTTGATGCGCATGGAATTCTCGGAGCTAAGCAGAATGGTATTGGCCTTCTTGTCTAGCTCCATGCCGCCTTTGGTGTCGCGGAGGTCATACCGAGTTTGCAGTTCTTTTTTCGCCGTGTTCACCGCGTTTTCCAGGGTTTGCGGGTCCACTTTGCTTACGATGTCAAAAGATGCCATGAGAAAGGAAGAAGGGTATAAAAGCCATTACGCCAAACCAGCGGGCCGGTTCGGTTGAGAGCCGCAAAGGTAGGAAGTCACAGCAGGATTGGCCGGCGGCTGTTTTTGGTCGTGTTCAGGCCCAATAGTTTGGCTGTAACCACGCGGTGCCTCGCCTCTCCACGTAGCTAGTTGGTGTAGCTAGGTTGCTGGGTAGCCTTGGCCCGTGCGGTACGCGGCCCCGCGTACGCACGGGGCTACAAGGATATGCAACAGGAAGCCCCGAAGCACCTATATTGCTCCCTGAGTACTAATGCAGCGCCTCAGACTGGCCACTACACTTTCTCTTCCCATAGTCATTCATGGAACAACTGCCCGACGTTGCGACGCTAATTGGAATCTACAACCAGATCAATGCCTATGGCCGCGCTAACGGGATGAAGCTAACGGTGCAGCAGCCCGGCCACGTGCTGTACACCATGACTATTCGCGACGAGCATCTTTCGTCGCCGGGCACCTGCCACGGGGGCGTGCTGGCCGGGTTGATGGATGCAGCGTTGGGAGCAGCAGCGCTTTCCCTGGCTTTCACGGCTGCTGAGTTGGTTTCAACGGTGGAATTCAAGATCAACTACCTGCATCCTGTACACATGCACGACCACCTCGTAGCGCGCGCCCAAGTAGAGCACAGCGGTAAAACGTTAGTCGTGAGCAGCGCCACCATTGAGTGCACCACCCGCGACAACCTGGTGGTAGCGCGGGGTATGGGCACGTTCAACCGCTACCCCGCTGACAAGCGCGATTTTCACCGCCTGCTATTCCCTAACGTCGAGCCCGAGGAGTAAGCTAAACGGTGACCTTACTGCATACAAAAAGCCGCCAGCGCTTCCGTAAAGCAGCTGGCGGCTTCTTGTTGCCGAACGAACTAAGAAAGACTAGAGGCGCTCCGTAGAGTCAGCCGACTCGTGTTCGGTGGGTTCCTCTTCGTCGTCGTACTCGTCGCCTTCTTCCATTTGCGGAGCGGCCACTTTGCGGACGTTGCGGGCGCAATCTTCGTCGCGGTGGTTGCGGCCTACGGTGAATTCCACCCAGTCGCCTTCGCGCAGCTCGTTGAAGTCGCCTTCGGCCATGTCGGCGTAGCTGAAGAACAGGTTGTTGGGCGGCATCACTACGAAGCCAAACCCGTTTTTGAGGTTCTTGATGGTGCTAATGCCGATGGTGCCAACCGGACCGGCCGCCGTCGGACCCGTGGGGCGCACCGGCTTCGGCACGGCCGGATAGGCTACGGGCTCGGGCGTATTGACGAACATGCTCTCCACCAGCTCATCGGCATCGATGAGGCCCTGGTCGATGATTTCGTGCATCTGCACCGGATAGGTAGCCTGCTCGAGCAAGTGCTGCGAGGCGCGCGTCACGCGGGCTTCACCTTTGAAGTCCACGTATTTGAAGTCCCAGTTCAGGAGCATCACGCGGGTGCCTACCGTGTTGAGCTTCTTGATGAGCGGCACGTAATCGGAGTCGCCGGCGATGAGTACGATTACATCGTAGCTCTTGTGCAAGGCCAATTCCAGAGCTTCCAGCGACAACCAAACATCAATGCCTTTTTCCTGCAAACGGCCATCGCGCGTTTTCAGGGGCATGTAATGCGTGGCGATGCTCATGTTCATGAGAATGTCGTCGAGCAGTCGGTCATGAAATAGCCGGTCTTTGTCGCGGGCTTCGGTAGCCGAGAGGCGGCCACGGAAGAAGTGGGCGTCAATAATGCGGCTGAGGCGGACATCCACGTCCTCTTCCTCGGCGACTTGGTGACGAATAAACTCATGTAATCCTTCCAAGCTAATGCGGGCTTTACGCTCGTGCTGGAAGTAATAGTAATCACTGATTTTCAGGAAATAATTGCCGTCATAAAAGACGCCTATCCTAATCAGGGGACTATTTATCTGGTTCATACGGGGAAGGTTTTGAGGGTAAGCGAAGGTGTGTGTGAGGGTAAAAGGGCAGATAATTAGGTTCGGCTGCTACTAAGACTAGCACAGTCTGATGCCAAAGATACGAGACCCTATGTTTTGGCTGCCTGAAGGGCAAACTATATTACGTGAGTACCACATCTTTACAGCGCTATCCATAGCAGACATCAAGGGTAAAGTGAAAGTGCTGAACAGAACAGCTTAACTATGCGAAGAGGCGTCAGATAAGCCCGGATGTTCAGCGTATTCAGCTTGCAGATAAGAGGCGTACCGGGTATATGCTTAGCTCAATGCTCTCACACGGCGAGTGGCGTAATATTAAATAATATAAATCTTACATGGTAGTAATAAATGTTAAGTGAACGTCTTTGTTAAATGCATTTCGCCGCTAAGCTACACGTCTGCGTAAACTGCTGCAAGCATTATTGTAATTTAGTACGCTAACAACCGAGGCTAACCGACAAAAAACCATGAATTTGAGCCGTAATAAGCAATTTTTAGTGACTTTATTTATCTGAAAATCAAGTATAAGACCTTGGTATTCCGGTGATAGTGAAGTTGTGTGTCGGCTTAGATCAATTTTTCTTCAGCAGAACAGGAAGCCGAAGAGAAGCTCGTAAGCTGAACCAACGGGTTGCAGAAGGAACTGAAGACAAGTAGTAAATTTGTCTTCTAGTAATAATTTATTGTTCAGATTGGTGACTAAAATACCATTTTGCTTAGCACCAACGCCAGCACTACCGCTCCATATCCCACGCAAATGCCAACTTCCAGCATGTTGCCACTGGCCGAGCCAGTGCGAATGAGCGGGATTTTAAACGAGAAACCGGTGAGCGGCATAAACCATTTCACGCCGGCTTTGGTGAGCGTGTCGGCCAGCAGGTGCGAGACATAGCCGCCGCCCGCAAACAGTGCCACGCCGTGCCAGCCCAGGCTTTGGTTGGCTAAGTGGCCGATGTAGGTCCAGAGGGCGGTGGCCCAGGTGGTGTGCGTCCAGGAGCGATGGCTCGTGAACGGGGCCACCGCCACAAAGCAGCCAAGCATACTGAGCCACAGAAACTCGGTGTAAAGCCCCGCTACCACCGTGCATAGCCCCGTGAACAACAAGGCAAGCTTACGGGCCGAGCCGCCTTGCAGGGCGGCGCCGAGCAAGCCAAAGGCCAGCGCCGCCGTGAAACCCATGCGTCGGTCGGGGCCGATGGGCAGCATGAAGTGCGTGTAGGCGGCAATGACAGCGGCGGCGGCTACAAACGCCCAACGCACGTAATTCTGCGCGAAACCAAGCCGTTTGCTCAGGCGGGATTCGGGATGGTCGAGGTCGGGGGCGAGGGCGGAAAAACCCGCTAGGGCAATACCAGCAGGGGAGAAGGGCACGCCGGGCACGAGGCCAGCCACGGCTACGCCCGTAATGAGGCCGATGGCCAGGTGAGAAGAACCGCGCACGGAGTGAAGAGTTAGCGAGAAGAGGGCAGCGAAGATATCATTGCTCAGCTTTACCGGGCTACCATTGGCCGGAACTGCCTTTCATCCCGCCCCGAATATCCTGCACTTGCCCTTCTAGCAAAGCTAAGCCGCGCCGGAACGCATCCGTTACTTCCGCTTTCTCCTCTTCAGGCAGCGGGCCTTGCTCTTGCACTTGCTGGCGAACCTGACGTAAATGGTTGAGAATATCGTCCCACTCGTCGCTGCCTTGTTCGTTGTGCTTATTCGCCATTGTCGTACGCCTTGGGGGCAACTTCTTTCGCATGAACCCGGAAGATACGAGGGCGACGCTAAAATGTGCGGGAAACTTTCGGGCGGCGGCGGCGGTATTGACTAGCGCGTCTCCCGGACGGGCCTTGCCCGGACTTCGCCCGACCAGATTTACATCCGGCCGGGCTTCTACCTTTGTCTCTCGCCTAGAAAATATTCGCTTTGAAGGTCTCCGATTTCCTCAAATTATACTCCCTCGACCCCACGGTGCTGACGGTGGGTGCCCGTCTCAATCCGGCCACTGCCAACACGCTGCGCGGTGCCGCCAAGGACGATGCCGATGCCGTACGCCTACACCTGCGCGGCCTCGTGGGCAGCCAGGACGCGGTGCTGGCCGCAGCTCTGCACCGCGAGTTTCCCAACCAGCACCACCTCTTCATCCTCCATGACCGGGAAGAAGCCGCCTACTTCCTGGCCGACTTGCAGCATTTGGTACCCGATGAGGAGCCGCTGCTGTTCCCCAGTTCCTACAAGCGGCCTTATAGCTTCGACGAGACGGAAAACGCCAACGTACTCATGCGCGCCGAGGTGCTGAACAAGCTTAATACGCACCGGGGCACCTCACCCCCTAACCCCCTCTCCACGGGAGAGGGGGAACTAGATTCTAATAGCTCTAAAAATCTAAAAGCTAGTCCTCCCTCTCTGAAGGAGAGGGGGTTAGGGGGTGAGGCTCCCGGCGTCCTCATCGTCACGTATCCGGAGGCGCTTTTTGAGAAGGTCATCAACAAGAAAAGCCTCGTGGCCAACACGTTCGTTGTGAAGGCGGGGGACAAGCTGGATGTCAACTTCATCAGCGACATGCTGGCCGAGTACGACTTCGAGCGGACCGACTTCGTGTATGAGGCGGGACAGTTTGCCGTACGTGGCGGCATCGTCGACATCTTTTCGTATGCCAACGAGCTGCCGTACCGGATTGAGCTGTTCGGGGATGAGGTGGAGACGATACGCACATTTGACCCGGAGAGCCAGCTTTCGGTGGAGAAGCGCCAGCAGGTGAGTATCATCCCGAACGTGCAAACCAAGCTGCTTCAGGAGACCCGAGAGGCATTTCTGGACTTCATTCCAAAGAACACCGCCATTTGGGCCAAGGACGTGCGCCAGACTTTGGATGTGGTGGAAGAATCCTTCGATAGGGCAGAGCAGGGCTTCAAAGAGCTGCTGGCGTCTTCGGGCGGGATGCAGATTGTGAGCAAGCCGGAAGATTTGTTCGAAACGGGCAAGTCGTTCAAGAAGCTGCTCGATGGGTTTGCCGTGGTGGAGTTTGGCAAACGGTTCTATTTCAAAGCTGGTGCCGAGGAGTTCAGCTTCAGCAGTAAGCCGCAGCCGAGCTTCAACAAGGACTTCAACCGGCTCGTCAAGAACCTGCACGAAAACCAGCAAAAAGGCTATACCAACATCATTGCGGCCGAATCGGTGCGGCAGGCGGACCGGCTACGAACCATCTTCGACGAGCTGGACAACAACGTGCAGTTCCAGCACCTGCTGCTGGGCCTGCGTGAAGGCTACATAGACGACACGTTGAAACTGGTAGTATACACCGACCACCAGTTGTTCGAGCGGTTCTACCGGGCGCAGGAAGGCCGCAAGTTCTCCAAGAAGAAGGCGCTGACCCTGAAAGAGCTGCGTACGCTGGTGCCCGGCGACTACGTGGTGCACCAGGACTACGGTATCGCGCGCTTCGCGGGCCTGACGCAGGTGGAAATCAACGGGCACTTGCAGGAGGCTATCCGGCTGGTGTACCGCGACGACGACTTGCTGACTGTCAGCATTCACGCCCTGCACAAGATTGCCAAGTATTCGGGCGCTGAGGGTACGCCGCCGACTATGAGCAAGCTGGGCTCGCCGGAGTGGGAGAACAAGAAGAAGTCGGTGAAGAAGAAGGTGAAGGACATTGCCGCCGAGCTGATTCGACTCTACGCCAAGCGCAAAACCGCGCCCGGCCACGCCTTCGCTCACGACTCCTTCATGCAGGCCGAACTGGAGTCGAGCTTCATTTACGAAGACACGCCCGACCAGGCCAAGGCCACCGAGGACGTGAAGCGCGACATGGAAGTGCCCCACCCCATGGACCGCCTCGTGTGCGGCGACGTGGGCTTTGGCAAAACGGAAGTAGCCATTCGGGCCGCGTTTAAGTCGGTGGCCGATGGCAAGCAGGTGGCCGTGCTGGTGCCCACTACCATTCTGGCCATGCAGCATTACAAAACGTTTCGGGAGCGGTTGGCGGCCCTGCCCGTGACGGTGGAGTACGTGAACCGCTTCAAGAGCACCAAGCAGATCAAGGAAACCCTGGCCCGCGTGGCGGAGGGCAAAACCGACATCCTCATTGGCACGCACCGCCTCACCAACAAAGACATCAAGTTCAAGGACCTGGGCCTGCTGGTTATCGACGAGGAGCAGAAGTTTGGGGTGAAAACCAAGGACAAGCTCAAGGAGCTGAAGGTGAACGTAGACACGCTCACGCTTTCGGCCACGCCCATTCCGCGCACCCTGCACTTCTCGCTCATGGGTGCCCGCGACCTGAGCGTGATTGCCACGCCGCCACCCAACCGCCAGCCGGTGCAAACCGAGCTGCACGTGTTCGATGAGTTGCTGGTGCGCGACGCCGTGGCCCGCGAAATCAAGCGCGGCGGACAGGTGTTCTTCGTGCACAACCGCGTGAAGGACATTGAGGAACTGGCCAACATGATACTGCGCCTCGTGCCCGACGCCCGCGTGACTTACATTCACGGGCAGATGGAAGGCGACCTGCTGGAAAAGCGCATGATGAAGTTCGTGGATGGCGAGTACGACGTGCTGGTGAGCACCAACCTTATTGAGTCGGGCCTCGACATTCCCAATGCCAACACCATCATCATCAACCGCGCCCACCTCTTTGGTCTGAGCGACTTGCACCAGATGCGGGGCCGTGTGGGCCGCTCCAACAAAAAGGCATACTGCTACCTGCTCACGCCTCCGGTGGCCGGCCTGCCCTCCGATGCCCGCAAGCGCCTGAGCACGCTCGAAGAATTCTCCGACCTCGGCGACGGTTTCAAAGTAGCCATGCGCGACCTCGACATCCGCGGGGCCGGCAACCTGTTGGGTGGCGAGCAGTCGGGCTTCATCAACGACTTGGGCTTCGAGACCTACCACCAGATTCTGGACGAGGCCGTGACGGAGCTGAAGGAAACCGAATTCCGTGACCTGTTTCTCGGCGACCCCACCGAGCGCCTCCAGCAAGCCGTCAAGAATAGCGGTCCGAAGGAGTGCAACATCGAAACCGACCTGCAAATCCTCATTCCCGACACCTACGTGAGCAACGTGTCGGAGCGTTTGCAGCTCTACAGCAAGCTTGATCGGGTGAAGAACCCCGAAGAGCTGCGCAAGCTGGTGGCCGGCATTGTGGACCGGTTTGGGCCGCTGCCGCCCGAAGTGGAGCAGCTGGCCGACATCGTGCGGCTGCGCTGGCAAGCCTGCCAGGTGGGTTTCGAGAAACTAACGCTGAAGAGGAACCTGCTGAAAGGCTATATCTCGGCCACCAACAACGAAGCCTACTTCCAGGGCGACACCTTCGGCAACATCCTGAGCTACGTGCAAACCCACGCCCGCTCGGCCAGCATGAAGGAGCGTAAGGAGCAGCTCATCCTCAGCATCGAAGAGGTGAAAAGCGTGCAAGCAGCCAAGCGCATTCTCAGCGAGCTAGGCAGTGAGGAGAAGGTGGGAGTGTAGCGCGAAGTCCTAGCCGGCCAACCGTCCGCAACGCTCAAAAGACTATCTTCACCTGTCTCACCTTAAAATTAAAGTGCCACTCCCATGAATAATAATGAACGATTCGACCAGCTAGAGGGCCTCATGGCGGATATGCTTCGCCGAATGGACCAAATGGCTGGTCGGATGGATCAATTGGCCAGTAGCCAGGAGCAGATAGTTGCTAGCCAAGTGCGCACCAATGAATTATTGGATGGCGTAGTTGAAGTGCTCAAAATCACGGACCAACGTTTTCAGCGCGTAGAGGAGGCTTTTCTTAAAATGGATGAGCGTCAGCAGCGGTTTGAGGACACCCAACGGGCTTTGGTGAACGTACTCCAGCAACAAACCGACCATTTGGGCACCGCCTTCCGCACCCTCGAAAGCCACAACGGCCGCATCCAGAAGCTCGAAGACAATCAGGCGGCCTAGTCTCATTCGATATACAACAGCGCCGGTTCGTTGCAGCAGCAATGGGCCAGCGCTGTTGTATGTTCGGTGAAATTTTCGTTGCATTGGATCAAAGAAACCGGGTAGCATCATGCGCAACAGCAGGTCCATCCCTGCCAACTACCCGCGCCACCCTACCATGCCCGACTCACTTTCGCCCCAAGCTCTTGCTGAAGCCGAGCGGGAGCAAACGCGCTTGGCTCACCTCGTCGTCACGCACGACCAACTACCGGACCCGATCCGCACGGTGGCGGGTGTGGACGTGGCGTATGCCAAAGACACCGATTCGCTCGTAGCCGCGGCAGTGCTGCTTGATGCAAACAGCCTAGCTGTTCTGCACACGGCCGTAGTGAAGTTGAGGGCAACTTTTCCTTACATCCCCGGCCTGTTTTCGTTTCGGGAGCTGCCGCCGCTGCTTCAGGCGTTGGAGCAACTGCCCCAAGCGCCCGACCTCGTGATTTGCGACGGACAGGGTCTGGCACACCCGCGCCGCTTCGGGCTGGCCTGCCACCTGGGTGTAGCTACGGGCCTCGCCACCATCGGCTGCGCCAAAACGCGGCTCGTGGGTGAGTACGACGACTGCAGCCCCACGCGCGGCAGTACCGCCGAGCTGCGCGACCAAGGAGAGGTAGTAGGTCGGGCGCTGCGCACGCAAATGGGCAAGAACCCGGTGTTTGTGTCGGTGGGGCACCAAGTTTCGCTCGATACGGCTTGCCGGTGGGTGCTGCACTGCGCGCCCACCTACCGGCTCCCGGAAACCACCCGCGCCGCCGACCAACTCGTGAACCAGGAACTGAAACGGCTGCTCACCGCCGGCGAGTAGGCGCGTGCTGACTTCCCAGAAAAGGCACAAAAAACGCTGCCTGGCATCTTGCCGGGCAGCGTTTTTTGTACGTTAAGCGCAGGACTTCAAGCCGAAATTTAGCGCACGAGTTGCAGCGGTTGAGACTGAGCTGCCTCGTCCGTTTTGAGTACTACCCGATAGGTCCCGCTAGTCAGCGACTCGGCCTTGAAAGTGGCTTGGTGTTGCCCAGCCGTTTGCTTTTCGTCGTGCACCAGCAGGGCTACGCGGCGGCCTAGCGCATCTACTACTTCTAGACGTACAGTGGCCGGCTTAGCCAACTCGTAGCGGAGCGTGGTTTGGTTGGTGAAAGGGTTAGGATACACATCCAGCGGAAGGCCGCTCAGCTTCGCCTGGCTCGCCTGGCTCGATGCTACTGTCTGACGAGCCGCCGATTTCAGGGTCAGCTTCCACCGCTGGGCGTTAGACGAGTTGGCCGTGTAAGATTTCACGATGGTACCGTCGGCCGTACCGCTGCCGTTCACGTCCAGGCGCTTGCCAGGAGCGCATTGCGGTTCCAACTCGTAGATACCGTTGCTCAGATCAATCGGGATGAGCTTCCACTGCTGGGCCGTGCTGGTGTTGGCGTCCCAGATCTGCACCTTGGCGTTGTCAGCCGAACTACCTGCGTTTACATCCAAGCGGCGCGTGGTGGCCCCTACTACTTGCGAGTTGAGAGTGTATATGTCGCCGCTTACGTTGGTCAGCTTCCAGGCTTGGGCGTTCGAGCCGTTGCTCGGCGAAATGTTGATTTGCGTACCGTTGGCGGTGCCCGAGGAAAGTACATCGAGGCGTGAGCTAGGCGCGCACTGCGGGGCCAACTCATACACGGCCCCCGACTGAATGGCATTCTTTAAGATCAGCTTCCACCGCTGGTTGTTACCCGCATTGGCTGTGTAAGACTGTACTTTGGTGCCATCGGCGGTGCCACCGTTTGCCACATCCAGGCGCTTGCCGGGGGCGCACTGTGGCTCTAGCTCATAAATGCCGTTGCCTTGGTCGATAAACTTCCAGCGCTGGGCATTGGTGGTATTGGCATCCCAGATCTGCACTTTGGCGTTGTCGGCGCTGCTGGAGCCATTTACGTCCAGGCGGCGCGTGGTAGCCCCCACTACTTGGGGCGTAAGCTCATAGATGTCGCCACTTACGTTGGTGATTTTCCAGGCCTGCGCATTGG
Organism: Hymenobacter sp. M1-2; assembly: GCF_057808495.1. Taxonomy (NCBI): domain Bacteria; kingdom Pseudomonadati; phylum Bacteroidota; class Cytophagia; order Cytophagales; family Hymenobacteraceae; genus Hymenobacter; species Hymenobacter sp. M1-2. The sequence goes on from NZ_JBTYZO010000002.1 coordinate 267,186, forward strand.
TGCCGTTGCTGGGCGAAATATTGATTTGGGTGCCATTGATAGTGCCCGACGCCAGCACGTCCAGGCGCGAGCCGGGTGCATTCTGCGGGGCCAGCTCATACACAGCGCCCGACGCAATAGCCGGCGAGGGGGTACTCGTCGTCACGCGGAACGTGGCGGTGTACGTTACATCGTCGGTGGGGGTGCTAATGGTTTGCGAGGCGCTGCCACCCTGGCTCCACGACACAAACTCGTAGCTCATGCCGTTCAGGGTTTGGGGCGAGGTAACACTTAAAGTCCGCTTTATTCCTTCCACGCTCACCACTGTAGTCGGAGTGGTCAGGCCCTGGCCATCAACTTCTACTTTCAAGCCGGCCGGGCTGGTGGCAAAACTCAGCGTAGTGGTCTGCGGGTAAATGTCGATGGAGTCGCGCTTGCTGGTTTTGCCCTTCGAGTCCGTGACGCGCAGGAAGAGCCGGAACCAGACGTTGGAAGCTGTTTCGCCTTCCGTTGGCACTGTGAAAGTACCACTGGTGCCCGTGGTGGCACTGCTGGCAAAGACCGGCGCGGGGCCGGGGTGGAAATGGTCGTCGTGGTGGAAGTCTACCTGCCACGAAAAGGCGCTGGCCGGCAAAGTGCCATCCTCGGAATCCGTGCCCGTGCCCGCAAAGCTGATAATGTCGCCGCCCCGGTACTTGGCGCCCGCAACGGGCGTTGTGATGTCGGCCGTAGGGGCTTGGTTGGTGTCTACGGTGAGAGTGGCGCTGTTGCTAGTCACGCTCGATACGGAGTTCGTGACCACCACCCGGAACGTGGCGCCGTTGTCGGCGAGCGTAACCGAAGAAATGGTGTACGTGGAGGACGTAGCGCCCGCAATGTTCACGTTGTTGCGCTGCCATTGGTAGGCCAGCGGCGCGCCGCCCGAAGCACCCACTACGAAGGTCGCCGAACCACCCACCGAAGCCGTCTTGTTCACGGGCTGGGCCGAAATACTGGGCGCGTCGTTGCCGACGTACTGCACCCGCCATACTTCCCCGTTGCTGCTCGACGTATTATCATCCACGGAGCCCCCACCTAGGCCACCGCGCGCCAAGTAATACAGGTTGCCGTCGGGGCTCACTTTCACGTCGATGGGCCGGTTGATACCCGTGGCGAAGGTGGCCACGGCGTTGCCGTTGGCTACGTCCAGCGTTTTGAGGTAGCCGTTGCAATAGTCGGCGAAAAAGTACTTGCCGGTGTAGCTGCTCGGAAACTGCGAAGAAGCCGGGTTGAAGAAGGTACCGCCCGTGATGGAGCAGCCCTGGCTATGATCGTAAGCGTAGGTGGGGTCCTGGTAGCCAGCGGGGGGCGTTTGGGTGCCTCGCGGGCCTTCGATGCCCGGCCAGCCGAAGTTTTTACCTCCCACCGTAGCATCGTTCACTTCTTCCCAGCTGCCGCCGCCCACATCATTGACGAAGATCTTGCCGGTACCAGGCTGCACGGCGGCCCGATAGGGGTTGCGCAGGCCCAAGGCCCAAATGGCGCGGTTCTTACCGGTAGCCGTGGTGTAAAAAGGGTTGTCGGTTGGGATGGAGCCGTCTGGATTGATGCGCAGAACCTTGCCCAGCAGGTTATTTAAAGTCTGCGAATTGCTGCTGACTGAGTTTTCCCCGGTCATGATGTAGAGCTTGCCACCTTTGAACAGCAGCGCGCCGCCGTTGTGGACGCCCGCGCCCAGGTTATCGAGTTCCAGCAGCACGGTTTCGCTGCCAGCTACGGCCACGTCGCCGTTGGCCGTGAAGCGGCTCACGCGGTTGTGCGAGGGGCTGCCCGCCAGCGTGTAGTACACGTACACGTAGTTGTTGGTGGCGAAATTAGGGTCGAAAGCCACGCTTTGCAGTCCTCGTTCATTGCTGACATCCACGTTGGGAATAGTCACGAAGGGCGTAGCCAGCAGCGCTCCATTCTTGATAATTCGGATGCTGCCGGTTTTGATGGTCACGAACAACCGGCCATCGGGTGCGAATTCCAACCCAGTTGGATCGAGCCCCGTGGCAAGACGGGTTTCCGAAAAGCTGGACGGCAGGGTGGAGGCGTGGGCGCCAGCGGCAAAGCCAAGTAAGACGGCCAGCCAGAGGCAGCACAGCCAAAACGAACCCCGGAAAGGGCGCGTTTTCAGCAGAGATGAGAAGTTACGGCGGCCACTGATTGGCCGCTCAGAAGTTGGGTTTGTTTTCATGTGGTAGTGGAAAAGTACAGAGCTAAATGGTGATTAGGCAAAATGCAAGCTGATCCTTATAAGGATACTTCAATGTAGCTATTTTGCCGGGCAGGACACAAAGCCAGAAGCCCGTCACGCCGAAAATCACAAAATCTTAACGACTGCCCCAGCCCACTCGCGTCCACTTCTTAGCCTCCACCAGCCGCTGTTTCCTACCACCCCGAACCCCGCCACCACACTCCCCGGCACCACCGAAACCGTTGCGCCATTTTATTACAACCAAACGCCCGTTTCTTGCTGAAACGGGCGTTTGGTTGTCACAGGAGAGCCAACCCCTCCCGGAAATACTGAAAGCTGGGTGAGGTATTGCGCGCCGGGTCCATATGAAGGGCAATGGTTTCGGCCCATTCTATTTTGGCTTTGCCGGTGGGGTAGTAGTTGCCTTTTTGCAGCACGCGCCACAGTGTTTCCCAGGTATCGGCAATAGCATCGGGATTGTGGGGGAGACCGCTGAAATGCTGAGGGCGCACGCGGGAATACGCGGCTTGAATAGCTTCCCGGTCGCCGAAAAACCAGGCTTCCAACTCCTGCACAGCCAGCCGGGTGATGATGCGGAACGGCTTGCTGGGGCCGGCGGTGGTTTTAGTTGGCAGGCCCGCCTCGGCTATCACCTTTTCCAGTTCGGCTTTGCGCCGCTTACAATCCGTATCGGCGTCCATCAAGATAACGACCCGCAACTCGGGCTGATGCGGAAACTGGCGGGCGTAGGTTTTGAGCCGGCCGGGCAGACGCTGTAACAGGTCGGTTTTGCCCCGGTGCGGATGGCAGTGACACGTAACATGGGGCGGCAGCAGTTTCGGCAGCAATCCTTGTAGCGCCGCTTCCGCCGATTGTTCTTCCAGTAAAAACTCAATGTGCATAACGAACGGCCGCTGACGGGCGGGGCTACTGAGCGGCTGGGGTAGGGGGGGCCAGCGGGTCGCCGAGGCGGAAGAAATTGCTGGTCCAGAGGTAGCCCAGCGGTGAGCCGTCTTCTACCAGCTCCTTCACCTGCGGAATATCAGCGGTGCGGGTGGCCTGCGTGTAGCCATCTTCGCCTCGGTGCAGTATCCAGACCTGCTCCGGCTCCAAGGCATCCAGCAAAAAGGGCGAGTGGGTAGCGACCAGCAGCTGCCGCGTCTCGGTGGCTTTGATGAGTTCTTCGGCTAGGCGCGGCAGCAGGCGCGGGTGCAACTCGTTTTCCGGCTCCTCTAGTCCCAGCAGCCCGGTGGCGTTGGGCTCGTAGAGCAGCGTGAGCAGGGCCGCCAGCCGCATCGTGCCCTCCGACATATACTGCGCCGGCAGCGGCTTCTCAAACGGCGCATCCTTGAAACGCAGCAACAGCCGCTCATCGGAAGTTATTTCTGTTACGACCTCCGCCAACTGTGGCACCCACCGCCGTAGCTGCGCCGTGATGCGCGCCAGCGCCTCCGGGTGCTTGGTGTGCAGGTAGTACAGCACGTTGGGCAGGTTGTCCCCATTCGCCGACAGTCTCTCCCGCGGCCCGGCATCGGAGTAGCCTTTCAGGTGGTCGTCAGTGAGGTGGATGTAGCGGTAGGAGGTAAGTAATGCCACGAAAGGACTTACAAAATCATCCTTTAAAGGTCCTTTGAATTGAATACTATTAAATAAAAGCAACAATGAATTATCTGTCTTGACATTAAGCCTGATATCTGAATTGTCAGAATCTTCACCTGCTAGCTGCTCGTAAGCCGGGTTGCCTTTGAAAAGAGTTATCCACTTGGTAGTATCCTCTTGCGCTTTTTCAACTACAAATAATGGGTAGACTTTATCAGCTTCTTTTATACAAAGTTGCTCCTCTTGAATATGTACTTGTCCATCATACTCAGTTAACACTATAAGATACAGAAGAGGACGTGTGCTAAAATCCAGCAAAATTTCTACCTCAAACTCAATCGGCCCCTCCTGGCCCCGCGTCCTCATCCCCGCAAAACGGTTCCGCTTCTCCCAGGCTTGCTGCAAATTGCCGCTCACTGCTTCGGCCAGAAACGCCAGCGCGTCGAGGATGGTGGATTTGCCGCTGCCGTTGGGGCCGATGAACACCGTGAGCGGCGTCAGGTCGCGCAGCTCCACGTCGCGCAGGGCGCGGTAGTTTTTGATGCGCAAGTAGGTGAGGCGGGGGTAGCCGAGGGGCGCGGCGGTGTCGGGCATGAGGCAAGGCAGTGGTTGCCACAAAGTACGGGCGTTTGCAAGAATGTAGGCGAAGCACGTACCCGCGCAGCCACAGCAGGTACTCAAAGGGCTTCGGATTCAACGCGGCACGGTGCTGCTAATGGCGCGCTCGGTACACCATCCGTACTTGCTCGAAGCCGATGGCGGCGGGCCGCAAGCTGCAAGGTGCTTTCTTTAGCAGTAGAATCTGCCTCCCTATCCACCCTATGAAACGCATCAACTGGCGCCTGTTCGCACAACACTTTCTGGCCATTCCTTTCCTGGTGCTAGGAGCACGGCAGTTGCAGATTATCCGAGCAGTAGATATCATCGAGGCTTACCAGCAACACGGTATGGAAGGTCTGGACGACTTGCCCCAACAGTACACACTCGCCGAGATGACGTTCAAACTTCAGACCGAGCCGCTGTATGCCGGGTTTCTGTCTATCGTAGTCTGCTGCCTGCTTTCGGCCCTAGTGGTGTGGCAACAGCGAGAGAGCTGGCTGATTCCGGTGCTACTGCTGGCCGCCGCCATCCTAAGCTCCCGAACCCACTATTACACGAGCGAAGTGGTCCACACCGGCCTTACGCTGCTCCGCTGGCCGCTGGAATCATGGCCTCTGGCGGTGCGGCTAGCTGTTGTAGGCGGCTTATTGGTAGCGGCGGGAGTCTTGTTGCTCCTGCTGCCGCTCCGGCGGCGGGTTGTGGTGGAACCTGGTATCATGGAAATCGGCCGCTAACGGCTGCCAACCAGTACCCACGCTTACGGTTTCGCGGCCTTCATGAAAACCAGCGTGCTGCTAGTGGTTGGGGCCAGCTGGCCCCGGAAAGGTGCTCTGCAATACGTAGCCCTGCTCATAGAGCTTGGCTAATACGCGCTGATACCCCAGGGCCGCCTCCTCATTGTAGCGCTTACCCGAGCTGGTCTGAAACTCCTCCACTTCGGGCGCGGCAGTCCCCCGCGATATGCAAACTCGAATCGTTTTGTAGGTTTCAAACGTCCGCACCACCACTACGGTGGGGGCGTCGGCCAGGGCCATGGTTGGGAGGCTGTGCAGCACCAGCAGGCAGCTCAGGAAGTAGGCTAGCTTTTTCATGCAGTCAGGAAAGATGTGTGGGCGTGAAATTCTAGAACAGGGTAGGAGCAGGCCGCCCACGGAAGGTCGCCCCCGCAGAATACGACCCATTGCGGCGGCAACGTCCGCTCGCACTTGTCCTCAAGATTCTTGCCGCCCCTGTAGCGGCGCATGTCATCCCTGTAGCCTTCTATGACGCCCCTATAATGGTCTTTGCCACTCCTATAATGGTCTTTGCCACTCCTGTAGCGAAGCATGTCACCTCTGTAATGAGCTTTGCCACCCCTGTAGCGAAGCATGTCAGGGCTGTAGTGCTCTATGACGCCCCTATAGCGGGGCTTGCCACCTCTATAGCCGGGCATGACGGGGCTGTAGCAACTCATGTCACTCCTGTAGCGGGCTTTGCCAGCCTTGTAGTCGGGCCTGCCAGGTGAGCGGGAAAATATGTGGGCCAAATAATATTATGGCATTATAATGCCCCTATATTAGCTCCTCTGTAGCCCTTAACCTTTTATCAGCATGAACGATTTCCAACGCGCCCGGCTCACCATGCTCCAGGCCACTCTGGCCGTGCTCAATCAGCACGCCGACCTCACTACTGCCAACCAATCCCTGATTCAGGATCGGGCCCGCGTCGCCGATTTGGTGGAAGACCTCGACCCCACCGCCGAAACGCAGCAACTCGCGGCCAGCGCCCAGAAGCCCGGTGCCGTGAAGAAGAAGGTGAAAAACAACTTGGCGCAGCTGGCCGCCGAAACGGCCGCCGCCCTCTTCGCCCACGCCGATGCTACCGACAACCTCACCCTGCAAACCGATTCCGACTACACCGAGCGCAGCCTCCGCCGCCAGGTCGACAACGACTTGCTGCGCATTGCTCGCAACATTCACACCCGCGCCACCGAGCATTTCACGGCGCTCCAAACCCAAGGCGTAACCCAGGCCGAACTCGATGCCCTAGACGCCGCCCTCATCACCTTCCAGCAGGCCCAGGCCGTTCCTCGCACGTCGCGTGCTACCGCCAAAGCCGCCACCAACGGCCTCGCCGCCGACCTGCGCGAAGCCAACAACATCCTCCGCAACCGCCTCGACAAGTACCTGCTCCGCTACCAGCGCACCCAGCCCGCCTTCTACACCGCCTACCAATCGGCCCGCCAAACCATCAACAGCGCCGCCCGCCCCACCAAACCAGAGCAGAAGCAATAAGCTAGAAACTAGCTCCCCTCCTTTTTTTAAGGAGGGGTTGGGGGTGGTTGACTAGAACTAGAAAATTAGAGCTAGTACTCGTTCAACGATTTTACCACCCCCAACCCCTCCTTCAAAAAAGGAGGGGAGCTGTAGCTCTAGCCTCATACATCTCCGACTGAACACCAGCTTACCAACCCCCGTATACCAGCCACGCACCCGTGCGTGGCACTCACTCTTCACTCGACCCACTTCTATGAAAACGCTAGCCCTCGTAGCCGCTCTGGCCCTTTGCGCCACCGCTGCTTCCGCCCAAACCACCCCCGGCAGCACGCCCACCGTCAATGGCAGCATGAGCCCGCAGTCGTCGCCGCCCGCGCAGCCCCCAGGTTCCACCGGCACGCTGCCCGCCAGCAACACCCAGCCCGCCAGCGACCAGCCCACCGGCACCACCAGCGGCTCCACGGGCACCACTAGCGGCTCCACGAGCCCCAGCAGCGACAAGCAGGAGATGCGCAAGCACCGCACCAAAAAGCACCGCACCAAATCCACGACTACCACCACCAGCCCGCAGTAAGCCCCGCGCTAACCCTCTCTCAACGCAACGGCCGCCCTATTTGGGGCGGCCGTTGTTGGTTCTGGGCTTCTGCTGCCCGGAGCTTCGCGCTATAATCCGTACAACAACTCTAGAGCCGCCCCAAGACCTAGCCCCGCTTAAACGTGCGGCCGGCGCTGTAGCCACTCCGTCGATTCGCGCGCTACCAGCGCCGCAAACGCGTCCATGTCGCCCGGCTGCAATTGCGTCCCGGATGACTTTTCGTAGGTTGCGCGGATCTTTTCGGCCAGGTGCTGGGCCTTGTTGGGTAAGTCCTCCAGTTCGATGTTCTCCTCGTCGAGCACGCGGAAAAGCTCTTCTTTCGGAATGGGCGAGAGGCCGCCGGGGGGGGATACCCAGCCAGAGCGAGCAGCTGAATTTTCGGATTGAGCCATGAGTCAAGGGGCTAAAACGGTACGTGATTAAACTGCCTTCCTACGCAGGCAGAAACCTCCGCGTTGACCCGCACCCTTTCCGTATTATCCTTACACCTGAGCTTGTAGAAGCCTTTTCAGGCAATTAGCCGCCGTAAAACGGCCCACAGTCAACAGCTCTATTTCTAGAAATCTGTGCTCAAGTAAAGAAGCACATTTGCGTTGCGACCCCGCTACTGTTGGATAGTAGCTAAGTGCGCCGCCCAGCCGACAGGATAGTACCGAAAGCAGTAGCCCCTACCCCCCACCGCACTACTGTGGCCTGGGGTGTAGGGGCTACTGACACGCCGTGAAACGGCAGCGGATGGTTACTTTACCAATTGCAAATCCGGCGTCGAGTTGTCGGCCAGCGTGGCTTTGCCGCGGCTCTTGCGCGTGATGCGCGAGAAAAGGCTGATTTCCTGGTCGAAGAGGAAACGGAAAAACAGCTTGGTGTAGGACGTATGGTGCAGCAGCGGCTCGTAGAACTCCGGCGCCACGGCCTTCAGCTTGGGCAGGTTGTTCCACGGAATAGAAGGCATGTCGTGGTGCTCGTTGTGGTAGCCCACGTTGAGGTTGATGCCGTTCATGCGGCCGTAGTAGCTGTAGGTTTCCTGGCTGAGGTCGAGGGTGAGGTAGTGCTCCTGAATCCAGCGCGCCCCCAGCGGGTGCAGCCCCACCGAAAACCAGAAGCTCAGAAACAGATACAGCATGGCCGTCCAGCCGAAGAAGTACACGATGGCCACATCAAAAGCCACCTGCGCCACAAAGTTGGCCACCACGTACCGGTCCACGGCCGCCACTTCCCGGCAGCGCACGGTGCGTATCACCTGAAACAGCGGGAAGAAAAACAGCCAGATGGCCTTGCCGATGGAGTAGTTCTGAATGAGCCGCGCCTCGTACCAGTCCGGTAGGTCAGCGTCCAGTTCGTGCACTCCCTGAAACACGTGGTGCTTGAGGTGGAAATTCTTGAAGGAAATAGCCGTCGGTAGCACCGAAGGGAAGTTGGCAATAATACCTACCGCTGCGTTCTGCCACACTTTCTTAAACACCAAGTTGTGCGCCGCCTCGTGAATCACCACGAACAAGGTGTGCGACAAAAATGCCCCCACCAAGTACGCCACCGGCAGCGTCCAGTACCACGCCTGGTTGCGCAGCAGATAGGCCAGCAGCACTTGCGCACCCACGCAGGCCAGCCCAATCAGGAAAGTGGCCGGGGTGCGGGTCATGAGGTGACGCACTTCGGGGTGCGCCTTCACAATCTGGCGCGTCCGGATCCGGTGGGGCTCCGTGGTGTCTACTTCAAGGAAGGCAGTTGGTTTTGCACTCATGGGGTACGTAGTTAACAACAAATAGACAGGCTCGGCACCTTGGCAAAGCAGGTGAAGAAGGCAGGTTTTCCGTAACCCCACTTCCGTTGTAAAGTTCAGCTTTTCGAATGGTTTCTGCCCGAATCACGCAACAACTTATTTCCCTCAACTACCTCACGATTTTGAACCGGCTCTTCGTTTATACAGCCTACACTAGCGCCAAGAGATTGAACCAGCGAAGCAAAAACGTCGAAAGAAGACGCGCTGTGCCACTTGTCAGCAGGGAATGAAGAATGTATCGTCGAGGTTTCTGCCGCGAAGAAAAGGAAAGTAGATGGCCAATTAAGACCGCCGAATTTAGCGCTAAACCGTGACTCAAAGCTGCTCCGAGGCTTCCCCGGCCAGACACCGAGGAGCTTGCGCGCCCAACCTCGTCAGCTACCGCACGTATCTTGGAACTTTGCCTGGCACCCGCTGCTTAGCCGCCAGAACATTCATTTTCAGTCGTAGCGTTAGGATGAACCACATTGTCTACATGAGCCGCGCCGTCCGGCCGCTTTCCGACCAGGATTTGCAGGAACTGTTAGCCCAGTGTCGCCGCGACAATGCTCAGCATAACATCACGGGGGTCTTGTTCTACAGCCACGGCAACATCGCCCAGCTGCTGGAAGGCGACCCCGCCGTGCTAGAGCCGATCTACGAGAAGATAACCCGGGATGGCCGCCACTCCAACGTGACCAAGCTGGCCGACAAACCCATCAATGTCCGCAGCTTTCCCGACTGGTCTATGGCATTTCATCCGCTCAAGTCTGCGGCCTTCAGCACCCTGCAAGGCTTTTTCCTGCCGCAGCAGATGCCGCCTACTCCCGCCACGCTCACCATCGCCGACGCCATGCTGGTAGACTTGGTACGGCAGGCCGTATTTGGCCACGATGGGCCAGTAACCAATCCGGAAGAATAAGCCGCCCGTATCACCGTACTCCTTCCTCTGCTCTATTTCCAACCTATGCGCGAACAGCAGCTTCAGAATATTCTCCGGCATATGCCTGCGGGTATTGCCACCCTACTGGGGCCGGAGCTGCGCTATGGTTTCGTAAATGAGGCTATGCAGGCCTTGCTAGGAGGAGCAACCCTCGAAGGCCAGCCCCTGACCCAGCATCCGGGAGCTTTATCGGCCGATTTGTTGGAGGTGATGCGGCAGGTCTACCAGTCTGGGCGGCCCTACGTGGCCAAGGCGTACGCCCTGCCCCTAGCCGATGTGGCTGGCGGCCCCGCCACGCCGCGCTACTTCGACCTAGCCCTAGAACCGCTGCACGACGACGAGGACCAGCCGCTGGGCCTGCTCTTGTTTGCCGTTGATGTGACGGGGCAGGAGCAGGCTCGCCAACGCGCCCATGAGCTGGCCCTCGAAACTCGCCGCCTCGATGCCCGTCTGCGCGTGCTTACGGAAACGGCCCCGCAAATCACCTTTACCATCGATGCCGCCGGGCACTTTGAGTACGTAAGCCCGCAGTGGTACTACTTCACTGGCCAGCCGCCCACCGCCGACCTCAATGCCATGTGGCCGCTGCTCATTCACCCCGACGACCGGCTGCGCGTGCTCTACCAGTCCGATGCGGCCCGGGCTGGGGGCGTGGGTTGGAGCTACGAGTACCGCCTGCGCCGCCACGATGGCCAATATCGCTGGGTGCTCAGCCGCGCCCTGCCCGAGCTGCACGCCCCCGACAAGCCTGTGTTTTGGCACGGCGCCGTCACGGAAGTGCACGACCAGCGCGAGCTGGCCGAAGTGCTGCGCCGCGGCGAGGCCGAGCTGCGCTTCCTCGCCGACAGCATCCGCCAGCTCATCTGGACAGCCAACGCCGACGGCTTCATCGACTACTACAACCAGCACACCGCCGAGTACACCGGCCTCACGGCCCAGGAGCTAGGCCCCACCGGCTGGGTGGCCCTGCTCGACCCCACCGAACAAGCCGCCGCCGCCCGCCGCTGGGTGCAGTGCGTGGCTTCTGGCCAAGACTACGAGGGCCTCTACCGCATGCGCCGCCACGATGGGCAATACCGCTGGCACATCATTCGGGCCCGGCAGCTGGCCGATGCCCGCGGCCCCCGCTGGTTCGGGGCCTGCACCGACGTGGACGACCAGCACCGCCTGCGCGAAGTGCTCCAAACCCAGTACGACGAGCTAGCCCGCACCAACCGCGACCTGGATACCTTCGTCTATACCGCCTCCCACGACCTGAAACAGCCGCTGTTCAACCTGCGCGGTCTGTTCGAGGAGCTGCGCCGCACCGCCTCCTTCCAAGACCCCGACCAGGAAATGCTGCTCGAAATGGTAGACGGTGCCCTGCGCCAGCTTGATGGAACCTTGCAGGAACTGGCCGCCACCGTGCAGGACCAGCGCCAGCTATCGGCGCCCACCGAAACCCTCGACTTGCGGAGCGTGGCCGAAGAAGTGCTGCTTGGACTGCGCACCCAGGTCCAGGAAGCCCAGGCCACCGTGGAGCTGAATGTGGCCGCGGCTCCCACGCTCGACTACGGGCGGGCCAACCTGCGGAGCGTGCTGCACAACCTGCTCAGCAATGCCCTCAAGTTTGCTCATCCCAACCGCGCCTTACACATTAGAGTCACGAGTACCTGGTCCGAGGCGGGCTATCCTCAGCTCATCCTTGAGGACAATGGGCTTGGAATGGAGCTACCGGAGAGCGGGGCGCTGGCGTTTCATTTGTTTGAGCGGCAGCACCCCCAGGTAGCGGGCGCGGGCGTCGGACTCTATTTGGTGCAGCGGGTGGTTGATAGTCGTGGCGGGCACCTGGAAGCCACCAGCACCGTAGGCGAGGGCACCACCTTCACCGTGTATTGGTTCGAGCAAAACCACGCGGCCGTAGTGGAATAGGCTTTATCCCCGTTCGTACATCCTGCGCGCCAAGCATACTCAAGGCTCGTTCTGCTCACTCAGCTCGGCCCGGATAGTGCGTAGCATCTGCGTGTCCACGGGCTTATGAATGAGGCCCGAAACGAGGGCGTACTCCTTGGCTCTCGCGGCATCGGAAGGAGCCAGCGAGGAGGTGAGAATGTAGATGCGGCATCGGTCCGACAGCGCGGGTTCGTGGGGTAGCAGAGCTTCCAGAAACTCCCAGCCATCCATGACGGGCATATTCAGATCCAGGAAGATAACCTCGGGCACGTGTACCGGAAGCCGCTCTTCTAAGTAGCCAAGAGCCTCTTGAGCCGATAAGAAGGAGCGGATACTCTCCGAGAAACTTTCGCGCTTTAGCAATCTTTCCGTCAAGAATACGCTGGTCGAATTATCGTCAATCAGTAAGGTTTCCATGAGTAACTGCATCAGCGTAAATGAATAGTAAAGCGGGTTCCTACGTTTACTTGGCTGCTCACTTCAATGTGGCCGCCCATAGCTTCCACGTGATTTTTGACTAAGTATAACCCCATGCCGCGGCCCGTTTGCTGCGTATGAAACCGCTTGTAGAGTTTGAAAACATCAGAGCCGGCTTTCGCCAAATCGAAGCCCGAGCCATTGTCGGCAATCGAAATCTGCACGCCGTCTTCGGAGTTCACCGTGCCCTGCACGTGTACTTGCAAGGGCCGCGTTTCGGCCCGGTACTTAATGGAATTGGAAAGCAGGTTGAAGAAGATACTGTAGAGGTAAGCGCGGTTGCCATGCACGCGCAGCCCCACGGGTAGGTCCACCTGCAAAGTGCCGCCGCACTGCTCCAACGGCTCTTCCAATGTACGCCGCGCCTGATCAATTACGTCGGCAAGGCGCACCAGTTCCGAAGCAGCTACATCTTGCGTGTCTCGCACCGCCAAGATGGTATTCATATCCTGAAGTACGGTATCGAGCTGGTAAGTGTTGGTTTGCAAATGCACCAGCGTCACCTGATAGTCGTCCGATTGCGGGTCCAGGGAGCTTAGCAAATCCACCAGGCCCATGATATTAGCCAACGGCGCGCGCAGGTTATGCGACACAATGTAAGTGAACTGCTGGAGGTCGTTGTTTTGCCGGTACAGCTCCTCTTGGGCTTTCACCCGGTCCGTTACGTCGGAGAAATACACCGATAAGCCTTCTTCCGAGGGCGAGGCTTTCACGTCGAACCACCGCTCTACCCTTTCCAAAAAAGCCTCGAAATGCACGGCTTGGCCACTAGTTATGGCGTGCTCATATTGCTGGTGAAATGTGCCTCCGTACTCCTCCGGAAACACATCCCACATTAGCTGCCCCACGAGTTGTTCCCGCTTCACGTGCAGCAACCGTTCTACCTCGCCGTTCACGTAAGCAAAGCGCCACTCGTGGTCGAGCAGAAAAAAAGCGTCCGTGATGCTCTCGAAAATAGTATTGAGTTTGCGCGCCTGCTGCTGAATGATGTTCTGCGACTCGGAAACCTCGGTAATGTCGCGCGCTACCATGTGGATGCCCCGTACTGCCCCGTTTTCCATGAGCGGCACTTTCGTAACATCAAGCACTTTGGGCTCGGCGCCGGCAAACTGCACTTCGGCATCAAACCGCACCTTGGTGCCCCGAAACGCTTCCCGCAGTTTCTCTTCAAACAAGGGCCACAAGTGAGGCGGCAAAAAATCCAACAAAGGCCGATGCCACACTTGCTCCTTCGTCTTGTGCACAAGCGAAAGAAAAGCTTGGTTGGCATCTAAAATGATTCCGTTCTCATTCTGGAACACAACCAAGTCTGGGTTATTCTCAAACAACGACCGAAACCGCTGCTCGCTCTCTGCTAACTGCGCATTGTTATCCATGAAGGTGAAAGCAACTGCCTTGATGCCCGTCTGAACCTAAAACACCCATTACAATACGGGCAACTATGGTTTTGGTGGTTGAAGTTGGGGTAAAAATTGAAAAATTCACTCTTGGGCCTCACTCTCTGCCAAATAAGACCAGGTTAGTCTCCTTGTACACGTCGTCCTTGAGCTTTGAGGCGCGGCTGGCAGGTACTATAATGCGCCATTGGTGTCTGCTGGTGCGTAATGGTAGAATGTATGTTCTTCCTGCGTAAGCATACAGCTTTTACTAGTGGTTGAGGTTATTTCATTAATCATACTATCCTTTTATAATAATAATGCTCTAACTTTCCAGCAGTCTTGGGCGTAAGCTCAAGCATCTTATTTATCACTTTACATTGTCGAGAATGGCTGCTATTTCATGTTTTCTGCCTTGTTTGATTTGGGGGAAACTGCTTTCCGCCGCAACGCCCCAAGTGGTGCCTTGCACCGAAAACGTAACAAGCTGTTGTAATCTAGTCTAGTCTGCTAGCGCGTAACTTGCTTTACAGTTCCGCTACAGAATCAAATTACCCCTTATTCCAGGTTGGCCGCCATTCGCCAACTGGCTTAGCACCCAACCTGCCCACCGCTTGGCAGGCTTCGGTTTCCTGCATACTACTGCGTTTTTGCCTGCTTGTCTCCACCGGAGAGATACTAGGAGTGGGTCATTTTTTTGTCATAGACTAAAGCACCACAACATGCCGTACGCATTCAATACCAAGGCCAAAGCAGTGGCTTTCGTTAGCGGATTTAATCGTCCGGGCACGCGCTGGGTTGCCCGCCTCAGCATCGGCAAAGGCGTTGGGCATTCCGGCATCAACCTGTACGCCAACCGGCAGTACGTGGGCACGCTACAGGGCGACATCCTAGGAGCTGCTCTGTATAAAGATCCCAACAAAAATGCCGTGGAGTATCGCGACATTCCGCTCACGTGGAACAGGCTACTGCAGGGCATCGACGAAACGTATTCCCACCCTACCGCCTGGGGAACCTGGTTTTGCCACGATATAACGGCCGCTGTTTTCCGCCGCTGGGGCTTACGGGGGCAAGACGTGTACGATATGGCGTATAGCAGGACCCCGCTAGGCCGGCCCGGATTGGTGATAGGCCGACTGATGGGACTACTCGCTGCGCCGGGTACTACCCTTTGGCTGGGGGTACACGAAGGGTGGAACAAATTCCAGGAGGCCTGGCGCAATTACGACCAGTTACCGGACGTCCTGAAGTTTCCCAACTACCTGCGCTGGTCTACTTTGAGACTGAGATAGAGCCTTTCTACGGCGTACCGGCGAGTTTCTTACGATTCCACTCCTTCTTTTCCTTCCTTTCCTATGCCGCGTCAAGTTCAAGTATTTATTCAGCCTTCGGGCCGCAAAATCCCCATTCTGGATTTCCGCTACCTGCGCTTGCAGCAAGAGGTGCACACGCACCATAGCTTCGAAATCTGCGTGCCCTTCGACCATCTGGAAGGCCGGGCGGCAAGCTTTATGCGCACCGCGCACCAAGAACTCATTGGAAAGCCTCTGACGATGAGCTTCCTGGACCACGAAACGGGTTTCCCGTACGAGCTGGCCTTCTCCGGCATCGTGACGGAACTCGTGGTGAGCGGCGATAACGACTACACGGGTTCCTTTATCATCAAGGGCCACAGCCCTACCTGCCTGCTCACGGATGGCGTGCAAAAACGCACTTTCCGCAACTTGCCGCTGTCGGCCATTATAGAACAAGTGCTACAGCCGTACCCGGCCAATTTATTGCCGCGGGGCGAAATCAAAACGGCTAACACGCCCCTGCCCTACGTGGTGCAGTACAACGAAAGCAACTTCGACTTTTTAGTTCGCTTGCTGTCCGAAGCGCACGAGTGGGGCTACTACGACGGTAAAAAGCTGCAATTCGGAACGCCGGCGCAAACTCCACCCCAAAGTGTGTACCTGGACGGCGTGTGGGGCACCTACCAGCTGGAAACGGTGGTGATGCCCTCCAAGCTGACATTGGCAGTCTACAACCCCGAAAAGAATGAGCATTTCCGGGCGGAGAATGGCACCAAAGCCGAAGGCGTAGACACCAATCATCTGGCCGCTTTTGCCCTCAAAGAGTCGCACACCTTGTACTCGCAACCCTCGTACGGCAAGCCCGTGGCTGGCGCGGAAACACCTGCGGCCCTCACCCAGACAGCCAAAACGGCGGGCACTTCCCGCGCCAACGCGCACGTCCTGCTCCGAGGCCGTAGCGACAATCCTAGCCTGCAGCTGGGAGCCATTATTGAGGTGACGGCCGAGGGCTTAGGCAGTGCTAGTTTCCAGCCAGATGCCGTGGGTATGTACCGCATCACGAGCATCACGCACTACGTGGACGAGCAGGGTAACTACGAAAACTCCTTCACGGGGGTGCTGCATTCTATTCCGGTGCCGCCGGCCAACCAGTTTGTGCGGCCTCCGATGGCGGAAATGGAGTTGGCTGATGTGGTAGACTTGCAGGACCCGCTAAAGCTAGGCCGCGTGCGGGTGCGCTACCACTGGCCCGTAGAAAAGCCCCACTTGGCCGAAACTGGCTGGCTGCGCGTGAGCACGCCCTACACCGGCGACGGCAAAGGCCAGCTCTTTACGCCCGAGCTAGGCTCTCAGGTACTCATCGGCTACGAGCTGCACCGCCCCGAACAGCCCCTGATTCTAGGCAACCTCTTCCACGCCAAAAACCCGGCGCAAGGCAGCTACAGCCACCCAGACAACAACGTAAAGAGCATCCGCACGAAGGGTGGCAACAAAATCACTTTCCACGATGAGAAAGGCGAAGAGCGTATCCTCATCTCGAACGGCAACAAGAAGGAAACGGCCTTGGAAATCTCCTTCAAGGAAGACGGCAACATCACGTTGCGCACGGCGGGCTCCATCAATCTCAGCGCCGGGGCCGATATCGTGATGGAAGCCGGCGGCGAAATCCTGATGGCCGCCAAGAAGAAGTTTGAGTATCAGGCCGAGGTGGTATCTGGCGTAGCGACGGATAAAATGATGATTGACGGGGGCAGCAAAATCACCGTTGATTCCGCTGATTCTCAGTATTTGTAATCTTCTACTTCGGCACTCATGAACGATGACGATTTAGAATACATCGTGTCCGGGGCGCTACTGACGTGCAGCCAGGGCTTGGTGCCGGCGCCATTCAGAGCCACTCCGCGCAAAACGAAAATCTCCGACAAAGTAGCTGGCAACGAGTCGGACCGCGCGCCTATCGCCAACATTCCCTCGTTTATCATTTGCCAGAAGCTCACCCAGCAAGCCGGTGGTAACCCCGTGCCGTGCGTACCCGCGCCGCAGCCCTGGCAGAAAACGTACCCCGCCAAAGTAGGCGGGGCGCGGGGGCTGCTGTTTATGTCGTGCCTGACGTGCTCGGCCGGGCAAGGCAAAATTGAGTTCTTGACTTCCGGTCAGATACCCGTTTCGGCCGCCACGCTAGCCCACCTGCAAAGTGCCCGGCAAGAAGGCCTGGATGCCCTGGTGCAAGCCGACCGGGAGCGGAAGGCAGTGGGCGAGTCGGGGCTGCTGGAAGGAGCTATTCCGCTCTGGGGCAGCGGCCGAGACTTTGTGAACAGCGTGCAAACGGGCAGCGTGGGCGGCGCCGTAGTCAACGGCGGCTTTTTCATTTGGGATGCGGTATCGGTGGCGGCTGGGGTGGTGAGCTTCGGTACGGCCACGGTGGCCATGCAAGGCGGCAAAGCAGGCTTGCGCGCGGCCATGCGAGCTGGCGGTAAGGTGGTTATCGGGGCCGCTAGAAAGAAGCTGGCCGCATTAGCGGCTCGGTCGGTGGCCCTGAAATCAGGCCTGCGCAGAAGCTTATTTGCGGCCCGGAAAGCGGCGGCCGAGTTGTGCGTGCGAGCCTGCTTTCCGGCCGGTACGCTGGTACTCACGCGGGCCGGCCGCGTGCCCATCGAACAAATCCAGGTTGGGGATGATGTGTGGGCGTACAACGAGCACACGCAGCAGGCCGACTGGAAGCCGGTGCTGGAACTGCACACCACGCACAGCCAAGCACTCTGCGAGATAGAAGTGGTAGGTGAAGTGCTGGAAGCCACGCCGGGTCACTGGTTTTTCGCGGACGGAGACTGGAAAGATGCGGCCGACCTCAAACCGGGCAATTTGCTCCTGCGGGCCGACGGGGCCGTAACTCCCGTGCTGCGCGTAACGGAAAAAGAGGTTTCGGCTCCGATCTACAACCTGGAGGTGCAGGATCATCATACCTACTTCGTGGGCCACACTGGGCTGCTGGCTCATAATAAGTGCGACCCATTGACGGAGCTGGTTGATATTGGCGGTGGCGTGCTGAAAAGACGCATGCGCCCCAACCACAGCTACGTACGCAATGGCTACACGTACAAGACCGACAAATTCGGCCGCATCAAGGAAAGCAGCGGCACCCTCTCGCTAGGAGCGGGCGGCCGCGACAGCTACATGCAGCGGACCCTGGGCAAAAACGACGGCCGCAAAGCCGGCGACGCGGGCGGCCACCTCATCGGGCAGCAGTTTGGCGGCAACCCCAGCAACGCGAACATGGTGCCGATGGCCCATAAAGGGGTGAACGAGTATCCCAAGGGCACTTGGGGTGGCATGGAAGACCGGTGGCAAAAAGCGCTGCAGCGCGGCGATACGGTGAAAGTGAAAATCAATCCGGTTTACTCGGCTGGCAACACCACTTCTCGCCCCAACAGCATCAAAGTAACGGAGTGGATTAACGGTGTTCCGAGGCGTCTTACCATCAATAACCCGTAATTGCTGCCAGACTTTCCTTCGACCTTATGACCGACGAAATCCAAGAACTTATCCAGCACATCGGCCAACTCGCCGTGGCCAACGTGCCCAGCAACGAGTGGGAGACTATCACCGTCGTTTCCCGCAACCTGTACACTTTTGGCGAGCTAGACGTCAGCTACCTGACGGGTGTGTACAAAGCCAAGCCCGAGTTTTACCTCATTGAAGACGACGACCTAGAGTACGAGGAGCAAGCCACGCCCAGCTTCGAAAAGCTGCGCCGCTTGATGTACGAGGAAGCTCCTTTTAAGGGCGCATGGTACACCGCCGAGCTGCGCATCACGAGCGACGGAAAATTCAACATCGACTTCGAGTACGATGAGCCGTCGTTCAGCATTGAGGTGCCGGAAGAAGACTTCGTTGCTGACTTCCAGGAATTTCCCCGCGACGAAGAAAGCACCCCCGATTGGCTTAAGGAAATCGTGAAACGCCACGGGCTGTCTTTTCACGAGCCGGAGTCTTATTCCTAGTTCGTGCTACCGCTTTAGTCGGAGTTTTCAACAAGACGGCCGAAGACCCCCACCTTGGGATTCTTCGGCCGTCTTGTTTTGATGAATGTAGCCGGTAAAGCTGCCCAACCGAACTCACAGATACCAAACATCAGCAGCCTGCACGGAAACTGCCACTGCCGCACCGGGCGCAACTTCAGCCGCACTGGCTTTCACCGTGACTTGGCCGCCGCGTAGCGTCACGTCCAGCTCCGAGTAGCTGCCGAAAAACCGCACGGCCCGCACGGTGCCCGGCAGGCCACCGCCTTCTGCTGAGCCTAGCGTTAGTTTCTCGGGACGAATGAGCAGGTGCTTGCCCTTTTTCTTGCTGCCAATGAGCTTGCTGAATGAAGCGCCTAGCGGGCCAGTAAGTAGGTTATAATCACCAAAGAGGCCGGCGGTGTAAGCATCGGCTGGCTGCGCGTACACCTGCGCGGGTGGGCCTTGCTGCACGAGCCGGCCAGCGCGGAGCACCAGGATTTCATCGGCCCAGGAAAGCGTGTCCAGCGGGTCGTGGGAGACGAGGATGCAAGTGATGCCAAGCCGCTCGCCTAGGTCTTCGATAACGGCTTTCAGCTCTTGCTTGTGGCCTCGGTCGAGGTTGGAGAACGGCTCATCGAGCAGCAGCAGCCGAGGCGAGGTGAGCAGTAGCCTGGCTAGCGCAATCCGCTGCCTTTCGCCGCCCGAAAGCTGGTCGGTACGGCGCGTGGCCAGATGAGCAATGCGGCACACGTCGTACAACTCAGCCTCTTCCTCTACCGACAAGGTATTGGCGTAGCGCAACGCTTGCTCGACTCGCAGAAACTTGGGCAACTCAAACTGCTGCGACAGATACGCAATGCCTGGGTGGCCCGGCACCAACACTTCCTGCGGCCCGCGCACCCGGACCCCATCGAAGCGGACCTCGCCGGCATCGGGCTGCACCTGGCCAGCTATAACTTGCAGCAGCGTGCTTTTGCCGGCACCCGTTTCGCCTGCTATGGTCAGCTTCTGGAACGGCCGTTGCGTGAAGCTGATAGCATGCAAAGCATCATTTCCTCTCTCCCGCAGCGAGATGCCCGAGACTTGTAAAAACGTCATAGGCTGACTGCTTTTGCGCGGTTGTATTGGTTTGTTTAGCACTACTACTGCGGCTTCAGAAGACGCTGTCGGAGCGCCAGCTTAGGAGTTTCGACGTTCCTTTGAACTCTCGTAATGCCCACAAGTTATCGGCGGCTGGTCTTTCTGAGCTTGGCAACGTAGGCTGCTAGGTACTCGCCGGGCAGAAGACTAGCCGTATCCAGGTATTCTTGCAGCAATTCGTCGTCCCGGATGTGCTCCGCTATAACGCTCAGGCAACGCATTTTATAATGCTCATCATCCACCTTTTCCCATGATTCGCGCAGCAGATTTCTCATGTGCGGGTACTGTAATTTACCTAGGGCAGTTAGCGCGCAGCCTTTGGTGTAAAGGTGCGGGTCGTGGTAAAAAGCCAGCAGTACGTGTTGGATGTCGGTAGTCAGCTCGGGGAATTTCTGGCAAGAAGCGGCGAACTGGTATCTCGCATCGCTGAACTCCGCCGCAGTGAGAGAAGAAGCCGTGTTGGCGAGTAACAGGAAGTCTATCTCTCTCAATGAGCCAACATTCGACAAAGGATAACTCGGCGACAGCCATGCTATCATGGTGCCGAGGTCCCAATTTCGGGCAATTAGATAGAGCAAGTTAACTTGGTCGGCCCGAGGCAGCGCGGATAGCTCATCATTCGCTATGAGCGTAGCAAAATGTGCTTCTATTTCGCTCCACTCCGGATAGCCAGCATCATCAATGCGCAGTTGGCTGATTTGCTCCGGCGTGTGCGTATCCGCCAGCCAATGCCGGAATTTAGCAACGAGTTGCGCAAGGGTAGGAGTAGTTGGCAAGGGGCGTGCTGGCGAAAAAAAGTGTCTGCTGCGTCTCGGACGTCTTCTAGTGAATCGTCCGGCTGAGCCTTCTGCCCATTAAGCAGCAACGAAGCATCTCGTGTGTTGCCGTTGCTCTATCGTGCTGACACAATACCCCCATGTTTCGCGTTGCTCAGCATGCCAGGGTACTAGCTTACACAGCCACGATTTTTTCGCGGTTGTACTTGTTGCGGTATTGCATGGGCGAGAGGCCGGTAAGGCGCTTGAACGTCACGCGGAAGGCTTTGGGGTCGGTGTAGCCTACGGTGTACATCACCTCATTCACGTTCTCGCGCGACGATTCCAGGCTGTTTTTCGCCGCTTCTATTTTCACGCGCTGAATGTATTCGGCCACGGAGTTGGCGGTGGCTTTCTTGAAACGCCGCTCCAGGTTGCGCCGCCCCAGCGCCAGCATATCGGCCAGCTCATCGACGGTTATTTTCTCCTGGTAATTGTCTTCGATATAGGTCTGCGCCTTTTTCACCAGCTCATCGCCGTGCTCTTTCTGACCCTGGAAGATGATGAAAGCCGACTGACTGACCCGCTCAATATCAATTTGGAAGACCTTGGCGCAGGTAACGGCCATTTCGCGGCCCACATATTTCTCAATCAGGTAGAGCACTAGGTTGAGGTAGGAAAAGGCGCCGCCGCTGGAGTAAATGCCGTGCTCATCGGTGATGAGCTTGTCTTCTACCAGCTCCACATCCGGGAACATGCGGCGGAAGTCGTGCACGGCGGCCCAGTGCGTGGTGCATTGCCGCCCGTTGATAAGGCCGGTGGAAGCCAGCAAAAAGGCCCCAATGCACAGACTAGCCACTTCCGCGCCTTTTTTGTACTGCTCGATTATCCAGGGCACAAACTCCCGGTTGGCTTCGAGCACTGCTGGCAAGTCGCCGTCTAGGGCCGGGATGATGACCAAATCGGTTTGAGTGATATCGGTGGCGCGGAGTGTGGTGCTCACCGTGTACAGACCCCCGCACATGAGCGTTTCGGTCGACAAACCAGCCAGGTGGATGTCGAACAACGGCGACTTGCCGAGGCGCTTGAGCATGGCATTTACCTCAGATAAAACCAGGCGTGGACCCTCGATGCTGCCCAACACCGCGCCCTGCGGAACCAGAATAGATACGTGCTTCATGATGAGTAAAGCTAGCGCGATGTGGTGTCGCAATCAACCCCTAGATAGTCGCATTTGCACCCGCGCCTTGGCTGGTGAAGTTGCTAATTTTGTTGGCATCAGGGCTCTAGAAATAGTCAATAAGATTAGTAGCGAGCCGGCCCGATACGCAGCAACCAGCATCTTTCACTCAACCTCCAGTTTTATGCAAACGCCCCAACTGACCCCTTACCTCGCTTTCAACGGCAACTGCCGCGAAGCCATGCACTTCTACCAGCAATGTCTGGGCGGCGAACTACAGATCCAGACTTTCGCTGATAGCCCGGCCGGCAACGACATGCCGGAAGAAGCCCGGCAAGGCGTGTTGCACGCGCGCCTGACCAACGGCAGCCTCGTGCTAATGGCCTCCGATGCCGGCCTACAGCAGCTTACCCCCGGCAACACGGTTGCGCTGTCGCTGCACTTTCACCGCCCAGAGGATATAACGCACTGCTTCCACCAGCTCGCGGAAGGTGGCACCGTAACGATGCCGCTGGCCGAGGCATGCTGGGACGCCACCTTCGGTATGCTCACCGACCGATTCGGCATGAGCTGGCTGCTCAACTACGAGCCAGCGGCTGCCTAATCAGTTGGCCTAATTAGAGAAGAAAATCAACACGAAGAAGGCGGCCACTTCAGCACAGCTCAACGGCAGCTCCAAGCACCTCAACCCCATGAAAAAAGTAATTGCAGCCCTGTATTTGTCGCTCGACGGCGTGATGGAAAACCCTTCCTGGACCGTGCCTTACTGGAGCGATGAGCTAGCCCAGATGCAGCACGACCTACTATTCGCCTGCGACTCGCTGCTGCTCGGCCGCGTGACCTACCAGGGCTTCGCCGCCGCCTGGCCCACTATGAAAGACGAGGGTGGCTTTGCAGATCGAATGAACAGCCTACCCAAGTTTGTCGCCTCCACCACCCTAGACACCTTGGACTGGAACGCGCGGCTTCTCCAAGGCAACGTGGTGGAAGAAGTGACCCGCCTGAAGCAAGAGCCCGGCCAGGACATTCTCATTTACGGCAGCGGCGAGCTGGTCCGCACCCTCATGCCCCACAACCTCATCGACGAGTACCGGCTCATGGTGCATCCGGTGGTGCTAGGCAGCGGCCAGCGCCTCTTCACGGAAGGTAGCCAAGCCACTCTAAAGCTCACAAACACGCAAACAACCAGCACGGGCGTCATCGTCCTCACCTACCAACCCGACCAGCAATAGTTTCTCGTCGGCTCCATAGCTCGAAACTCAAACTCTGGGCTACAGGTGGGCTCTGATGCACATCCTAAGCAGCCTGTACAACCTTTCAACAACTCATTTCACCCTCAACCCCACAAGTCATGGAAACCATCAACATCACCACCGCTTCTGCCGCTCAACCTGTTACGAAGACCAAAACGACTACCATTCTGTACTGGAGCATCACCCTTCTTTTCGTGGCGTTTATGCTGCTGAACGGCGTTACGGCACTAATGGGGGAGAAAAATGGCCAGGAAGCCATCCGCCACCTGGGCTACCCACTGTACATCCTTAGGATTCTAGGCGTAGCGAAGATTCTCGGCGCTCTGGCATTGGTGCAGACCCGGTTCCGGACGCTGCGGGAGTGGGCCTACGCGGGCTTCACCATCAACTTTATTGGCGCGGCCGCGTCCTGTGCCTTCGTGTATGGCAGCCTTGGCGCGACAATTCCGGCCGTTATTGCGCTGGTGGTTATGTTCACTTCGTATTTCTTGTGGAAGAAGGTGGAGCAATCTTCCCGCTCCGGCAGCAGCAACCTCGCGTAAAAACTCGGCCGCTACGCTGCCATTTCAGTCTTCCCGGTCTTCCTGCTCTTTGTCGATGAGGAGTTGCAGGTACACGTTGAGTTTCACCATTACGCGTAGTATGAGTACTCCGAGGTAAAGCAAAAAGCCAACGCCAACACACCACAAGACCACGAACACCAGCATGGAAACACCACCCAAGGCAGCAGAAACACCATTCATAAGGAAGCAAGGAAAAGAAAGACAAGCTATAGCCCCGCCAAAGTAGGTACTTTCTTCCTGCGCAGTTGCTGCCTCCGTCTCTGAATGGATCTAGTAGCGCCGCCAAAGCAAACGGGCCGCCCAACTTGGGCGGCCCGTTTGCTTGCAATGCGGATCGATACCAGAATCTGCCGGCTGAAAGTTGAACAGCGTAAGCTAAGCTCTAGCATCCAAGCACTAGGCACTAAACTCAGGATCTGTTGGTGCCGGCCGGAAATTTCTCTAGAATATCCTTGGCTGCTCTGGCAAACTCTTCGCCGATACGAGCTGGGTTATTGACGGCGTTGGCCATGGAGCCGCGCCACACTAGGTTGTTGGTGCGGGCATCCACCAAATCCAGAATAAGGGTGCCTTCCTCGTAAGTTTCGGTGCGGTAGCCGGTGTTGTAATACGGCGTGCTGTACCAATACCCGTAGTTGATGGGCAGAAACCGGCCGCGGTAAGAAAACGCGTACGGATACGCAAACCCCGGCGCGGGCGGATTAGCCACGGTGCGTTCCGCCTCCTCAATGTAGAGGTGATAGGAGATGTAAAAATCGGGCTTGGCTTTGCCTTGTGCCTGTTGTAGGCCGCGCTTCGTCAGTTCGCTGTTGATGGCGCTCTGAATCTGCTCGTCGTTGAGGCTGCTTGAGTAAATGGGGTTTTGGGAGCTGGCCGATTTGACGTCCATTTTGGCCCAGTCGTAGGTGCGGTACTTCGAGAAGTCCGTGCCCGGTTTTTGCTGCACGGCCACCGACGGCGAGCAGCTACTCAGTAGCCCGACTAGCAGCAGGAGAATAATACTCAGGGAAGTTTTCATAGGTGGTGAGTTGGGATGGACGCGGCATTCAGCCAAATCGTCCGGGGCGTTAGGAGGGTAGGAGCAGCGTCTGCGACAAGGGCCGCTTACACTTGCTCGGCGCGCGGGTTCACGGCGCGCACGGCTAGCTGCGTGAGCAGGGCATCGGTTTTCTTTTCTTCTTCGAGCGAGAGTTCGAACAGGTCGGCCAACTCAGAGTAGCCGAGCTGTTTGGATAAGGCTACAATGGTGCCGTAGCCGGCTATTTCATAGTGCTCTATCTTCTGCGCGCCGGCAATGAGGGTGGCGTCAAGCACTTCGGGTTCGGCGTCTTTGTGCATCACTTTCTCGCCTTCCGCAATCAGACCTTTCATGCCCGGGTTGCCGTCACCGTCCGGGTCAATTTCCAGTTGGTCGGCGGCTTGCTTGAGGCGTTCCACCTGCTGCTTGGTTTCGTTGACGTGCACCAGGAAGGCGTCCTTCAACAGCTGGTTTTCGGTGTGCTGTATCATGCGCGGGATGCCAGCGAGTAGCAGGTTCTCGGCGCTGTACATCACCTGAATTTCGTGCGCGAGTAAGTCGGTTAAGGTTTTTAGCTGAGCCATGATCAAAACAGTCTACGGTGAGTGATAAGGCTATTGCTACGAACTCACTGGCCGCGCGTTATAGCCGAGCAACCGTAGGCTGCCTCATCTCATAGAGAGCACGACTCGTCGCTAGAGCAGCATAAAAAGCGGCTGTAGGTGCAATCGTCGGTTTTCGGCAGTGATTTACCCGGCCTTACTATGGGCCTGAAAATATCTTGGCTGCTAGAATTTTCTTGGGGTCTGGTTTGCGGCCAAATGGTTGGGTCGTGGCCCACATTTGCGCGCTACGCTGCCGAGCACGTCATGCTCCACCAACTTTAGGCAGGTGGCAAGCAAGGCTCGGCACTCGTCAGGGCCGCCGCTAATCGGGTGCAGGCCATTTCGGCGCGGGTTACTTTTTGCTCATCCGTGGCTGCCGTGTCCACCCACCTTACCCAAGCCTGCTGCTGGGTCTGATTCAGCCGCTCGTAGGCCGGCAAAGCGCCGGGCACCTCGGCCAGACACTCCCGAAAATCGGCTTCGGATACGGCCAGCGGGGCGTCTTCCTCAGCCCGAAACAACACCAATCGCACCACGTCCCCGGCCTGCTTGCCGATGCGCTGCCGGATAGCGGCCTTCACCGGCAGAAATAGCCGCCCCTTGCCCATAGCCATCAGATGCGCTTCTTCGAGCACGTACTCGTCAATCTGCCCACTCACCCGCAACTGATTGAACCAGGTCTTAGGAGCCGTCACGGTAGCCGGCAGCGGCGCGTACGTCCAGCCCCCCTTGCCCGGAAACCGTTCCAGCGTAATATCGGTGTTGCAGATTTCGGTAGGCATGGCGGAGGTGAAGTAGCGCGAAGCTCCCGCTTCGCGCATCGTTGAACGACGTCGCTGCAACAATACAGTATTCCTCGCTCAACATCAGCAACGATGCGCGAAGCCGGAGCTTCGCGCTACAGTTCGCCCCCAACCTTTCAAGCACTCCCACCCCCTCAAGTCCGTTGCTAGCTTGTCTAGGCCCGAAAAACCACGCGTTGGGCGTCGGGCAACCAATGTACCCAGGTTCGTTTCAGCCCCGGCGGAGCGGCATATTCGGTAGAGAAACGATAGTAACGAGCAAGCCCCGGCGGGGCGGCATATCGGTAGTACATTCATTGCCTGCATGATCCCAAGCCCCATAGGGGCGACACCGACAAACCACCTTACTAGGTGCCGCCCCTACAGGGCTCGATTCTTCTTTACTGCCTCCCTACTACCGATATGCCGCCCCTCCGGGGCTGAGCGGTAGGCTGGTATGCGTAAATCCGGTTACCGCAAGTAGCCACCCCGCCATTTGGGGCAAGCGTGCTACCCATGTTGCGGAGCAGCCGCGTCGCGGCGGCAGGTTTGTAGCCTCAAGTTGGTTGGCGGGAGTAGCTCCGCGTCGCGGTGCCAGAGACGCCCGCCCATCTGGCACCGCGACGCGGCGCGGGGTCGTTTCAGGCCTGGTGTTCTACAAACCTGCCGCCGCTACGCGGCCACTTGGGCTAAGTAGGCTTAAGGACTTTTGGTCGAGCTGGAATTGACTGGTGTTTTTTCCGCTATCCGAAACCAGAGCCGTTTCGGGCTGCGTGTACACAGAAGCGGAATCGGCCGCCGAACCCTGACTCCGGAACCGCTCTTGGTACGTGGCAGGTAGAGGGGTGCCAAGGCGGGCGACGGAATGAAGTCCGTGCCACAGCTACCCGGCAAGTGCTTGTGGCACGGACTTTAGTCCGTCGCCCCACCACTTGGAGCGGTTGCAGCATGAGCCTGCGCCGAGGCGGGAACAGCCGCCGTATACTGATGCCGAAACCGCTCTAACGAAACGACTGGCACGATAAGGCCCGGCTGGCAGCGTGCCAACCGGGCCTTTCTGGATATGGGTAGCGCCGGGCCGCTGGCTTATTGCGGCGCGGGAGTAGGCTTGGCGGCGGCGGGCGCTATCACGTACTCGGCCGCTTTCGTGGCGTCGCTGGTTTGCCAGTAGGCGCTGCCGGTGGCGCAGAGCTGCACAAGCTGCCGGTACAGGCCATTGGCGAACCGGATGCGCGCCCGCGTGGCGTTGCTGCGGGTGCTTTCGGCCTCCTTGCGGTCTACGAGGCCGTCTACGAAGGCTTCGCGCTGGGTTTCCACCGCGTCGAGCAGGGCCGCCGTCAGCCCTTTCTCCGCGTATTCGCCCACGTACTTGCGGCCTTGCTTCACTAGCATGGCCGCGGCCAGGTTCAGCTTGGGCTCCGAGAGCGTGGTCACGCTGGCTACCCCAAACCGCTTGTAGCGGGCCGTGCGCGGGTCGTCCTGGCTGGCAATGATGCCCATTACTTGCTGCATGGCCGTTTCCAGTGCCACCCGCGTGGCGTCTTTCTCGTCGGTCACGGCCGCGCCTTCTTGTTGCAGCACCGTGTCGGGCTCCATTTCCCCAAACTCGGCGGTGTCGTCCTTGAACTGCTGGAGGCGGGCCGCCGTCACGCCGCGCCCGGCCAGGGCGGCGGCATCGCGGTCGAGGGCGGGTTGGAGGTCGAGGCAGCGCTGCCACAGCTCAGCCTGCGAGAAGGGATATTCGGCAATCGGCTCTTTGTCGAGCATACGAAAGAGGAATTAAGAAAGAAACAATAGGCCACCTGCCAGCTCGGCAGTAGCTACCCGAATCTACCCCTTCCCCGCAGATAAACCAACTTCCCCAACCAAAACTGCATCTGCACCTTCCGAAGCCGCGTCTGCACCTTCCGAAGCTCTGTCTGCACCTCCCAAAGCCGCGTCTGCACCTTCCGAAGCTGTGTCTGTAGTTCCCGAAGCTCCGTCTGGGGCAACCAAAGCTCTGTCTGGGGCTCCCGAAGGTCCATCCACTAGCTAATTCCGCTGCTTTGGCCATGTTGGGCGGAGCTTCGGGCGCGGCGGCGTGGGTTTGGAAGATGGCAATTGAGGCTACAGTAAGGTAGCAAGAGCCTTCGGCGTGAGGCAACAGGTGCTTGGCGTCGTCGGGCGGGGCTTAGATTGCAGCGGTTGTGCCGCGCGGCTGCCGTAGTGGGATAGGCGGCGCGATGAGTGGGTTCGGGGTGAGGTCCCTTGTGGCGTCAAGCAACAGCCGCATACAATTGCTCTATATTTTTAGAGGTCAGCAATCTGCTGGCGGTGTCGAGCAAGGCAATAGCCTGCGCTTTGCTTACGGAAGGAAAGTCGTCCAGGAACTCGTCTAACGGTACGCCGGCCTCTAAATGGTCGAACAAGCTCTCCACCGGAACCCGGGTTCCGGCGAAGACGGGGGTGCCGCCCAAAATGTCGGGGTCAACGGTGATAAGGGCTCTGATATCCATGGTTTAAAATACCTGGATGGGTTGAGAAAGTTGCGGCTCGTATTTTCTTCTCAGTCTTCGATGGCCTCGATACCGAGTTGCTTGAGGCGCTCCAGATTCTCCTGCATGGCGCGGAGTTGCTCGGCGGAGTGCCCTTGCCACTCCGCCACCTCCCCAATAACCCGCAGCGGCTGCCGGGTGCGGTAAGACCTGGTAGGGTTGCCTGGAAACTTCTTGTCCGTCAGGTTGGGGTCGTCTTCTATCGGGCCGGTCGGCTCTACTATATAAATTCTGCCGCGCCCTTCGCCCAGGGCCAGCTCCGCCCCCCAGGTAGCCGCATCCAGCGTGGCAGTCAGATAGACATAAGCCGCCTTCTTCTGCGCACCGTAGTTTGACTTGAAGCCAGGTTCAATAAGGTCACCCGGTTTCAAATCGGCTTTTGTGCCGTGGTAGAGTTGCTGGGGGCTTTGGTTGGGAGTGGTGGGCATTGGGTAGTTGGTGGGACTGTTTGTTTTCTTTGTTGATAATCTTATTTGCTGCTTTCGCGACTAAAATCAATGACTACTTTATAAAGTGTGATTATTCTCTATGTTCTACACATTGCTGGATTTCCAATTATCCTCTATCCATTTTTTAATATCCTTTTGGCTGCGGATATTACTAGGTAATTCTTGTCGTATCATTTTTTCGGCTTTAATTGCTGAAGCTTTCAATTTAAAATTGTGTTTTTCAGAAAATTTATTAACAAAATATAGAATTTCGTACCCTTCTTTTCTGCTCAATAGGGTACTGTCTGGTTCTCCAGAAACTTTTGGACTGTCTCCTGGAATAGTTGTCCAAGAATAGTCCTTATAATAAAGGTCGTTTTTCGTGAGTAGTGCCATTGTAATCGTTCTATGAGTTAATAAATTGTTCCCAGTTCAAATCAGACCAACCACCTAAAGGCGCTAACGGCCTTAATGGCTTCAACGGTTTTAATGGTTTTAAGGGTTTAAGAGGTTTGAGTGGAGTTAGTGGAGCTATTGGGCGTATAGGTTTTAGACTGTTAGAAATTGAAGTTTGTGAGTTCCAAAATGCGGTTTTCCCATTTATGTCCCTTATGCTAGTTCCATTCAAAATACCAACCCAATTTTTTCTATTCGCAGTCCATATATTGTTGTTTGAAATAAAAGCGACCCAAGACATGTGAATGTCAAAGATGTGCTTATTATCGTTACTAAGCCAGCATACTAGCTCGGCATTTTTATCAAAGAGAGGTGTCATGAAATGTATTTTAAAGGTTGAAAGCAGCCTTATCGCCGCCATTGTACGTATTGCTGCTACTCTTTATAGCGGTAACATACTTTCAGCATACAAGATATTGTCTTTATTATTGTCACACGAGCTTATTTCTTCCAACAGTATTATAAAGCAGACGAATACCATCTAGAACTCGCCGTACCTTCGTCTACCCAAACCGCGCCGTACGAAACCAAACCCCCGGCTGCGGCTGTTCACCCGTCTATGGCCGACAAATCCGCTCTGCAAGTGGCTGCCCCCGCAGCCGACCCCATTGACCAGCTCGACCCACGCGAGTTCATCCTTATCAAGAATGCCCGGGTGCATAACCTCAAGAACCTGAGCGTGGCGCTGCCGCGCAACAAGTTTATCGTGGTCACGGGGCTGTCGGGTTCCGGCAAGTCGTCGCTGGCCTTCGACACGCTGTACGCGGAGGGCCAGCGCATGTACGTGGAGAGCCTCAGCTCCTACGCCCGCCAGTTTCTGGGCCGCATGGACAAGCCCGACGTGGACTATATCCGGGGTATTTCGCCGGCCATTGCCATCGAGCAGAAGGTCAGCATCAAGAACAACCGCTCCACCGTAGGCACCAGCACCGAGATTTACGACTACCTCAAGCTGCTCTTCGCCCGCGTGGGCCGCACGTTCTCGCCCGTGAGTGGGGAGCAGGTGCGCAAAGACAACGTGGCCGACGTGGTGGACTCCTTGTTCCAACTGCCCGGCGGCACCCGCGTGATGGTGCTGGCCCCGCTGCTACCCTCCGAAGAAGGCCGCCCCATGAGCAAGGAGCTGGATTTGCTGCTGCAAAAAGGCTACAGCCGCGTGGTAGTAAACGGCGAAACCGCCTTCATTGAAGAGCTGCTTGCCGAAGGCCACCCCGAAGTGCAGGGCGAGGTCTACATCATGATAGACCGCGCCGTCATCCAGTCCGGCGACGAGGACCTGATGTTCCGCCTTTCCGACTCAGTCCAAACAGCCTTTTTCGAGGGCCACGGGACTCTCGTTGTTCGTTATTCGTTATCCGTTTCTCGTGAGGGAGAAGCCAACGAACAACAAACAACAAACAACGAACAACGATCTGGAAAGGCCAACGAACAACAAAAAACGAACGACGAACAACGAGTCTTCTCCGACCGGTTTGAGCTGGACGGCTTAGTGTTCGAGGAGCCGAGCGTCAATTTCTTTTCCTTCAACAATCCCTACGGCGCCTGCCAAACCTGCGAGGGGTTCGGCTCGGTGCTCGGTATTGATGAGGACTTGGTGATTCCCGACAAGAGCCTGACCGTGTACGAAGGCGCCATTGCCCCGTGGCGCACCGACAAGCAGAGCGAGTGGCTCAAGCCCCTGCTCAAAAACGGCATCCGCTTCGACTTCCCCATTCACCGGCCCTACAACGAGCTGAGCGAGGCCGAACGCCAGTTGCTCTGGAAAGGCAACAAGTACTTCGAGGGCCTCGACACGTACTTTCAGTGGGTAGCTACGCAGACCCACAAGATTCAGTACCGCGTGCTGCAAAGCCGCTACCGGGGCCGCACCACCTGCCCCGACTGCCGCGGCACCCGCCTGCGCAAAGACGCGCAATACGTTAAAATCGAAGGCCAAAGCATCACCGACCTCGTACTGCTGCCGGTGAGCCGAGCGCTGGAGTTCTTCCAGAACCTCAACCTCGACGAGCACGACGCCAAAGTGGCCGAGCGCCTCGTGACGGAAATCACCAACCGCCTGGAGTATCTGAACCGCGTGGGCCTGGGCTACCTCACCCTCAACCGCCTGAGCAGCACGTTGTCGGGCGGGGAGAGCCAGCGCATCTCCCTGGCTACCTCGCTGGGTTCGGCGCTGGTGGGCTCCATGTACATTCTCGATGAGCCGTCCATTGGCCTGCACCCCAAGGATGCCGAGCAGCTGATTGGCGTGCTGCGGTCTTTGCAGCAGCTCGGCAACACCGTGATTGTGGTGGAGCACGAAGAGAAGATGATGGAAGAAGCCGACCAAATCATCGACATCGGGCCCGACGCGGGTTCCGGCGGCGGCATCCTGCAATTCCAGGGCAGCTACGCCGAGGTACTGGCCTCCGACACCTACACGGGCCAGTACCTGAGCGGGCGCATGGAAGTAACGGTGCCCAAAGTGCGCCGTCCCTGGCGCAACGCGCTGGAGCTGACCGGCGCCCGCGAAAACAACCTCAAGAACGTGTCGGTGAAATTTCCGCTGAACGTGATGACGGTGGTAACGGGAGTGTCCGGCTCCGGCAAGTCCACGCTCATTCGGCGCATTCTGGCGCCGGCCCTGCTCAAGCAGCTCGGCGGTGGCGCAGGAGAAGCCACTGGCAAATTCGACCGTCTCACCGGCGTAAACGGCCAGGTGACGCACGTGGAATTCGTGGATCAAAACCCCATCGGCAAGAGCAGCCGCTCCAACCCCGTCACCTACGTGAAAGCCTACGACGCCATTCGTAGCCTCTTTGCCGACCAGCAGCTAGCCAAAGCGCGGGGCTTCAAACCCTCACACTTCAGCTTCAACATTGATGGCGGCCGGTGCGAAGTCTGCCAGGGCGAGGGCCAGGTGAAGATCGAAATGCAGTTCATGGCCGACATCTTCCTGACCTGCGAAGCCTGCGAGGGGCGCAAGTTCAAGCAGGACATTCTGGACGTGAAATACCAGGACAAGGGCATCAACGAAGTGCTGGAAATGACCATTGCGGACAGCATTCAGTTCTTCAAAGACCAGCCGAAAATAGTGGAGCGCCTCAAGCCTCTCGATGACGTGGGTTTGGGCTACATCCGCCTGGGACAGTCGGCCAACACGCTGAGCGGCGGCGAGGCGCAGCGCGTGAAACTGGCGTCCTTTCTCACCAAAGGCGCTACGCTTCAGCAGGATAAGATTCTCTTCATCTTCGATGAGCCCAGCACCGGCCTGCACTTCCACGACATCAACAAGCTGATGACGGCCCTCAACGCGCTGGTGGAGCAAGGCAATTCGGTGCTCATCATCGAGCACAACATGGACATCATCAAGTGTGCCGACTGGCTTATCGACCTCGGTCCCGAAGGCGGCATCAACGGCGGCCACCTTCTCTTCGAAGGCACTCCGGAAGACATGATAAAGCTGAAAGACAGCAACCATACCGCCCGCTTCCTAGCCGAGAAGCTGTAACTGTCATTCCGTAGCCTAGGGTTTCAGCCCTGGGACGTTAAGGCTCGTGCTGGTTTCCCAGGGCTGAAGCCCTAGGCTATGGAACTGATAAGGCTTGTTGTAGTAGTGCATTAACAACCCTAGGTGCGAACCATCCGGGGCTTTTGCGTAGTTTACAGAACAAACCGAGCAGCCATGATTACCGACGCGCAGAAAAAAGAAGTCATTGCGGCCATTGAGCAGTTGGATGAGGTGGCGCTGCAAAAAATTGCGCAGACAATAACGGAGTTGTCGGCGCCTAAAACTCGGGCGCCGCTAGGCTTTGCTCGGGGGGCAGGCCTCTGGATGGCTGACGACTTCGACGAGCCGCTGGAGGACTTCGCGGATTATATGTGATGGATACGTATTTACTGGATACGCACGCTCTGTTATGGTACGCTAGCAACGACCCGCGCCTGCCCGCCGCAATGGCGGAGTTGATTGCCGATGTTAAAGTCGGCATGGTCATCAGCCGCGCAACTTTGTGGGAAATAGAATTAAGGATAGTCTCGGCAAATTGGTTCTGCCCCGGCCGTACCAGGAATGGGTAGCCTTGGTTCGGTCTTTCGATTTTACGATACTCGAAATCAGTGACCAGCATCTATTCCAGCTGCTCACCCTCCCACAGCTCCACCGGGACCCGTTCGACCGGCTGCTCATTGCGTAGGCCATGAGCGAGAATCTGACACTGCTGAGCCGCGATGCTCATTTCAGCAGCTACGCGGTGCAAATACAGTGGGAGGCTGGCCCAGCTTAACGGTTACTCGGGCCGTTGCGTAAGCAACAACCGACTTTATTGGTTGCTGCTCTATGGAAACTTTGGCTACTTCAACTTCGACGCATGTGCTCCATGCAACGACTGGCCGCCGCGCATGGCGCTGGCTGGCCGCGGCTACAGTGCTCGGCAACATCATCCTGAACTACTATTCCAATGCCCGGCCTTTCAATGGGCAGAGCATGGGTGCGGTGTCGGCGCAATACCCAACGCTGCTCACGCCGGCCGGCTACGCGTTCAGCATCTGGGGCCTCATCTTTCTGAGCCTGACGGTGTACGTGGTGTGGCAGCTGCTGCCCACGCAACGCCATAAAACACTACCTGATGCTGTGGCCCGGCCGCTCACGTTGGCGTCGGTGGCCACGGCAACCTGGGTGGTGCTGTTTGCTTATGAGTTGATTTTGCCCAGTGTGCTTACTATGCTCGTAATTCTGGGCGCGCTCATTGTGGTGTACGACCGGGCGCGGCGGCGGGTGCTGGCGGAGGAAGCCCCGCGTTGGACAAGCCTGCCGTTTGCGCTGTACCTAGGCTGGATTTCGGTGGCGTCTACTATCAACATCACTATTGGTTTGCAACAGCTTGGCTGGCGGCCCGCTGAAAACGTGAATGTGCTGCTGACGCTGGTACTGTTGGCCGTGGTGGTGGCGCTAGGGTTGCTGGTGAGCCGGCAGTTTCTGGAAGTGGCGTTTCCGCTGGTGGTGGCTTGGGCGCTGATAGCTATCTGGGTGTCTCGGCGCGCAACTTATCCCGAGCTAGGCTGGGCCGCTTTGGCAGGAGCGGTGATTGTCGCGTTGGGGGGCTTTGTGCTGTCTTCGCGCCAGCGCCGCCGTGCCGCTGGGGTGTAATTTTTAAGTAGTAGGTCGTAAGTAATAAGATGTTGGACAAGTAAACACGAGATGGCGATAGTGTGCTGTCCTGCTACCAACCACTCACTACCAACTGCCTGCTTAACACATGCTTCGCGCTACTGCGCAGACCCGCTAACTTGCGGCTTCAACTTCCACCTCTTTCGCGATGCGTAAAAACCTTGTTGCCGGCAACTGGAAAATGAACACGACTCTCCAGGACGGCCTCGCCCTGGTGTCGGAAATCACCAATATGGTGCAAGATGAAGTAACCGGCCCGAGTGAGGTGCAGGTGGTCATCTGCCCGCCGTTTCCGTTTTTGTCGGCTATCAGCAAGCAGCTGCCCGCCAACAGCCGCTTTCACCTCGGCGCCCAAAATTGCCACCAGAAAGAAAGTGGCGCTTACACCGGCGAGGTATCGGCGAAGATGCTGCAATCGGTGGGGGTGGAGTACGTGATTCTAGGCCACTCGGAGCGCCGCCAGTATTTCCGAGAAGATAACGAGCTGCTGAGTCAAAAGCTGAAAGCCGTATTGGCCGCCGGCCTCAAGCCTATCTTCTGCGTGGGTGAAAGTCTGGAAACCCGAGAGGCCGACGAAACTTTCGACTTCATCAGCCAGCAATTGAAAGAAGGCCTGTTTCACCTTTCCAACGAGGAGTTCGACCAGGTAGTAATTGCCTATGAGCCCATCTGGGCCATCGGGACGGGCAAAACGGCTACTAGCGCCCAGGCGCAGGAAGTGCACGCCTTCATCCGGGAGCAGATAGCCCGCGCCTACGACGCCGAAGCCGCCGAAAACACGACCATCCTGTATGGTGGCTCGGCCAACGCGCAAAACGCCCGCGAGCTGTTCAGCCAACCCGACGTAGACGGCGGCCTCATCGGCGGCGCGTCTCTCAAGTCCCGCGACTTCACCGAAATCATTAAGTCTTTCTAGTGAGTAGTGCTTCGTGCTTAGTGCATAGGAAGAGAGGTCAGAACTGGAATGTAGCTGGTGGGTGTTTAAGTTTTCCCTTTCAGCTACTCCTCGCTGGCAAACTCTTTGTGCTCTAAGCACCAAGCACCAACAACTAAGCACTATATCTCAAATGCTGACCACGCTCCTTCTTTCTGGCATGCTGGCCCTGAATCCGTTTCGGCCGCAGCCGCCCGTGCCGTTTGTGGCAGTAGCCGCCCCCGCCGGCTCGTTGGAGCCGTGCCGCATCTTCGGTTCTGTGTACCTGGAGCGTGACTCGCGGCGGCGTGGGTTCTGTTTCGGGACCGTGTACGAAGAGCCAGAAGAAGCTTTTGCCGACGTGCTAGTATTTCAGGAAGACAACAAGCTCTTCGCCGACAAAACTGGCCTGTGGTATTTCACCGAAGCCCGCGACTTCGCCGATTACGTCCTCTTTGTTTCCAATGACCGAGGCGTAGCCGACTTCAGTATTCATTACACCAAAGTTCGCTCCTTCGCCGGCTGCCGTAAACAGTAGTTTAGTAGTGAGTAGTGGGTATTGAGTAGTGAGACTTTCATCCTATTCCTAATAGGACCAGTAGAACAAAAGTCTCACTACTCAATACTCATTACTCATTACTATCTCACAGCTTCACCAGCTCTACGCGGCGGTTTTTGGCCTTGCCTTCCTCGGTGGCATTATCAGCCAGCGGCTTGGTTTGGCCGAAACCGGCGGCTTGCAAGCGGCTGGCCGCAATACCGGCCTGCGTGAGCGAAGCTACCACCGACTGGGCGCGGCCTTCGGAAAGCTGCTGGTTGTGGGCGGGCGTACCGGCATTGTCGGTGTGGCCGTGCACCGCCAAGCGTAGCGTTGGGTTCTGGTTTAGCAACGTCACCACTTCTGCCACCGTCGGCTCTGATTCGGGCTGGATGGTGGTTTTATCGGTGTCGAAGTTGACGTAGAGGGTGGCGCGGCCTTCAGTGTCTAGTTTTTTTTTAACTCGTCGGCGGGTATCACCGTGGCTTGCTGGGGCATGGCGGCGCGCTCAGCCACGGTGAGGTTGTAGTTTCCATCACTGCCTAAAGCCGTTACCTGGACCCATACTTCCTTGTCTTTCTGCCGAATGGCGTACGTGTCGGTGATGTGGTCGGTGCTGATGGACCATTTGCCGTGCTTGTATACTTCGTCTTGGCCAATTTTTTCGATTACCTCTCGCGGGACTTTGTCTCCGGAAACCTTCGTTGCGCCCAGATTTTTGAGCAGCGCTTCGTAGTTGCGCTGTATCATCAGTTCAGAAGCCTTTTTGGCGCCGTTATCGGGCTGGAAGAAGCGTTGTGATACTTTGCCTTCAATGGGCACCAGATTTTTCCCGTCGTACACGTAGGCCCGCTCAAAGTCATAATCTTCGCTGTTGCCGCTGCTGGCTGAGTAGCCTTGCAAGCCGCTTAGATAAGGAAAAGCACCCATATTGGCCGTTGAAACGGGCAGCGAATTAATGTCGAAAGTGGCGGCGGCAGTGGTGGCGGGTGCTTCGCTGGTAGTGGCTGGTGCGGTGGTGGCCGCCTCCGTAGCTGGTGCAGTGGTCGTTGCTTCTGGCGTAGTGGCCATGGCTGTTTCTTCGGTTTTTTCTTTGGAACCGCAGGCGGCGAGCAAACCTACCAGGGCGACGGTAGCCAGGAGCTGAGTCGTTTTTTTCATAGATGTGTTGACGGGGTAAGCGTTGGATTGGAACATCAAAAGAAGCACTATTTATATAAATGGATAGGTGGAAGGATGGTGAGCTTTTGTGGTCAGGGTCAGTGGCGGCCATATTTTCCTGCGAACTTTGTCCCCCGGCCCGGCCGGATTCACTGAGTTCATTTCCTTCTTGCTACCCATGGATTTTGTAGAAGTGCGCGTACAAACCCCGCGTGAATTGGCCGATATATTGGTGGCCGAGTTGGCTGAAGTCGGCTATAACACCTTCGAAGACAACGAAGAAGGTTTCTGCGCCTACATTGATGAAGACCAGTTCTCGGCCGACGCCGTGGCCGAAATTATGAGCCGCTACGAAGGCCAGGGCGAGGTGACCTACGAGCACCGCGTGATTACGCGCCAGAACTGGAATGCCGAGTGGGAAAAGAATTTTCAGCCCCTCGTCATTGCCGACAAAGTATCGGTGCGGGCGCCCTTCCACGAGGCGCGCCCCGACCTGCCATACGAAATCGTGATTATGCCGCGCATGTCCTTCGGCACCGGCCACCACGACACTACGGCCCTCATGATTACCAACCAGCTGGCTGTAGACCACCGCGGCAAGCGCGTGCTCGACATGGGTTGCGGCACCGGCATCTTGGCCGTGATGGCCGTGCACCTAGGAGCCGCGTCGGTACTGGCCGTGGATGTAGAACCTTGGACCGCTGAAAATGCCGCCGATAACGCCCTCGAAAACAACGTCCAGGACAAAGTGGAAGCCCGCCTCGGCGACATTACGGCGCTGGCAGGGGAGGAGCCTTTCGACCTCATTTTGGCCAACATCAACCGCAACGTGCTGCTCGAAGACATGGACGCTTACGCCCAGTACCTCAAGCCCGGCGGCCCCATTCTCTTCTCCGGTTTCTACGAAGACGACTTGCCCCTCATCCGCGCCGCCGCCGAAAAAGCCGGTTTCCACTACCAAAGCCACCGCACCCAAAACCACTGGGTATCCGCTGTTTTTTTAGGGTGATGAAGTGAGTAGGTGATGAAGTAAGGCGCTGTCCGGCTCCGGTCTGCCCGCTTTTTCGGCGGGCTGAACGGTCGAAGTGCGCGCCGCTTGTTCAATGAAGTACGCGGAATTAGGAATTGCGCCACTAGAACAAACAAAACCAAACAACATCAGCTTGCGGCGACCGGTCAGCCCGCCGAAAAAGCGGGCAGACCGGAGCAACGAAAAAGGCCCGTTTCAGATTTCTGAAACGGGCCTTCTTACAAAAAAGTGAAAACGCAAGAAGTCTAACTTCTCAGGTCTCACTTCTAATACTCCAACCTCTCACTTCTAAATCAGAGGCAAAGCGCCAGCCATTCCTCATCGGAGAGGCCGTAGTTGGCGGGATTTTCGTGCACCAAAGCTTTAGCGCTGAGCTTGGGCAGTATGTCGCGCGGGGGAACGAGGTAGTGGCGGGCCAGCCGGTCGAGGGCGGCGCGGCCGCGCTGCACAATGACGGTGCCGCACTCCGGGCGCACTTGCACCACGGGGTCGACGAGAAGCAGTATATCCTTCCACTCGGCTACCGTGGCGGAAGATTTGCCCAGGCGTTGGGTGATATCGTCGCGTAAGTTCTGAACTACGCGCAGCAGCGCGTTCGGGGCGAGGGCAGAAAGCCGGGAAGCAGCGTTGAGCATGAGACAATGGAATAAAGGGTTCTACCTTTCTGGGTACGCAGATGCGGCCCGGAAAGATACTCTTTTAGCCCACTCCGAATGTAAAGTCTATAAGAAATTTACAACGTCCCGAAAAACTGCGTTTTGCGCTACAGATGAGGTAGCCAAAACGGCGGCAATGCATTTTGTTGTAGGACGGTAGCCGGGCTAAATAGTCCAAAACCAGCAAAATGAAATCTGGGCAGCATCCACCTCTCTTAGTATGCCGACTATTACCGAAATTGTAGGCGACTAATCAGGTTCCGACGGAATTTCCTATGAAGCAATTCGTTTTCGGGTGGCTTTGCGCAACGGCGCTGCTGCTAAGCACTCCGGTGCTGGCTCAGCAGCCCAAGCCGCAACCACCCAAACAGCAGCCCACGGCTCCGGCCGCTCCGGCTGCCCGATTTACTGGTAAGCTCTCCTCTGAGCCTGCGCAGTTCATCCAGGACGTGCAGCTAATGATGGCGGCCAGCAACAACGCGGCTGCCAAAGCCACCGGCGCTAATTTCCAGCAGCTTTGGGGCAGCAACGAGCTTACTGCCACCCAGCAGGGCAACATTGTAGTGCTTTCGCAGCAGATGCTGAAGCTAGGCTACAAACCCCGCCCGCACTTGGAAATGCTTTACCAAGCCATTATAGCGGGGGCCTTGTACCAGAAATTCACCGACCCGCAGATGGACGAGTTCCTGGCCGTCGTAACTAAAACCGTACAGCGCGACCCCGGCCCCGAAGCCGCCAAGTTCATCAGCTCCGCCGCGCAGTTTCTGGATACCAAGTATCTCTACCGCTCGCGCTACAGCACGTTGCGCGTAGTGGGGGGCAGCTTTTCCTTCGCCTACAACGACCAGGACATGCCGAGTCTGGCTCCCGCCGCGCCAACTCCGGCGCCAGTTCCGGCTCCGGCGCCAGCCGCCGTCGAAACCAAGCCGCTGGACGTGAAGCCGGGCGCCAAACCAGCTCCCGCCAAGAAAGCGACCCCCAAGAAGCGCAGCTCCGATGGTTGGGACAGTGCCGACCTCTGGAGCAGCAGCGGCGGCAGCGGCTGGGGCGATAGTAATGATGGCTGGGGAAGCCCGAAGAAAACACCCGCTAAAACTGCGCCCGCCAAAGCTGGTGCCGCTCCCGCTGCCAAAGCACCCGAGCCGGAGCCCGCGTTTCAACCCGCGCCTTACTTCGACAACTACGTGGCGCCGCCCACCCGCGGGCCGGTACTGGTGCTCAAGGATGCCGATTTGGTTATCTCCAGCAGCTCCGATTCTACAACCATCAAGAAAACCAGTGGGGCCGTGGTGCCGCAGACCGGCAAGTTCGTGGGCTACGGCGGCAAGTACGATTGGCAGATAAAAGGCAACCCAGTTAGCGCCGAATTCACTACTTATGACTTCGATCTAAACAAGGCCGAATTCACAGCGGAACCCGTGATACTGACGTATCCGGCCGTGTTGGAAGCGCCTATTAAGGGCGCGTTGTCCTACAAAAACGTGAAGAAAAAGCCGGGCGCTACGGACTCCGGCTATCCGCGCTTCATCTCACTCACCAACGATGCTCGCGTCAAGAACATCGGCACCAACATCCGCTACTACGGAGGCTTCTCTATAGCTGGGGGCCGCACGTTGTCGGCTTCGTTGGATGGGTCTCTGTCGCGGATTTTCGTGGACGTGGACGGCAAGCCCAAATTTCGGGCCGCCAGCCGGGCCTACGTGCTCGGCGACTCCATCATCACGGCGGAGCGGGCTTCGGTCACGATTTTCCAGGATAAGATCGACTCGCTTACGCACCCCGGTGTGAAGCTGAAATACGGAAAGAAGAACGAGCAGCTCCAACTCACCCGCGAAAACGGCCTCTACAAAACCACGCCTTACTACGACTCCTACCACCAGATGGAAATTACGTCGGAGATGCTGACGTGGCCCATCCGTACGCCCTACATCGACTTCACCATTCTGACGGCCAAAAATCAGGTTACGGCCAACTTCGAATCGAAAGAATTTTACACCAGTACCCGCTACCAGCAAATCAAGTCCATCAACAAGCTGCATCCCTTGCAGATGATGGTGGGCTACAGCGCCGAAAACGGCAACGTGCGGCGCTTTACGGTGCAGGACGTGGCTACCTACCGGAAGCTGCAACCTGCCAACGTGCGCTCCGCCGCTGCCGGCCTCGCCCGCGACGGCTACGTCGACTGGAACCCGCAGACCCAGCAGATTACGTTGCGGCCCAAAGCCATGCACTACGTGAGTTCGAGCCGGGGCAAAAAGGACTACGACCACATTGCCATCAAGAGCCTTTCGCCCTCCGGCAAAAACGCCACCCTCAACCTCCAGAACAACGACCTCACGGTGCGGGGCGTGGAGCGCTTCAACTTCTCCGACGATTCCGTGACGGTGTTCGTGAAGCCGGACTCCAGCATCATCCGCATTCAGAAAAACCGGGGCATTCTGTTCAATGGCACCGTAGTGGCCTCGGCTTTCGTGTTCAAGGGCAAGGAGTTCAAGTTCGATTACGATGGCTTTTTCATCGATCTGGCGAAGATTGACTCCATTATCGTGAAGGGCAAAAACTCCAAGGGCTCGGTGATGAAGGCCCGCAAAGACACCGACTTCACCCTCACCAACAAGAAAAAAGAATCGGCCGGTAAGCTTTACATCAATCACCCC
This sequence comes from Hymenobacter sp. M1-2, assembly GCF_057808495.1. Classification (NCBI taxonomy): domain Bacteria; kingdom Pseudomonadati; phylum Bacteroidota; class Cytophagia; order Cytophagales; family Hymenobacteraceae; genus Hymenobacter; species Hymenobacter sp. M1-2. The sequence goes on from NZ_JBTYZO010000002.1 coordinate 309,030, forward strand.
AACAACAAATCGGGCCGCAAGAAGCTAGGCGCGTATCCATCGTTCGATGCTACCACCGGGGCTTACGTGTTCTTCAACAAACCCGAAGTGCTCGGCGGCGCCTACGACACCACCATCTACTTCGATATTCCGCCCTTCAAGCTCGACTCGCTCAACAACAAGAACCGTTCGGCGGTAGGCTTCAAAGGTACTTTCGTGTCGGGCGGCATCATCCCCGACATCAAAACCAAGCTGATTCTGCAAGAAGATGGCTCGTTGGGCTTCGTCTACAACCTACCCAAAGACGGCGTGCCCGTATACGGCGGCAAAGCGCGCCTCTTCAACAAGGTGCGCATGAGCAACCGCGGTATTCAGGGCGTCGGCGACATGAAGTACCTCACCGCCACACTTAATAGCGAGCAGTTCATCTTCTACAAAGACTCCGTCGTGACGGTGGGTAAGTCGGGCACCATTTTGCCGGGGCCGCTCAATGGCACTGAGTTCACGAAGGTGACGCTGCCGCCCGGCTACCAGATGAAGTGGGCCGTGAAGCAGGACTCCATGTACCTGAGCACGCAGCCCAAAGGCATGGCCATGAAGCTCTACGGCGACCAGTACAGTTTCCGCGGCACGGCTACGCTCTCACCCGGCGGCCTCTACGGCGACGGCGGCATGGAAGGCCCGCAGTCCTTTATCCGGTCCACACTCATCTCCTTCAAGCCTAGCTCCTACACGGGTAAGAAATCGACGCTTAGTATCAAGTCGGCGGAGCCGAACAAGCCCGCGCTTACGGCCAACAACGTGGCCTTCACGTACGACGTGAAGAACGGCAACACCACCTTTGCCCGCGAAGAAGGCGACAACAAGTCCAGCATCGACCTGCCGTATTCCGACTACAAAACCACGCTCTCGGGTGGTAAGTGGGACTTCAAGAAGAAGATTGTGCAGCTGAAAGTGGCGCCCGGCGCCGACTCCACGCGCTCCTACTTCTACTCCACCAAGAAAGAGCAGAACGGCCTCAAGTTCCGGGCCGCCAGCGGCGTCTACGACCTGTCGCGCTACCGCCTCGTGGCGGGCGGCGTGCCCTACATTGCTGCGGCTGATGCCTGGATTGAGCCCGACTCCAACAAAGTATATCTGCTGGCCAACGCCCAGATGCGGACCTTCCAGAACGCCAACATCGTGATGGATACGCTGGCCAAGTTCCATAAGCTGTACAAGGGCGAAATCAAGGTGCTTTCGCGCAATGCCTTCACCGGCAATGCCCTCTACAGCTACAAAAACGCCGCCGCCGATTCCTTCGCCATTAAGTTCGCCAACTTCAGAGTCGACTCTACGGCGGTGGGGCTAGGGAGCAAGGCCAAGAAAGGCGGGCTGCTGAAGAAAGACAAGAACAACGCCGACAACGACGTGGCGCCGGCACCGCCCACGGTGGCCGTGGCTACCATCGATGCCAAGGAGAAATTTCACCTGGCGCCCCGCATTGCCTACCGGGGTGGGGTGAACATGAATTCCAAGCGCCGCGGTTTCACCTTCGATGGGCAGGCCCGCCTCGAATTCAGCAAATCGCCCACGGCCTCCGACTGGTTTGCGGTGCAGGACTCCATCGACCCCAAAGCCGTGCGGCTGCGCATCCCGGAGCCAGGAGCTAAAGCCGCCGACGACCAGCTGTTCACGGGCCTGTTTATGTCGGAGAGTACGGGTAAGGTGTATCCGCTCTACGTGGGCCCCAAAACGGATATCACGGACAAGAATTTGTTCCAGGTGGCCGGTTCCCTCTCGTACGACCAGAAGAAGGGCCTCTTCACCATCGCCAAGCACGACATCGCCAACCCCAACATCTACGAGGGTTCGGTCATGAGCTTCTCCGATTCCACGCAGGAACTGCGGTTCCGGGGCAAACTCAATTTCATCAATTCCACCAAGGACTATAACATGGCGGCTTCGGGCGTGGGCCGGGCCAAGCCTGACAGCAGCCGTTACGCGTTGGATACCTTCATGGCCTTCGACATCAACATCCCTGAAAAGGCGGTTGAGGCCATGGGCCTGGATATGGGCGTCAACACCAAAGGCGCGCCGGAGGCTCTCAATGGCTCCCAGGCGGAACTCTACAAGCTCGGCGAGTTCATGGGCAGCAGAACGGTGCAGACCTACACTGAGAAGCGGACTAAGTATGAGCCTTTGCAGAAGATTTCGCCCAAGCTGCTGCACACCATCGTGCTCAACAAAGTGGATCTGCGCTGGAGCGAGAAGTTCAATGCCTGGTATTCGGTGGGTAAAATTGGCCTCATCAGCGTGGGCAAGAAGGACTTGAACGCGCTAATCGACGGGCACATTGAGATTCATAAGGGCGAAAACAACGTGGACGAAGTAGTGCTCTACCTCGAAGCGGAGCCGCAAACCTGGTATTTCCTCAAGTATTCGGGTACGGCCCTGCTAGCGAAGGCTCAGCACGGATCCTTCGACGAAATCATCGGCCTCAAAGCCAAAGGCGACTACAACACGGCTACGCAGTACGGCTTCTTCCTCGGTGACGACCAGGAAGTACAGCTCTTCCTGAACCACTTCCGCAAAGACTACCTGCGCGAGGACCCCAAGAAGAAAAAGACCACCGTTACGTCGGCCCCGGCTGGCACCGGCAACTTCGATTTCGACCAGGACAAGAAGAAAAAGAAGAAGGGCAATGAGCCCGCCTTCGACGCCGATGGCATGCCGATAGAAGAAGCGCCAGTAGATAAGAAGAAAAAAAGCAAGAAGGAAGCCACCGCCGACGCCAATGACCCCTTCGGCGGCGGTGATGCCAAGGCTGCTCCGGCCGAGGACCCCAAAAAGAAGAAGGCTGCCGAACCTACCACGCCAGCCCCCCCAACTAAAGCCGCCGCTCCTGCGGAAGACACGTCGAAAAAGAAGAAGGAAAAAGCGGCCGAACCCGAGCCTACCGATGAGCCCCCCGTGGATGCTAAGCAGGCTAAGAAAGAAGAAGATCGACTGAAAAAAGAGGAGGAGAAAAAGAAGAAGGAGGAAGGCAAGAAGAAAAAGAAAGAAGACGACCCTTTCGGTGATTCTTAACTACCAAAACGCCCCAGTCTCTGACTGGGGCGTTTTTGCTGTAGCGCGGAAATTCATTCCGCGCCCGAGCGTAGCGAGTTCTTACGCGTACACACCACGGCACCGAAAGGCCTAGCCCAAATACTCGCTCCGCTCAGGCGCGGAACGGATTTCCGCGCTACGTTGCGCCGCCCTACATTTACCCGCATGAACATCCCGCTCATCCTCGGTCTGCTCGTGGCCGCCTATCTGCTCGGCTCCATCCCAACGGCCCTGTGGGTGGGCCGCCGCTTCTTCGGCCTCGACATTCGAGAGCATGGCTCTGGCAATGCCGGCGCCACCAACACCTTCCGAGTATTGGGCAAAAAGCCGGGCTCTTTTGTCATGGCCATTGATGTGCTCAAGGGCTGGGCCGCTACGTCGCTGGCGCTGCTTATGCTGCGGCAGGGCGCTATTGCGCCGGGGCAGCTGCTGTATTTCCAGCTGGCTTGCGGCATTTTGGCTATAGTGGGGCACATCTACCCGGTGTTTGCGGGGTTCCGGGGCGGCAAGGGCGTGGCTACGGTGCTGGGCATGATGCTGGCCATCGCGCCTGCTACGGTGGGCATTTGCATCCTAGTATTTCTGGCAGTGCTGGCCACAACTCAATACGTTTCGCTCTCTTCCATGACGGCGGGTGTGGCCTTCGCGCTGCTGCAATTGCTACCCCCGTTCCGGCCCCAGAATCAGCTGCTCGTGTGGTTTGGTTTTGTGCTGGCGGCCCTGCTCATTTACACCCACCGCGCCAACATCGGCCGCCTCCGCGCCGGCACCGAAAGCAAAGTGCCGCTGCCGTGGAAAAAGTAGTATGGGCTGCACCTGCCCACAAGCCGAACTACGCTGGCGCTGGTTGAAACCTGCCAACGTAATATGCCATTGGGCACAGCCGTGCAAGATGTTCGTCTGACGTTAGCGGGAATGGGGCTGGGCCGCCCGCCGCCGCAACTCAAGCCGCCTAACGAACTGTGGCCCGGACTTTAGTCCGCAGCCCAATTTCGTGACGGACTTCGCCACGGTACAGGAACTGCGGACCGAAGCCCGGGCCACAAATCGAAGGAAGAGTTATTTGGCTTCTACAGCGGTGGCGGTGAAGTCGGTGAAGACGCCGTCGAGGCCTAGGTTGTAGAAGTTTTTGTACTCCGCCTTGGGGTCGTTGTTGTAGGCGGGCAGCAGGTACCGGCTTTCGTTGCGGAAAGTGTAGGCGTGCACAATCAGGCCGCGCTGGTGGGCCCGCTCAATGAGCGACGTGGCAGGCAGCGAGGCTTTGGTGGAGGCTACGTAGGACTGGATGAAGGGCTTCCAGGGGCCAATACCATCGGCGTAGGTTTTCACGAAATCCAGGCCGGCATCGGTGGCGAGGTCGTTGTAGGTGCGCGCATCGCCCGCCACCACGAAATCGTACGGCTGCCCGTTGGGAGCCGTCATCACCATGCTGCCGTTCTCAGCCACGTCGTAGGCGTCGTAGAGCTGCACTATTTTCACCGTCGAGCGGTACTGGCTGCGGATGGTGCGCAGGTTGCTCACCTCAAACGACTGCACGTACACGGGCGCTTCCTTGCTGTTCCAGCCAGCGGCGGTAAGAGCTTCCATCAACTTGCTGGTTAAAGGCAAGCCCTGGCTCTCGTGGAAGGTAGGGTGCTTGGTTTCGGGGTAGATGCCGATGGTCCGGCCTGTTGCCAAGGACTGCGCCTTCACCAGATCAATTACTTCCTGAAAGGTAGGAATCAAATACTGCCCGTTATACTGTTGTGGCCGGTCGGCCATGGCCTGTTTGGCCCGCAAGGTTTTGATTTCGGCCAGGGTGAAGTCATTGGCAAACCAGTCGGTGGTCGATACGCCGTCCAGGATTTTGGTGGTTTTGCGGTTTGCGAATTCAGGCTTGTCGGCCACGTTGGTGGTGCCGGAGAGCATGGGCTCGTGTCGGCAAATCAGCACCTGGTCTTTGGTGAGCACCAGATCCTGTTCCACAAAATCGGCACCCTGCTCAATGGCTGCCTTGTAGGCTTCTAAAGTATGCTCCGGATATAGGCCCGAAGCACCACGGTGCGCAATGACTAAAGGAGCCCTGCCGTCGAGCGTTTTGTATTGTGCGGGTGCACTATCATCGTCGTCTTGGCAGGCAGTAGTCATCAGCGTGCAAGCTACGGCAACCAGGTAAAGAATCTTATGCATGATGGGTTGGAATAGTGAACCCAAAAATTCGCTTTCAATGTCACTTCTGGGTTAAGCGCAGGTTATCGAATTCCTACCGAAAGCAACTGATTCTGGGGGCGCCCAGCACCCATCTAGTGCTCTGGCACTGCATCCTTATCCGGTACCATGCTATATCACGCGCATGCCCACGCCCCGACTACCGCAAGGTGACCGGGGCGTGGGCATGGCAGGCAGTTGCCGTTTGGCTATTCGCCGGAGAGCGTGAGCACGTAGCCGTTGTTGTCCTGAATAGCGAATTCGGTGGCGCCGTAAAACATTTTGTGCGGAGTTTTCAGAATCTGAACTTGGCCTTTTAGCTGCTCGTAGAGGTGGTTGACGTCCTGCACCTTTATATAAAGTGTGAGACCTGGTCCTGGCTGTTTGGAGTCGAGTACGGGGTATTCTTCTTTGAGGCTCTTCTCTTCCTGAAACATGAGTTGCACTTGGCCCGCTTGCACCAGCGCAAAGGCATAAGGAGCTTGTTCAGGAACGGTAGTAAGCACCTGAAAGCCGAGGTGGCGCTGGTAAAATTCGACGGTTTGGCGTACGTCTTTCACCATGAGATTGGGAGTGAGCTGGAGCATGGTAGCGGGAGTGGGCGGAGAAGAAAAGTTGAGGAAAAGGAGACCAAGGCTACCCAAGGCGGCAGCAAGGCCGGGAAGCCAACGAATCATATGAAGTTGCAATGGTTGGCACAAAAGTAGACGCCCAGTACCCCGGCGCTTTTGTAAAAACCGGACATGTCTATTTCGGCCAGAGCTTCGCGCTACTGGTTTTTACTTGCTCCTGAAAAACGCCGTGGGCGGCAGGCCGCTGAATTTCTTGAATTCTTTGGTCAGGTGGGCGTGGTCGGTGTAGCCCTGGTCGAAGGCAATGCCCATGAGACTATCCTGGGGGTGGTTGCGGAGGATGCCGCACAAGCGACGAAAGCGGAGAATACGGCTTAGCATTTTAGGCGCTACGCCCACGTATTGCCCGAACTGCCGGGCCAGGTGGCGCCGACTCACGCCCGCCTGCGAAGCCAATTGATCCAGCACATCCGGCCCATCCGAAGCTTGCAGAAACTCGGCCCACGGCATAGCAGGGGCCACGGTGCGGGCCTGAAGCGGCAACCGAGCAAGCAACAGTTCCTCCAGTGCGCTTAGCCGTTGCGCCCAGGTTGGCTGGGTGGCTAGGTCGGCTTCCCAGTCCTGCCCCGGTACGGCGGAGGCCAGCGGCAACATCCGGTTTGTAAAAGCCGACAGCCGTAATTTCAGGAAAGGATAGATGCCGCCCGGCCGGAACCGGATGCCCAGCAAGTCAGCCGTTTGCACTACGGCGGAAGGACGTTGAGCCGTAGTCATGGTACCTACCAAATAAGCGCCCGGCCGATGGACCATGCCGTTACCAGCCGTACGCAGCGGGGGTAGACAGTAGATGATATCGGTGCAGCCGTCGGGTAGGATACGCTGGTGCGAGACCAGCTCACTAGCTGGCTGCATCCAGAAGCATTCGATGTACGCCTGTAGCGCCGCCTCAACGGGAAGCTTAGTGGTGTACGAAGTCAGTTCCTGCTCCATGTGAGCGAGGAAGGTATTCATAAAACGGTGTATTAGCTGGTGGTGTAGTGGTATCACGGGAAGCGTAAAGGTGAAAAGGCGCCTGCTGGTGCGGGCAAATCCTTGTTACTTTTACCCCAGATTCCCAACTAACCCGTACTGCCCGCATGGCTTCTTACCTCGAAGACAACAAAGACCGTTTCCTGAGCGAGCTGCTCGACTGGCTGCGTATCCCGTCCGTATCCGCCGATCCTAAGTTTCACGGCGACGTGCTGAAGGCGGCCGACTACCTCAAGACCCGCCTCGAAGAAATTGGCGTCGAGAACGTGGAGCTGTGCCCCACGGCCGGCAACCCCATCGTGTACGGCGAGAAAATCATCGACCCTAGCCTGCCCACGGTGCTCGTCTACGGCCACTACGATGTGCAGCCCGCCGACCCTTACGAGCTGTGGAACTCGCCGCCTTTCGAGCCGGTCATCAAAGACGAAAAAATCTACGCCCGCGGCGCCTGCGACGACAAAGGCCAAGTGTATATGCATGTGAAAGCGCTGGAAACCATGCTCAAGAACGGCGGCGCACCCTGCAACGTGAAGATCATGGTGGAAGGCGAAGAGGAAATCGGCTCCAACAACCTCGGCCTCTTCGTGCGGGCCAACAAAGAGAGACTGAAGGCCGACGTGATTCTGATTTCCGACACCGGCATGCTGGCCAACGACCAGCCCAGCATTGAGGTGGGCCTGCGCGGTATGAGCTACGTGGAGGTAGAAGTAACCGGCCCGAACCGCGACTTGCACTCCGGCCTCTACGGCGGGGCCGTGCCCAACCCCATCAACGTGCTCTGCAAGATGATTGCCAGCCTGCACGACGAAAACAACCACGTCACTATCCCCGGCTTCTACGACAAGGTGGCCGAGCTGAACGCCGAGGAACGCGCCGAACTAAACCGCGTGCCTCACTCCGACGAGGAATTCAAGCAGAGCATCGGCCTCAAAGACATCCACGGCGAGGCCGGCTACACCACCACGGAGCGCATCGGCATCCGGCCCACGCTCGACGTGAACGGCATTTGGGGCGGCTACACCGGCGAAGGCGCCAAAACGGTTATCGCCTCCAAGGCCCACGCCAAGATTTCCATGCGCCTGGTGCCCAACCAGGTTTCCGACGACATCACGCAACTGTTCCAGCGCCACTTCGAAAGCATCGCGCCGGCGGGTGTAACGGTAGTCGTGAAACCCCACCACGGCGGCGAGCCCGTGGTAACGCCCACCGACTCCGTGGCCTACAAAGCGGCGGCCGACGCCATGGAAACCACCTTCGGCAAGCGTCCCGTTCCTACTCGCGGCGGTGGCTCCATTCCCATCGTGGCCATGTTCAAAAACGAGCTGGGCCTCGACACCGTGCTGCTCGGTTTCGGCCTTGACTCCGACGCCATTCACTCGCCCAACGAGCATTACGGCGTTTTCAACTTCCTGAAAGGCATCGAAACCATCCCGCACTTTTACCGCAACTACGCGGCGGCTATGCAGTAGGCTGGAAGAAATCAGCAGCTCAACAAAAAGGCCTCTGCATGTGCAGAGGCCTTTTTGTTACTTATCGTCTTACTGAAAGCGCGGTGGAAACCGGCGCTATTTACCAATTAGGTAAGTGACGTAGAGCTGCACGGCGCTGTTGCGCAGGTCAGATTGGATGGTGGTGTTGCCGAGGGTGATTTCCTTGGGAATTTTGCTAAACCCACCGTTGTAGCGCAGCCCAATGCCCGGGCCGCCCGACAGTTGATAACCCAGACCACCCACGTACCCAAAATCAACGGAGTTATAGCTGTCTTTCACATCCGTCGACACGCTGCCAGACTCTGCTTTGGCCGCTACCAAGAACCCAATCTGCGGGCCTAGCTCAAAAAACAGCCCGCGGGCATCCACGTGGACTAGTACGGGCACATCAATGTAGTTGAACTTGCTGGTTATTTCGATGGGGCCAACGTTGGCCTTCGCGCCTTTCTGCGAATACAGCAATTCGGGCTGAATAGAGAAGGTGCTGTTGATGCCCAGATTAGCTAACAGGCCCACGTGAAAGCCAAATTTACTTTCAGAATCTTTGGCGGCGTCGCCGGTGAAGTTGGTGAGCGAGCCACCTGCTTTCAAGCCAAAATCAACGTCTTGCGCGTGGGCGCCCACCGTGGCAGCAGCCAACACGGCGAAGGTCAGAAACAGTTTCTGCATATGAGGTAGCAAATGGGGCAAAGTCCAGAGGAGAGTATGGGCACAAAACTACGAGGAAAACGGTGGAGGCTGCTAGGTAGACCAGCAAAAAGCCCCTTTCCGCGCGGGAAAGGGGCTATACAAGTAGCACCGGGAGAGAGACGGGAAGCCTACTTGTTGGGAATCAGGTAGCCAATGGAAGCTTGGAACGCGGAATGGCGGGCGTTTTTCAGGTCGCCGTTGAAATAGGTGCCGTCGGTGCCGCTTTTCACCAAATCATTGAAGGCGCCAGTGTAGCGCAGGCCCAGGCTGAGGCCATTGGCGGCCTGGTAGCCGAGGCCAGCCGCGTAGCCCAGCTCGGTGCGGTTGAGTTGGCTGATGTCGTTTTTGTTCTGCGTCTCGAAGGTCTCCGCCCGGCCCGTAAGCGCGTTGGTGCGTGTCACGCGGGTTTCGTTGCTGGAGCTGAGTAAGTATGATACCTGCGGCCCACCTTCCAGATAGAACCCGCCCGCATTGATTTTGAGCAGCACCGGCAAGTCAAGGTAATTGTAGTTGACATTGCCTTCGCGCTGTTCCTTATAGCCAATGCCAGCAATGGTGTTGTCGTAGGCGGTGGGCTTGTTCTCGAAGCCCTTCTGCGAGTACAGTAGTTCGGGCTGAATGGAGAAGAACCCGTCGCCGGTTACGTCGGCGTTCAGCATCACGCCGCCCAGAAAGCCGACTTTGTTGTTGTAGGTGTTTTCGTGTTGGATGTTGCCAGCCAGATTGGAGTAGTTAGCGCCGGCCCGCAGGCCCAGGCGCACGCCCTGGGCATGAGCAGCAGAGGAAGAAAAAACAGCGGCCGTCGAGAGTGCGCCGATGAAGAGCAGGGAACGTTTCATGAGTGGGGAGCAAAAGGAGTGAAGAAAACTACACTGTTGGCCCCGGAAGACGAAAAGCGTGCCAGAGTGAGAAGCAGCAAGGCGGCTCACACTCTGTATAGAGTAGTATAGATGGTTTGGTAAACCAGAAAAAAAGCCCGCCTCCTACACGGAAACGGGCTTTTTGCTATTAAGTCAGGGGAAGCTTATTTACCGCCGAAACGGTAGCCTACATAGAACTGAAAAGCACTGTTGCGAACCTTCGCTTGGGTTTTTGTGCCCAAAATTTCCACTTCTTTGGCCACGTTAGTGATGCCACCATTATAACGCAGGCCAAGGTTGAAGCCGCCATCCAACTGGTAACCTACGCCTGCTACATAGCCGAAGTCGATCGTGTTGAAAGAGTCCTTGACATCCTGTGAATTGTCTTCATCTTTGGCTTTCGCCGCGACTAGGACACCTAGTTGCGGGCCAGCTTCAAAGAACAAACCTTCAGCGTCAACTCGGAACAGTACTGGGACGTCGATGTAGCTGGCGTTTATTTTGAAATCGCTATCGTCTTCACTCTGATCACCTTTGACAGAGTACAGGATCTCAGGCTGGACCGAAATCATGTCATTGATGCCTAAGTTTAGCGTTGCACCAACTAGCGGCCCAATTTTCAAGGCAGAATCTTCGGCATCGTCACCAGAGAAATTAGAAAGGTTGATACCACCTTTCAAACCAACTTTAACACCTTGTGCGTGGCTGAACGATACAACACCGGCGGCCAAGGCTAGAGAGAGAAAAACTTTTTTCATAGATAGAAAAAGGATGTGAGAGAGGGGAAAATGCGAGACGCCCCGCAACGCCCAAAATTACTATATGCCTTTGGTATAATCTTATATTATTGTTGAGTTTTTGTTACTTATTCTCAACAGTAGGTATGCCCATACAAAAACCGGCCGCCCCACGAATGGAGCGGCCGGTGCGGTAGAAACTACGGAAGCTTACTACTTGGTCGGAATCAGATAACCGACTTGCAGCGTATAGGCGTTGTTGAAAGCCTTGGGCTCGTTGTCGGTGTCCTTGGTGTCAAGGAGCGAATTGAAGCCACGAGCGTAGCGTAAGCCTATGCTCAAGCCGCCTTCGCTCATGTAACCTAGACCAGCCAGCCCGCTAATGTCAACGTTCGACAGGTCACCTTTGTATTTCTCGCCGCGGATGCCGCCTAGGTAATCCACAAATTCCGAACGGTCTTCGTTTTTGTCTTTCGTACCGTCCGTGTATTTGGTTGTTGTTTGGTTCTTTACTCGCGAGCCAAACAGGTAGCTCACCTGCGGTCCTAGTTCAAAGAAAAACCCGCCTGCGTTAATCTTAGCCAGAATAGGCAAGTCGATGTAGTGCAATACACGCTGTTGCTCAGTCTCTATCTTGGAGACGTTGGTGGGCAAGTTGGTGGTCTGGTTGGATTTGATTTCGTAGCCTTTGCGGTTGTAGAGCAGTTCGGGCGCAATGGAGAAGAAACCGTCGCTGCTGAGCGGAATGCTGAGCGATACACCAGCGTTGTACCCGAGCTTGTAGTCGCCGAGGTCGGTGCTGTAATTAGGACCCGTGAACTGCGACACGTCGTCGCCGGAGACGTTCGAGTAAGTAGCGCCAGCTTTCACGCCGATGCGGAAGCCGCCCGCATCTTGGGCATGAGCAAATGTGGCGGCCGAAGCCAAAGCCAATGTGAGGGCAAAAAACTTTTTCATAGCTAGTAGGGGGGATGAGGTGACATGCACAAAACGAACGACACGAACCTGGGCCATAGGGCCCTCAGTGGGCCGTTTCCAGGGGCTGTTATCGAAAAATTATACTAGAATGTTACAGCGCCACAGAAAATTAATATTCCAACATAGGTTCTATCTCTACTGTAGCAATCCGTATTTTCGCACCCTCTCTGTTGAATTATGAAGTTGCATATACGTTGGAAGTGTGAGCTGTTCGGGCTGACGCTATTGTTGCTCACTTTGCCGTTGCGAGCCCAGCAAGTAGCGCCGGGCCCTGTCGTGTTAGGTGCCTATGCCCAGGGGAGTTTCATTCTCGCCCACACCCCCGCCGTCAAGCATCTGGCAGTGTCGCACCCCACTGGTGTTGAGTTGAATGTGCAGCGCCAAACCAATGGCTCCGCGCCCTGGCATGCCTGGTACCGCTACCCTAAAGTAGGGCTGGCACTGGTGTATTACGACTACCACAATCCGACGCTAGGAAAGTCGTACGCCAGCACTATCTACATCAATAAAAGCTTTCTGCGCACCCCCAAACACGAAGTGAATTTCCGGCTAGGCACGGGGCTGGCGTACTTTTCGAATCCCTTCGACCTCGAATCCAACCATAAAAATACCATCGTCAGTTCACGGCTGAATGCTACGATACAGCTGCGATTGGAATACGATATGGCGGTGGCCGAGCACCTCGGCCTATTAGTGGGGCTGGGGCTGAACCATTATTCCAACGGTGCCACCACCAAGCCCAACTTCGGCATCAACTTACCTACTGTGTTTGTGGGCCTTAATTACCATCAGCAGCGGCCCTTCGTGCCCATTGCCGCACCCACCGACGATACACCTGCTGACCTCGGTCGCAACTTCCTGAACCTGAGTACCAGCCTAGGCTTTAAACAGCGTAATCCCATTGATCGGGAGAAGTACTTGGTGCAGTCGGTATCGGCATTAATAGGACGGCGCGTAGGGCGCAAAAGCAACTTGCTGGCGGGTATAGAGGGTTTCTACGACCGAAGCCTCCGCTCGGAGCTTCGTGACACGGCTCGCACCACCGACAACCTACCCGACGTGAAGAAAGCCGGTGTCGTTGTTGGGCATGAGCTATTGTTCGGGCGGCTAGCCTTCGTGTCGCACTTGGGCTTCTACTTCTATAATCCCTACAAGTCCAACAAGTTCTACTACGAGCGCCTAGGCCTGAAATATCACTTCACGGAACAGTTATTCGGTGCCGTGGACCTGAAAGTGCACCGTGGCTCCGCCGATGTAGTAGAGTGGAAAGTCGGCGTGAAGCTGTAGCGCCTGAGACGCTACTTGGCTTGGTTGCTTTTCTGAGCTAATTGCTGGTTGATGCGTTTCACTAGCCCCGGGCCCTCGTACACAAACCCAGTATAGAGCTGTACCAGTGAGGCCCCAGCTGCTAGCTTCTCCTGCGCATCGGCTGGCGAGTGAATGCCGCCCACGCCAATAATGGGCAGCGCACCCTGGCTGTGGCGGTGCAAATAGCGAATCACATCGGTGGCGCGCTGGCGCAGTGGCCGGCCACTCAGGCCCCCGGCGCCCAAACTGCTGACGTGCCCATCGGCCGTTTGCAGACCGGCGCGGCTGATGGTGGTGTTGGTGGCGACCAGGCCGCTGAGTTGCGTTTCGCGGGCAATGAGCAAAATGTCGTCGAGCTGGGAATCGGTGAGGTCGGGCGCTATTTTGAGCAGTAGCGGGCGGGGTGTGGGCAGGGTAGCGTTGCGCTCTTGCACCTGTTGGAGCAGCCGAATCAGCGGCTCCCGCTCCTGGAGCTGCCGCAGCCCCGGCGTATTCGGCGACGACACGTTTACCACGAAATAATCGACTACCGCGTGTAGAGCTTCCACGCAGGCTACGTAATCCTGAGCCGCTTCCTCATTAGGCGTGTCTTTGTTCTTGCCAATATTGCCCCCGATGATGAGACCGGGTCCGCGCCGTTGCCGTAGCCGTTCAGCCACCACATGGGCCCCATCGTTGTTGAAGCCCATGCGATTCAGCAGCGCCTCATCCTGGGGGAGCCGGAACAGGCGCGGCAGTGGATTGCCGGGCTGCGGCCTGGGCGTCACGGTCCCAATTTCCACGAAGCCGAAACCTAGCGCACCTAACTCCCGCGTCAGTTCCGCGTTTTTGTCGAGGCCGGCCGCCAGCCCCACCGGATTGCGAAACTTCAACCCGAATACTTCACGCTCCAGACTAAAGTGCTGAAAATCGTAGAGGCCGCGCATGAGCGCCGAAGCGCCTGGCAGCCGGTGCATTCGTTGCAAGTTATCGAAGACTAAATGATGCGCCTTCTCCGCATCGAGCTGAAAGAATAAGGGCTTCAGAAACGCTTTATACATGGCGGGCCGCAGGAGTTTCGAATTGCAAAGCTCCCACTTATTCTGTTAGCGCAAGACCGTTTCGATAGCAAGGCTCTGAAATTTTATTTGCGGAAGTATATTGCTGAAAGCTAGGAAGCTGAAGGCGGGTAGACCTGGCATACGTAGGCGCGGAACAGAAAAAGTTTGGAGGAAACAAACGCACCTAGTACTTTTGCCATCCCTTCCGCAGAAAGTATTTTCTTCGTCCAGGGAAAACGATTCTGTAGCTCAGCTGGTAGAGCAATACACTTTTAATGTATGGGTCCTGGGTTCGAATCCCAGCGGGATCACCAAAAAGCCTGTTTGCAACGTGCAAACAGGCTTTTTTATTTCTAGTTGAATTTTGTCAAGCCCAGCAAAGCGAGGAATCTGAGGATGCTGTGTAGAAAGCTTTAAACTCCTCCACGCTCAAACCAGCATCAGCCTGCCCACCCTTCACGGTCTAGACTGCGGTATTGAATGGCTTCGGCCAGGTGCTCGATACGGATGTCGTCGGTGCCGCCGAGGTCGGCGATGGTGCGAGCCACTTTCAGGATTCGGTCGTAGGCGCGGGCGGAAAGGCCGAGGCGCTCCATGGCCGTTTTGAGCAGCGTGCGGCCCGCCGTGTTGATCTGGCAAATGTCTTTCACCATCTGCGGCGGCATCATGGCGTTGGAATAGATATCGGGAAACGTCTCGAAACGTTTCGCCTGCACCTGCCGGGCGCGATCTACACGCACCTGAATTTCCTGGCTCGATTCCGCTTTGCGCGTTTCCGTCATCTGGTCGAACGTGACAGGCGTTACTTCCACGTGCAGATCAATACGGTCGAGGAGTGGGCCGCTAACTTTGTTGAGGTAGCGCTGCACCACGCCTGGACCGCACACGCATTCTTTCTCCGGATGATTGTAGTAGCCGCAAGGGCAGGGGTTCATGCTGGCGATAAGCATGAAGTTGGCCGGAAAGTCGATGCTCACCTTAGCCCGCGAAATCGTGACGCGGCGCTCTTCCAGCGGCTGGCGCATCACCTCCAGGACTGTCCGTTTAAATTCCGGTAATTCGTCTAGGAACAGCACGCCGTTGTGCGCCAGCGAGATTTCACCCGGCTGCGGATTTCCACCGCCGCCAACCAGGGCCACATCAGAAATTGTGTGATGCGGCGCCCTGAAAGGGCGCGTGCCGAGCAGGGAAGCGTTGGCGCCGAGCTTGCCCGCCACGGAATGAATCTTCGTAGTCTCCAGCGCCTCTAATATGGTGAGCGGCGGCAGAATAGTTGGCAAGCGCTTGGCCAGCATGGTTTTGCCCGCGCCGGGCGGGCCGATCATAATGACGTTGTGCCCGCCGGCCGCGGCTATTTCGAGGGCGCGTTTGATGTTTTCCTGACCCTGCACATCAGCAAAATCAGCGGCGTACTGGTTGGCCTCGTGCTGAAATACGTCCCGCGTATCTATCACCAGCGGCGTGATGTCGAGGCGGCCCTCAAAGAAGTCGATGGCCTCTTGCATGGTCTCGACCGGGATGATGTCGAGGTTGTTGACGATGGCCGCTTCCTGCGCGTTTTCTTTGGGCAGAATGAAACCCTTGAAGCCTTCCTTGCGGGCCTGGATAGCAATGGGCAACACCCCCCGAACGGGACGCAACACGCCATCGAGCGCCATTTCTCCCATGATAATGTACTCGCCCAGGCGCTCCGTGTTCAGCTGCTGCGAGGCGTGCAGAATGCCGAGCGCAATGGGCAAGTCGTAGGCCGAGCCCTCTTTGCGAATATCGGCCGGAGCCATATTCACAACCACCTTCGTGCGCGGCATCCGGTAACCCCGAAATTTGAGCGCCGCTTCAATACGCTGCTGGCTTTCCTTGATGGCATTGTCGGGCAGCCCAACCACGAAGAAATTGGTGCCCTGCGAAACAACTACTTCAATGGTGATGGTATAGGCATTTACTCCCTGCACGGCCGAGCCGAAGGTCTTGGTGAGCATAAATCAGCTTGGAAGAATATAGTGAAGGTCGGCGAAGATAGAAGAAATGCCGACGAGTGACTAAGCGCCTCCTTCAGCCACCAATTGCTCAATCAGCATAATCATGATATGGATGGCTTTGATGTGGATTTCCTGCACCCGGTCGGCGTAGCCCTGGTGCGGGGCCCGAATTTCCACATTGCAGAGAGCCGCTAGCTTTCCCCCGTCCTTGCCTGTCAGGCCAACCACTTTCATATTGGCGGCCCTAGCGGCTTCGGCAGCGCGTAGCACGTTGGGCGAGTTGCCGCTGGTACTGATGGCAAGCAGCACGTCGCCGGGGCGGCCGAGGGCTTCCACGTAGCGGCTGAAGATGTAGTCGTAGCCGAAATCATTGGCTACGCAGCTCATGTGCGAGGCTTCGGTGAGGGCAATGGCACCAAGCGCAGGCCGGTTTTGGCGGTAGCGACCGGTTAGCTCTTCGGCGAAGTGCTGAGCGTCGCAGAGGCTGCCACCGTTGCCACAGCTCAAGATTTTACCGTTGCCGCGCAGGCTATCGGCCATGAGGCGGGCGGCTTGTTCGATGGCGGCGAGGTTGGCGGGTTCAGCCAGAAAACGGTCCAGCACGGTGCGGGCTTCAGTTAGCTCCGCCCGGATAAGGTCGGTGAGAGGGGCAGCGGTAGTCACGACGCGAAGATAGGTCGGCTACGCCAGCGGCGCGTCGTCGCGGCGAGGGGCGGGTTGTATGGGCTGTACGGGAGTGGGCTGCACGGTAGGGGTGGGAACCACGTAGCCTTCGGGGTGTACGGTAGTGCCCGTGCGCGGCGCGCCAGCGGCCGAATTACGGTGCTCTAGCTGCTGGTCGTAGAGACGGGCCTTAAGTTCGTTGATCTTGCTTTCGCGGGAGGCCACGTCGCGGCGGAGTAGCGTGCTGTCGAGGTTTTCGGTGATGAGCTGCAAGGCCAGGAGCACTACACCCACGAGGAAGAGCGTGTAGAAGAAACCAGTGCTATTGGTGGTGCCAGCTGTAACGGACATCAGGCCGTCGCGGGAGCCGGGGCTGAAAATGAGCAGCAGCGCCAGCAGAATATAGAGCATCACCAGAATGGTAACTAGGCGTTTCAAAGCAAGCATGAGTCGGTGGAGCTAGGTGGGAGAACAATGGCTCCTGTACGCAAAAAAGCGCCAGGCGGGTTAAATATAGGGTTTTGCTGGTTCTGTTTGGCTTTTACCGTCAAGCTCGCTTGGCTTCGGCCTACCGCCGCCCGGCCGCCCGCACAGAGTCGAGCCGAAGCTGGAGCTGCCGTAGCTTCTGGCGCTCTATCCCAAACAAATGTTCGGTGGGCTGGCGACCGAGCGAGTCGAGTAGCCGCGCAGCGGCGGCGGTGTCGAGTTGGGCGAGTAGGGCTTGGGCGCGCAGCAGTGCGGTATCGTAGTCTAGGCTAGCCAGAAGTTTGCTTTGCAGCGCGGCTTCGGCTTGGGCTTGTTGGTGACGAGAATACGTGTTCCAAGCCCACATGCCTAAGCGAAACAACAGCAGTAGCGCAATCAGTGTGGCTACCCGGTTGCGCGTGGAATCGGTCATAAAGAACCTATAATGAGAGCTTAGAAGTAAGGAGGTTTTCCTACAGCGTACATCATGGAGGGCTGCTTGGAACCAACCACGCAAGTGAGGTTACCGCGTAGCAGCTATGGAGTCGACTAATAAGGCCGAATCGGCTATGACTACGGTTGCCGAGGAAGAAGCCTCATTGGTCTTTAGCTGCTCTTTCAGGCGCTCGTTGCGGGCCTTTATTGATTCGAGACGTGACTCATAGCCGCTGGATTGCTCGGTCCGACGCATCTTGTAGCCTATCCGAATGCCCAAGATAAACAAAGCCAGTATCCAGAACCAGGGCGAGCGGTACCAGGGAGTCTTCATTGTTTTTAGTGCTTGGTGCTTAGAAATAGAGCGGTTTCCAATTCGGGGTAGCGTGTTGTTCCTCGCGCTGCTCGGGACGCACGTTACCCCGAATTGGAAGCTGCTGTAGAAGTTGCCGTAGAAGGAGAAGAACTAGCTGGCAGCTTATTGTGCGTGGGCGGCCCGGTACCGCTGGACTCGCAGAGAATCGTAGCGTTGCATGAGGGCGTCGGTGTCGATAAAGACGGCTTCGTTCAGATCGGCGTCCCGCAGGGAGTCTAGGAGTTGACGGGCCGGGTCGTACTCGCCGCGGGCCATTAGAGCATCGGCGCGAGTAAGCAGACTCTGGCCACGGGCTTCCGCTTCAGGACTCTCGGCCCGGCGAATTATACTGCCGTGGCCATCGGTGTGGAAGTAAAAGAAGTACACCATCCAGAGAATCATCCCCAAAATCATGCTTCCTAGTGCGTACAATAAAAACCGGGAATGTGTCATAGCACAGCAGGAAAAGATGCAAAACGAAGGAGAGGCCTAGAAGCTACGAAAATAGCCGAAAAGGCCGTTACACCAGCGCCGCGTTGGTGGCTTGCAGCTGGCTTAGGCGTTGGTAAAGGCCCCCGGACTGGCGCAGCAGTTCCTCGTGCGTGCCACGCTCCACAATGCGACCTTGGTGCAGCACAATGATTTCGTCGGCGTGCTGCACGGTGCTCAGCCGGTGCGCGATGACGAGAGAAGTACGGCTCTGCATAAGGCGCGTGAGGGCCTCTTGTACCAGCTTTTCGCTCTCGGTATCAAGGGAAGAGGTGGCTTCATCGAGAATGAGGATGGGCGGATTGCGCAGGATGGCGCGCGCGATGCTCAGGCGCTGCCGCTGCCCCCCCGACAACCGGCTGCCTCGGTCGCCAATCATGGTGTGGTAGCCGTCGGGCGTGGCCATGATGAAGTCGTGCGCATTAGCGATGCGGGCGGCTTCCATCACCTGTTCTTCGGTGGCAACGGTGTTGAAGCGGATGTTGTTGAGAATCGAGTCGTTGAAGAGGATGCTCTCCTGCGTCACGATGCCCATTTGCTCGCGCACCGAATGAATGGTGCACTCGCGTACGTCGTGGCCGTCGATGAGGATTTGGCCACCGGTAGGGTCGTAGAAACGCGGAAGCAAGTCGGCGAGGGTGCTTTTGCCGGAACCGCTGGGCCCTACGAGAGCCACAGTTTTGCCTTTCTCAATGGTTAGGTTGATGTGCTGGAGTACGGGCACATCACCGTAGCTGAATTGCAGGTTACGCAGCTCAATCTGCTGCTCGAAGTTGGGCAGAATCTTGGCGTCGGGCTTGTCGCGGATGATAGGGTCAGTGTCGATGACGCTCAGCACCCGCCGACCAGCTACCAGCCCGCGCTGAATGGCGCTAAACGAAGCCGATAGTGCCTTGGCCGGCGTGAGCACCTGCGAAAACAGAATCACGTAACCAATAAACGTTTCGCCCGTCAGCCCGGAGTTGCCGCCCAGAATAAGCGTGCCGCCGAAATACAGCAGCCCTGCTACCACCGACACGCCCGCGACTTCCGAAAACGGCGAGGCCAGGTCGCGGGTGTTGTCCATGTGGCGCGAGGTGCGGGCGTACTGGTCGTTTTGCGCCTCAAATTTGCCCCTGATGTAGTCCTGCGCGTTGAAAGCCTTGATGACGCGCACCCCGCCCAACGTCTCATCAATAACGGAAAGCATGGAGCCCAGCGTGGACTGGCTTTGCTCGGCCTGGCGGCGTAGGCGCTTGGCGATGCCCGCAATCAGCCCCCCAGAAATGGGCAGCAGCACCAGCGTAAACAGCGTAAGCGGCGTGGAAATGTAAAACAGCAGCGCGAAGTAGGCCACGATATTCAGCGGTTCCCGGATAACGGCCGTCATCGTATTCACCACCGAGCTTTCCACTTCCTGCACGTCACTCGTGAAACGCGACATTAAGTCGCCCTTGCGCTGAGTGCTGAAGAAGCCGAGTTGCAAGCCCAGTACGCGCTGATAGAGGTGATAGCGCAGATTACGAATCACGCGGGCTCGCACCCGCGCCAACAGCCGCAGGCTCAGGTAGCGAAACACGTTGCTCAGCAGCACCGATGTCACCACCACGGCGCACACGAAAGCCAAGGCACCCATTTTACCCTGGGTCGCCAGCACGTCGGAGAAGAAGTAGTAGAACGTTTCCTTAGCCCAATCGAAGCTAGGGCGGAAGGCGGGCAGCTGGTTTGGGGCCTGCAGCGGAATGTTGTCGGTCTTGTCGAACAGCACACTCAGCAGCGGGATGATGAGCGTGAAGTTGGCCAGGCCGAAAACGATGTTGAGCACCGTATACAGCAGGTACTGCGGCAGTACGCCCGCCAGCGGCCGGGCATAACTAAGAATGCGAAGGTAGGTCTTCATGGAAGCCGCAAATGTACTTTATATCTATCGGAGGCTGCTGAGGGCTTAGGCATAAGTCTTGGAAGATGAAGCAGTCTTTGTTGTAGAACCATGTAGAAAAGAGCATAGACGTTTATTGTTGCCTGATTGCTTGAAGCTGCTCTCCGGTTTAGGCACTTTTGCTCCCATCTCCATTGCGTAGCCTGAGTTTGAGCCGAGGGAGTTGGGCCAGCACGTACCGATTTTTCTGGGGTTGCCGGGGCTACATTGCACTTCTGTGGACACACGGGCTGCGAAGTTGCATTGAAGCAACCTTTGCGCAGCTACGGACGAGTAGGAAGCTAAAGCAATTTTCTTCCTTCTCTTTCCCTGTTCGCCGCATGAAACGCAACGAATTCATTCAACTTTTCGGCTTAGGGGCCGTGTCGGTACTGGCTGGTGGCTGCCTCGGCGGATGCAGTAAAGACGACAACGACGGCAGCACGCCCGCGCCCACACCGCCTACCAGCAGCGGCGTCGACTTCACCCTCGACCTAAGCGCTGCTGCCAATGCTCCGCTCAACGACCCCGCCGTGGGCTACGTGTACGGCGCCAACAACCAGGTTATTGTGGCGAAAACCACAGCTGGTAGTTTTATTGCGGTGGCCGCGCCCTGCACGCACCAAGGTACCAGCGTCGTGTTCCAATCGGCCAACACCGTGTTTTTCTGTCCCAATCACGGCTCCCGCTTCAATCCCGATGGCACGGTAGTTAATGGCCCCGCGGCCGCGGCTCTCAAACGCTACACCGTAACGCAAACTGGCAGCTCGCTCCGCGTAGTTGGCTAATGCAGCACGAGCTTCAGCCAAAGCCCGTTGTCATTGCGAGCAGCGCGAAGCAATCCTTCCTCTCGATGCTGAAAACTTTACTTATAAGACAAGTGCTCCGTCGTTAGGATTAGCTTCTAACGACGGAGCACTTGTTGCTTCAGTAGGCTTGTCTCACAGAGAGGAAGGATTGCTTCGCTCCGCTCGCAATGACAGTTTAAAACTCGTGCAGGCGTTGGGCGATATTCCAGCGCAGGGCTAGGGAGGGAAACACGGTGTTTTGCGCGGGGCTGTCGGTGAAGGTTTGGCGCCGTACGAGGAGCTTAGCGTCGAGCCATACATTGTGGCGGGGCTGGTAGGAAGCCGTAAAATCGAGGTGCAGCAGGCGGGTTTGGTTGCCTTGGCCGACCTTGTTGCCAAAGTCGCCGGGCCGACTGTCGTTGTAAGAGCGCAGCACGTTGCCGCCGTAGTTCACATTCACCAGCTTCGGTATAGAGTCCGTAGTCGTGATGGTACGGTCGAGGCCCTGCACGGTATAGAAAGCCTTGCCCACGAGCTGCAAGCGCGGAATGGGTTGGTAGCTGAGGATGCCCAGCAGTTCATAGAGGTTGGCGCCCATGGGGTGCGCTAGGGGCTGCTGATAGTGCTGGAAGTTGGTGTACTGGTCTTCGTGCTGGTAGGTATACGGCCGGATGAAGTTGAACTCGGCCTGCACGTCGAGGTTGCGAATGCCAGCCACGTCCACATACTTCGCACCCAGCTGGAAGGCTTGCTTGTTGGCCCACCAGCCTTTACGCTCCCGCACCCGGCTCAACAGAAATTCATCGAGCACCAGCTGGCCGTAGATCTGCGCCTGGCGCCGGATGTTCCATTTAAAATCGAGGCCCAGAATAGCGTTGTCGCCGGAGCCGGTTTGCTGCTCAATGGCTCGGTAGAAGATGATGGGGTTGAGGTATTGCAGCTCGTAGCGGCCCGTCCCGCGCGCAAACACCACCGCCTCGTACACGCCTACGTTGAAGTTGGGCGTCACATCAAAGCTCAAATGATGCACGTTCAGGTATTTTTTCTGGTACACGGTATCAATGGGGCTGCCGGCCGCGTCGCGGCTGCGCTCCACGGTCATCTCCGTAAACAGGTTCTGGTAGTTGAACTTCCAGATACGCGTATTCAGCTTCAGGAAGAAGTAGGGGGTGCTGTAATCGGAAAGAATGAGGGAGCGGTAGCCGTTACCGATGATGTTACGGTCGTGGCCGAGCTGCACGTTGATGTGCTTGGTGGCCGCGTAGGTGATGTAGCCGCGCGCCGTGAAGAAATCGTACTGGCTGCCGCCTATGGTTTTGAAGAATTTCCAGTACCCTTCGTGCGGCACGATTTGGTCGCGCTCAATGCGCTGCTGCACGTAGAGCGGCACGGCCATCTGGTTGTCGGCCAGGAAGGTGTAAAAGCCCAGCCGTTCGTCGATGGTGCCTTCTACCTGCACGCCGCGGGTGTTGAGGTAGCGCAGGCCATCGATTTCCGAGTCCCGGCCGGCGGAAAGGCCCAGCACCGGGTTCACGCGCAACGTAAAATCTGGGATGGTGAGACTGTACAGATCGGACTGGCGCTGGTAGAAATGCTTCAGCAGGGGCCGACGGCTGCGGTTGGGCACTTCGGCTCGCGTCGTGTAGTTCCAGTTGTCGCGCAGCAGGTATTCAGCATTGAAGCGGTCCTGGCGCGAAAGATTGGCACTGTCGGCCAGCATCCGCTCGGCCAGCCGGGCTACGGCGGCGCGGGTGTAGGGCCGCACGGCCGTGTGCGGGTCGCTCAGCGAGTCGGAGCCGTATTTGATGGCGTAGCGGTCAATCAGCCGGTATACATCCTGGTCGAGCGGTACGGTGGTGGTGCCTTGGGGGTATTGTTTCGATAGCGCCGCCGCGGTAGCTTGGAGCGAGTCGGCGGGTGGAACGGGACCATCGAACTTGAGCGACATACTTTGCCCGGCGGCAAAGCCACTCAGCAACGTGCTCAGCACCAGAAAGAGCAGAGTTTTTTTCATAAAAGAATAAAGCCGCGCACACGAAGCGGGCAATGGGGCAACAAACCTACGCAGTTGCGCCCGGACTTGCGGCTGTAACTGCCGTAAATCCGGGCGCTTCCACAAACGAACGGTTCCCCTATTCCTTGTGCAACTGCTGCGAATAGGTGTTTCCTGCCCCGCGTACTTGCACTATATAGGAGCCCGCCGCGAGCCGCTGCGTAGTAAGCTGCACGCGTTGCCCGCCGTTCACCGGCTGCCCGTGGCAAACCCGGCCCAGCAAGTCCGACACCGTAAGCTGGTAGTGGCCGGCAGGCAGCGTGGTCAGGTCCAGGATAACGGATGCGGCGGCGGGATTAGGATAAAGAGCGAAAGTGCGTGCTTGCTCGGTACCGGCGCGTGTGGCCGTGACGGTGGCGTTGGTCAACTGACCCCGGAAAAACCCGCGTCCGTAAGTACCCAGCACCAATTGCCCGGCCTGAAACGGGTTGAATCGAATGGTTTCGATGCGTAACATGGCCAAGCCGTCATTCTGCTGGCTCCAAGTGCTGCCCCCGTTATCCGACACCGACACGCCCGACACGTAAGCGGCATCGTGGTAAGGGTGGTCGTTGGTGACGACGACCAGGCGCTGGCTGTTGCTGGGGTCCACGTCTACGTCGCTGATGGTAGCGTCGGTGCTGATGCGGGTCCAGGCGTTGTTTTCGCGTTTCCACAGGCCACCAGCCGCAGCACGCCAAGCCGTCACGTAGAGCCGGCCGTCGTTGCTGGGGTCTACGCGCAGCTTGGTGGCGTTGGCCGGGCTACCGGGCAGCAACCGAAAATTGATGCCATCGGTGGTTTCGTACACACCTTCCGAGCCACTGACGTAGAAGGTGAGCGGCGTGTTTTTCAGGGGTTCGATGTGCGTCAGATTGGGTTTGACCAGCGCCTGAACCCAGGTTTGACCACCGTTATCAGAGCGGTAGAGCGTGCCGCCTAGGCAGGCCCACACGCGGTTGGGGCTAGCGGGCAGTGCGTACACGCCAGCGCCTTCCTTGCTGCCGCCCAAGCCCGGGAAGGCGCTTTCCGGTACGATAGTCCAGTTTAGCCCCCCGTCCGTGGTTTTGCCGATGCCGCCGTAGTTGCCAAACTGCCCGAAGCTGGCGTACATCACCTCGCCGTTGGTCCCGGCGAAGGTCACGTTGTTGCCGCCGTTCCAGTGGGGCATGCCCTGGCCGCCCCAGATCCAGGTTTGCAGTCCGTCGCGACTCTGCCAGAATCTACCGTCGTCCAGTCCCATCAGCACGGCGTGGTTGGCCCGGTACGGGTTGAAGCGCACCACCGTCGAGACCAGGCCCGAAAAACCACGCCCCGTGTACGCGCCGTTGGCGGCTGGCGAACTGGTTACATCCTGCCAGGTTTGGCCCCCGGTGGTGGTGCGCAGCACGTATTCCGTGTTGCCGGCCAGCACGTGCTGGGCATCGCGCGGGTCTACGGTTATCACGCCCATGCACGGTGCGGGATTGTAGGCCGTGGGCGTCTGCTGCTTTTTCGCGTAATCGAGTACCATGCTCCACGTATCGCCGCCGTCCTGGCTGCGAAAGATGCCGTAGGGCCAGTACGACATGTCCGAGGTGTAAAGCACGTTGGGGTCGGAAGGAGCCACGGACACCACATCATAGTGCGAGCACAGGACGTAGTTATTGTCGCGCGTTTGGTGCAGGCCTTGGGTAATGGCCTGCCAGGAAGTACCACCGTCGCGCGAGCGGAAAATCTTGCCCGGCTCCCGCGTGCCATTCACCTCATAGCTGTCAGTACTCACGAAGAGCGTGTTGGCGTTGGTGGGGTGAGCAGTTATCCAGGTGATGTTGGTAGTCGGTAAGCCCTGGTTGGCGGGCATCCAGGTGCGCCCGCTGTTGGTGCTTTTCCATACGCGCTGCCCAGAGGTGGCGGCAAATAGCACCGACGAAGTGCCGGCGAACGTAGCCGCTACCACGCCGGGTGCCGTGGCGTTGCCCACCTGGCCTACCCGTTGCCACGAAGTGCCGCCGTTGGTGCTTTCCCACACCGCGTTCCACTGGCTGGTGCCGGGCCCGCCATCCCAACCCCGGTGCGAGCCTCCAAATGCCAACAAACGTTGGGCGTTACTAGGGTCGAAGAGTATCTTTTGAATGGGGCAGGTATAGTTATTAGCCAGCGCCGGAAAACCATTGCGCATTTCCTGCCAGGTGCGGCCACCGTCGCGGCTCACGTAGGGCCCACTCATGGTGCCGGCCCACACTTCCTGCGGGTTGGTAGGATGCCAGGTGAAGTCCGCTATTTCCCAGCTCTTAAAACCAGTAGTAGCCCGCCAATTCTGGCCCCCATCCTCGCTTATCCCCACGCCCAACATATCGCCGCCGATGAGCAGGCGTTGCCGGTCGTGGGGGCTGATGGCTAGGCCCGTAATCGCGCCGCCACTACCTGGTTCGCGCAGTGGTTGCCAGCTGATACGGGAGGGTGCTTGCGCCGCCGCGAGCTGCGGTAGTAAGGCCAGGATTAGAAGCTTTACAATTTTGAAAAAAGTAGAATTAGCGTTTGCCATAAGTTCTGTCTTTTGAACGGGTTGAGTAACCTGCTGACAGTCAAACATAGAAAGCTTGTTCGACTTGTCTCAATTGCCATTGAAAAAAGCTCTGTGAAGAATATATCTTACTGGTATAGTTCTAAAACATTAGACAAGGTAGAAACTTAACTGGCCCCGTTGCTCGTACGACGGCACGCGGGCTAGCCCTGGCCCTTACCTTTGATCCACTTGTTTTAGCTCTGTTCCGTGCCGCTTCGTTTGCTTCGTCATCATCAACTCGACCTGCCTGCCTGGGATGCTTGCGTGGCTCAGGCCCGGCAGGCAGTGCCGTACGCCCAAAGCTGGTGGCTGGCCGCCACGGCCGGCCGCTGGGATGCGCTGGTAGAAATAGGAGCGAAGGGCGAGTACGTGGCCTTGCTGCCGCTGCCCGTAAAGCGTCGTCCTTGGGGCCGCGAAGTGCACCAGCCGCCCTTCACACAGCAGCTGGGCCTGCTCACTACCGCTGCCAGCCGCCATCCGCACCTCCTCGATTACCTACCACTGCTGCGTGGGCGCTACGCCCGTTTCTACTCCCAACTGCACACCGAGCACGAATTGGCCACTGCTCCGCCCGGCTTCGACCTGACGGAGCGAGTAACTTACCAACTGAGCCTAGCCCCGAGTTACGACACTTTGCAGGCCAGCTACAATGCCGATTACCGCCGCCGGTTGCGCCTGAACGGCCAGTTGCCCACGCCGCTCACAGTGAGCCGCACAGATTCCATAGAGAAGATGCTGAGCCTGTTCCAGGAACACAGTGGCGAAGCAGCGGGCCTCAAAGAGCAGCACTACCAGCAGTTGCGGGCCTTATATATCTCGCTCCAGCAGCACGGGCAGGCGCTGCCGCTGGAAGTGCGCGACCCTGAAACAGGTGAAATGTTGGCTGGAGCGTTATTCGTGCAGTTTCAGACGCGGCTGGTGTATTTATTTGCGGCGGCATCATCGGCGGGTAAGAAAGCCGGAGCCCCGCTGCTGCTGCTCGATTACGTAATTCGGCAGCACGCCGGCACGCCAGGGCTAGTGCTCGACTTTGAGGGCGGCATGATACCGTCGATTGCGCGTTTTTTTGCCAATTTCGGGGCCACGCCCGTGCCTTACGCGGTCCTTTCTTCCACTCAACGTCCTTGGTATCTGCAATGGATGCGCTGACTCCTTCCCCCGCCGATTCTCCTGCCGCTGCTCCCGATAGCCGCGTCCACGTGGTATGCGCCGAGCCTTCGGTAGCCAACCACTTCCTCGCTGAGCTTCGCGACGTAGAAGTGCAGCGCGACTCGCTCCGCTTTCGCCGCAACTTGCAGCGCCTCGGCGAAATCATTGCCTACCGCATCAGCTCCCAGCTCAGCTACGTAGAAAAAACCGTGAAAACGCCGCTTGGCGAGTCGCGAAGCCTGCACCTGCACGACTTCCCGGTGCTAGCCACCGTACTGCGGGCTGGCCTGCCATTTCACCAGGGTTTCCTCAACTACTTCGACCAATCGCCGAGTGCCTTCGTGGCCGCCTACCGCATCGAAGGCACGTCCCAGGTACAGGTGCAAGTCGACTACCTTTCCGCGCCCAGCCTCGACGAGCGGGTGCTGATTCTAGCGGACCCCATGTTGGCTTCTGGTAAGTCGCTGGTGCAAACGTATCGGGCTATGCTGCGCTTCGGTACGCCGCGGCAAGTGCACATTGCCGCCGTTATTGCCTCCCCGGAGGGCGTGGCTAACGTGACTCGCGAAATTCCCGAAGCTACTCTCTGGGTGGCCGCCATCGACGAAGGCCTCAACGCGCAGGCCTACATCATCCCCGGCCTCGGCGACGCCGGCGACCTATCCTACGGCAGCAAATTGTAGAGTAGTAATTTGTTTCGCAACGAGCCACAAGCGAGTCGCCAGCCGTATGCCGCTTGTGTTGTACGTACAAGCCAACAAGCTCATCTGCTGCTTATCTTGCGTGAGTTGGAATTTGGTGGTATTCAGGAATTTTTGGTAGCAGAAGTCGACAGAATAGATTTCTCCGCTACTTCATTATTCCGTAACCATCACCATCTTCGGCTTCTCACTAACTTTAGGGTTTAGGTCTCTGGTTACTTCACACTTCCAACCTCGCTGTGCTGCCTCATCTCGTTAAATACGCTGCGGTTTTCCTGTTGGGCATGGTCAAGTTCGTGGCCGCTCCTGTAGCGGGTATTGCCGCCGGATTGCCAATTGGTCTAATTTGGATTTTGTCGGTGGCGGGTATGATGACGACGGTGGTGCTGATTTCGAGCGTGGGTAAGATGTGGGCGCTGCATCAGCGGCGCAAGCGCGAAGAGAAAGGCAAGCCACTGTTCAGCCGCAAAAGCCGCCGTATCGTGAGCATTTATCGCCGTTTCGGGATGCCCGGCATTGCCTTCCTGACGCCCATCCTGTTCAGCCCCATCGGGGGCACCGTCATCGCCACACAATTGCACGTGCCGCGCTGGCGCATCATGATTCACATGTTCTGGAGCGCAGCCATATGGGCCGCCGCTTTCACCCTGCTAGCCATCAAATTCAGCCACCTAGCCATATTCGACCATTATCGCTGAACCACGGATTCGGGCGGATTTTTCGGATTCCACAGATTTTGCACCCGATCACGGATTAGCACGAATTTTAGCGGATTCCACGGATTTTGTAGCTGGTGCGCACATCTCCTAGTCCGGTCTAATGAAGACAGAACAGCTTGCCAAATGGCAAGCTGTTCTGTTTTTTAATCGTCTACAAAATCCGTGTAATTCGCTAAAATTCGTGCTAATCCGTGATCTTTATTTCCTCCGGTTGCGGGCGCGGGCCTGAGCGGCTTTGACAGCTTTTGCGCCGGGCTTGGAGGCGCTGCCTTTAGAGGGGTTAGCTTTGTTGCCTTTCTGACTACGGTTGGGGCGCGCCACGTATTCACGGCCGGTGCGCTTGTCGATGGTGACGCCGGGCTTCACCCACTCTTTCCGCTCGTGGAAGGCGCCTTTGAAGTCTGGGTCTTCGCGTTTGCGCCGCTCGTCCTTTTCGCGGTCCATGCTCTGCTGCTCGTCGAAGGTGGTGGGGGCCACTTCCACTTCCGGGGGCAGCGGCACCAGCGGAATCTCCTGCCGGATCAGCTCTGCTATGCGTTGCATGTGGTGCATTTCGGCCTCGTTGGCGAAGGTGATGGCCGCACCCGTATGCTGCGCCCGGCCCGTGCGGCCAATGCGGTGCACGTAATCGTCGTATACCAGCGGCACATCGAAGTTGATAACGTGGCTCACCTGCGGCACGTCGATGCCACGGGCCGCTACGTCGGTGGCTACGAGGAACCGTATTTCGCCAGCCTTGAAGGCTTCCATGGCATTGATACGCACGTTCTGGCCCTTGTTGCCGTGAATGGCGCGCACTTCGCCGTGGGCTTTGCGTTGCAGGAAGCTGGCCACGTTTTCGGCGTGCTCCTTGGTGCGCGTAAAAATCATCACCCGCGTGAAGGTGTCCCAGTCCAGCATGAGGTATTCGAGCAGGTTGATTTTGGTGACCAAGTTGGGCACCTGGTACAACTGCTGCGTCACGGTCTGGGCCGAGGTGGCGGCGGGTGTTACTTCCACTCGCACTGGAAACTCCAGGAATTCCTCGCTCAACACCGTCACCTTTTCGGGCATAGTGGCCGAAAACAGCACGTTCTGCCGCTTACTCGGAATTACTTCCAGGATGCGGCGGATTTGGGGCATGAAACCCATGTCCATCATCTTGTCAGCCTCATCAAGTACCAGCGTTTTCAGTTCCTTCAGCACCAAGTCGCCTTTCAGGTAGAGCTCTAGCAATCGGCCCGGTGTGGCAATCAGAATATCGACGCCTTGGGCAATGGTTTCGATCTGCGTTTTTGGCCCCAAACCGCCATAGATGGCGAAAATGCGCAAGTCGGTATGCACGGCCAGCTTCTTAAGGTGGCTTTCCAACTGCATGGCCAGCTCGCGGGTAGGAGCCAGCACCAAAGCCCGTGGGTGCGTGCCCTGGGCATACTTCACCTTCATGAGCAGCGGCAGCCCGAAAGCGGCGGTTTTGCCGGTGCCGGTTTGCGCGATGCCGAGCACATCGTGGCCAGCTAGCAGCAGCGGAATGGTTAGCGCCTGCACGGGCGTGGGCTCGGTGAAGCCGGTCTCGGCTACGGCCGTGAGGAGCTGCTTGTTAAGCTTAAAATCGGAAAAGGAAAGCGGCTGCGGCGTATCAGACATGGCAAAAGGGTAGTACGAAAGGCAAAGGTACGGCTAATGCCGGCGGGCACTGTTCTTACGAGTTCCTGTCAGTGTATTGTCATTGCGAGGCGCAGCCGTGGCAATCCTTTCTCTACATGCTGAGAGATTTCCTTGCATACACTTCTCACACCTTTGATGTTAAGGTGCCACTCTAGCCGGCAAAACACTTGTCGCTTCAGTGGGCTTCGCGAAGAGTGAGGAAGGATTGCGTCGCGCTGCTCGCAATGACAAACAGGGCGTTACGCAAGCACGCGAAAAAACTGCCCTAAAATTTGCAAATCCCCGTCCATGCGCTACTTTTGTCGCTCCATATCCTCAACACGGTAGGTATAGCTCAGCTGGTTAGAGCGTCGGATTGTGATTCCGAAGGTCGTGGGTTCGAGCCCCATTACTTACCCACAGCAGAAAAGGCCTCAGACGTTACGTTTGAGGCCTTTTTTATTTGCCCGGCGCGCATCATTTCGCAAAATCTGCTCAACTGCGGAAGGATTTGGATATTTGCGGCGTTGCAGGACAATTGCATATTGCATGAATCACCTTTTCCCTTTCTGAGTATGAGTCTGGTTGTTATCGGATCCGTGGCGTTCGACGCGCTGGAAACGCCTTTTGGCAAAACCGACAAAATCATTGGTGGCGCCGCCACCTACATTGCGCTGTCGGCGAGCTATTCCGTGAAGCCAGTGAAACTGGTAGCCGTAGTAGGCGACGATTTTTTGCAGTCGGATATTGAACTGCTCCAACAGCACGGCGCCGACACCGAAGGTCTGCAAATCAAGCAGGGCGAAAAGTCGTTCTTCTGGTCGGGCAAATACTCCAACGACCTGAACTCGCGCGAAACGCTGGCTACGGAACTGAACGTGCTGGCCGATTTCGACCCCATCATTCCAGATTCTTACCAGGATTGCAAGTACCTGATGCTGGGCAACCTCACGCCCCAGATCCAGCGCCTCGTGATTCAGCGTCTGGTAAACCGGCCCAAGCTCATTGTGATGGACACGATGAATTTCTGGATGGATGTGGCGCTGGAAGAGCTGAAAACGACCATCGAAATGGTGGACGTGCTCAGCATCAACGATGAGGAAGCCCGCCAGCTTTCGGGCCAGCACTCGCTCGTGAAAGCCGCCAAAATCATCATGGAGATGGGCCCTAAGTATCTCATCATCAAGAAGGGTGAAAACGGCGCGCTGCTTTTTCACAAGAAGCAGATTTTCTTCGCGCCGGCGCTGCCGCTGGAAGAAGTATTCGACCCCACCGGCGCCGGCGACACCTTCGCGGGCGGCTTCATCGGCTACCTCGCCGCCACCGACGACATCAGCTTCGACAATATGAAGCGCGCCGTAGTTCATGGTTCGGCTATGGCTTCGTTCTGCGTGGAGAAGTTTGGAGTGGAGCGTCTGCTGAACCTGAGCCAAGAAGAAATTGAGGCCCGCGAGCAGCAGTTCGCCGACCTTGTGGCAGTGGTGCCCGCCACGGCGGAGCAAAATGCATAAGCAGCTGTAGAAGCAGATTTTTCTAGACACAACGGGCGGAAAGTGAAGCAGCCCATGCTTCATTTTTCGCCCGTTGTGCATTTAGAAACTGCGTTGTTTTCACAACCCTAGGTACGGCAGCAGGGTAAAAGAAAAGGAAGTTATCCACCCTTAGCCTCTACCGCCATGTCCAAGCATAAGAAAGAAAACCCGGCTTCGAATCAGAAGCAAGACTCGCCGATGGGACCCGATGCCCTGCAGCAAATGCCCGCCTCCGTAGACCCCGACACGCGGGCCAATACGGGTGGTACGCAAGTTCAGAACGTGAACCAAAACCATATCACCGAGACCGGCAACGACATCAAGAACAACACGCCGGGCGGCAATTTCAACGAGGTGCGCCACAGCCGCATCAACAAGCCGCGCAACAGCCCCAACCCAAGCCAGCAAAACCAGAAATAGGTGGTTGCTGAACACAACAAGACCTTCCTGAAGCTTCAGGAAGGTCTTGTTGTGTTTGGTGGTTTCTTCAGCATTCCGCTACGGCACAACCGTCAGGCGCACAACGCGGGTGTCGACGTCGCCGTTGTCGAAGAAATCCTGCTCGAAGAGGATGGTTTTATTGTCAAGCCAGCGTGGTTGGGTGCAGCCCCACTCGGTTTGGCGCTCCCATAGCATACGCGGCGCGCTGCCGTCCATAGCCCACAGCTGCAAGCCGCTGGGCTCATAGTGGGCTAATACATCGGAGTTGCCGCACACGAAATGGCGGCCATCGGGCGCTACGGCGGGTGCGCTCCAGACCCGGGTACGGCGGCCCGTGCGCTGGTCAATCAGCATAAAATAGCCGCCTTCGTAGAGGTGCACGGATACCAGCCACTGCTTGATTTTGGGCAGACTAGCCATGTACTCAAAGCCGATATTGGCATCGGGGTTTTCAGTGGGATTATTGCGCAGCCGGATGGTTCGGGCTTTGCTTGGCTGCAACACGAGCGTGGAGCCGATCCGGCGCACGCCAGGACCGGCTGTGCGCAGGCGGCGGCGCTCCTCGGCCTCGAAATCAAATGCTTCTTCTTCCTCAGCCGAAGCCGGCGCGGCGGGCAGCACCAAGGGCTGCGGCAACTTTTCGTACACGCCCCGCGAGGCTTGGTGAATAGGCAGCACTCGGCCCGGCACTTGCACCAGCGTATCGAGGTGACCGAGACGGTAAATGCGCGGCGGTTGGGGCCGGGGCAGCGGTGCTACAGGTACCGTAACGGGTACACCAGGCTGCGCCCGCTCGGACGGGCCGCGGTAAGAACAACTCAACAAGAGCACTGCCAGTGGTAAAACCACTACTAGTGCACGAAGCCGACACATGGGGAAGGGTAAAAATGCTGCGCTTAGAACTCCTGTTTCATCCAGCTCCGGAAACTAGCCTGCTGCTCAGCAGTAGCCTCTGGAAGCTTTTCAATGGTAAATTTTTGCCAAAACCGCTGCCCATCCTGCGCCGTCAGCGGCACGGTTAGGAGTCGGTTCTGGCGAAACACGCTGACCTCGTATTGAGTTTCGGAGCTGCTAGAAAGCAGGCTTTGCAGATTCATGGCTACCCGGCGCCCGTTCACTGCCAGTATTTCATCGTCGACGGTGAAGGCTGCCGCGGCGGGGGAGCCGGGCAGGATGTCGGTGATTTCCGTGCGCTCGTTCTTTACTACTGCCCGGAACCCAAATACACCTTCCGCCACCGACTGATTTTCCTCGATGTGCAACGTGCAGCCCACGAAGCTCAGCGCTTTATCGAGCGGCTCTTCCAGCGGGGCCGTGCCGTAGATAAACTTGTCGAAATAGGCCTGCATATCGCGCCCGGCTACTTCCGTCACAATCCGCGCGTAATCCTGTTCGGTGTAGCCGATGCCCGTCTTGCCGAACTCCTCCCACAGGCGGCGCATCACGTCATCGAGGCTGCGCTGGTGCTGCGAAAGGCGGCGGAGCGTAAGGTCGAGCAGGAGAGCCACCAAAGCACCTTTGTGGTAGACCGACACTTTACGGTCGGGCACGCCGGGTTTGTAGCCATCGAGCCAGAGGTCCATGCTGGCATCGGCGAGGGAAAGATTATAGCGGCCATAATCCTCGTAGTGCTTGCGCAATACGGTGTTCAACTCCGCGAAATACTGCTCGGCGGTGCGCACCTGGGCGCGGGCCAGTAAATACTCGCCGTAGTACGTGGTGATGCCCTCGGCAATGAAGCAGGTGCGGAAATAATTCTCTTTGGAGTAGTCGTACGGCTGCATTTCAGCCGGCCGGATGCTCTTGATATTCCAGGCGTGAAACAGCTCGTGGCAGCTCACACCCAGCAGCTCCTTATATAAGCCCTCGGTCATGAGCTGTTCCCCTGGCCCGAGTACAATTACCGTCGAGTTGAGGTGCTCTACGCCGTGGTAGTGCTTATAAGGCAGAATCTGGTTCAGGAAATGATAATCCTGGGCCGGAAACGAACCGAATAGCTGCAATTGCTCTTCGCTGAATGCCCGAAAGTCAGCCACCAGCTGCGGCCAATCAACATCACACTCTCCTTGTATCCAGATGTAGAAAGGTAGGCCCTGCACCTCGTAGTTGCGGTATTGCAGCGTGGGGCTAGCAATGAGGGGCGAATCGGCGAGGTGGTCGAAGCTCTGGGCTTGCAGCACGTTAGGCCCGCTTTGGGGCAGACCGCACGCCAGCTGCCAGCCTTCCGGCAACTGGAGCTGCACCTGGCAAGACTCATTCTGCCGGCCCTCCACGTACATGAAGCCCTGCACCGGGTTCAGGTAGAGCTGCGTCTCGTCTAGCCAAGAGCCGCCGGCATCCATTTGGTGAGCGTAGAAATTATAGCGCACCTGCACCGTGCGGCCAGCCGCCGAAGCCACTTCCCACCGGTCTTTGGTAAGTTTCCGGGTTGGCAGCGCCTGCTGGGAAGCGGCATCCACTACTTCTACCCGCTGAATTTTTTGGGCAAAGTTTTGCAGCTCATAGCGCCCCGGTCGCCAGGCGGGAAGCTGTAGCTCCACCGTTTCGGGGCCCGCGGCGGGCACCTCGAAAGTCATGAGCAACTGCACGTAAAAGGTAAGCGGGTTCTCGAACGAGACGTAGTAATGAATCATGGAAAAGGAAGGCGGGAGAGGGCGGAAAACCCAAAACAAAGGTACATTTCTCCGGCCGGAAAAATGCGGGAAAATAGCCGTTTCTGGTCTGCCGAAAGAGATGGGGCAATTATCTCTAGCTGCCTAATTCTTAGTGGGTGATAAAGACAGGGAATGGAAAAAGAAGATATAGGCTTTGTCATTTCCGACTCAAGCGCTTACCTTTGCCGGCCCTACCTGTAATTGAGTCACTAGACATACCATGAAACGTACTTTTCAGCCCTCGCAGCGCAAGCGCCGCAACAAGCACGGTTTCCGCTCGCGCATGGAAACTGTTAACGGCCGCCGCGTGCTGGCCTCCCGTCGTGCCAAAGGCCGCAAGCGCCTGACCGTATCCGACGAAGGTCGTCATAAGCGCTAACCCGCTGACCACGGCTGGGGCCGTGCTTCCCACCTCTGGGCTGGTGGAGCGCTCGTACTCGTTTCCGAAAGAAGAACACTTGTGCCGCAAGAAGCTCATTGACGAGCTTTTCGGCCGGGGTTCTTCTTTTGGTTTATACCCCTTGCGGCTCATCTGGCTGCCCACCGAAGCCCCCACCTCCGCACCACCACAGGTACTCGTGAGCGTGAGCAAGCGCAATTTCAAGCGCGCTGTCGACCGAAACTACTTCAAGCGGCTGCTACGCGAGGCATATCGGCTCAATAAATACCGCCTGACAGAGGCCGAAGGAGGCCATGCTGTCGGGCTTTTGGCAATTATCTACACTGGGAAGGAAAAAAAGCCTTTCACGGTGGTTGAAAAAAAATTAATTTCAGGGCTGGAGCGTTTGCTGACCAACGCAACCCCGTTGACCGGGGTAGCGTCTGCTTCGTAGGGTCGTTTATTTGCTCCTCCTGATCTATGCGCAAAAAGTCTATCGTGGCCGGGGCTCTGCTGAGCGGCGCCGCACTGCTGGTTTCCTTCCGCTCCGACAATGAGCGGTATTTCGAAATCGCCAAAAACCTCGACATTTTCGCCACCCTTTTCAAGGAGGTGAATACGTATTACGTGGACGAGGTGCCACCCGCGAAGCTGGTCAAGACCGGCATCGACGCGATGCTTAAGTCGCTGGACCCCTACACCAATTACATTCCCGAAGACGATATCGAGGACTTCCGCACCCTCACGACGGGCCAGTATGGCGGTATTGGGGCGGTAGTGGTGAAGCGCAACAACAAAACCGTGGTGCAGGCTGCTTACGAAGGCTACCCCGCGCAAAAAGCAGGGTTACTGCCCGGCGACGAGATTCTGACTATCAATGGTGTCAACCTTGATAAGAAGAACAACTCCGATATCAGCAAGCTGCTGAAGGGCCAGGCCAACTCGCAGGTGAAGCTCATGGTGACACGCTATGGTCAGCCTGCGCCAGTCGAAGTAAACATCACGCGCGACAAAATTCAGGTCGACAACGTGCCGTACTACGGCATGATTACCAACGATATTGGGTATTTCCAGCTTTCTGGTTTCACGGTAGATGCCGGCAAGGAAGTGCGCATCGCGCTTACTAAGCTCAAGGAGCAAGGCGCCAAGAAAGTGGTGTTCGATATCCGCGACAACCCTGGCGGATTGCTCAATGAAGCAGTAAACATCTCCAACCTGTTCGTGGAAAAGGGCCTCGATATCGTGAGCACGAAAGGCAAAGTGACCGAGTGGAACAAGACCTATAAGGCGCTCGATATGCCGCTCGACACGCAAATGCCGGTGGTTATTATCACGTCGAACCGTTCGGCTTCGGCTTCGGAAATCGTGTCAGGGGTGCTACAAGACTATGACCGCGCCGTGGTAGTAGGCGAGCGGACCTTTGGCAAGGGGCTAGTACAAGCTACCCGGCCGCTGAGCTACAATTCGCAGCTCAAAGTAACGACCGCCAAATATTACATTCCTAGCGGCCGCTGCATCCAGGAAATCGACTACGCGCACCGCGCCGACGATGGCTCGCTGGGCAAAGTACCGGACTCACTACGTACGGCGTTCAAAACGCAAGCCGGCCGCACCGTGTACGACGGTGGCGGCGTAGCGCCCGATGTGGAAGTACAGGACCGCGAAATTGCTGACATCACCCGCGTGTTGTTGCAAAAAAATTACCTCTTCGATTACGCCACGCGCTACCGTGCTGAGCACGCCACCATCACCCCGGCCCGGCAATTCAAGCTCACCGATGCGGACTACCAAAAGTTCACCGAATTCCTGAAGGGCAAGGACATCAGCTACAGCACCGACGCCGAGAAAGCCATCAGCGACCTAACCAAGAAGGTGAAGGAAGAGAAGCACTACGACGACGTGAAAAACGAGCTGGAAGCCATGCGCCGTAAGGTTTCCACCAACAAAAGCAACGACTTGATCCGCTTCAAGCCCGAAATCAAGGACTTGCTGGAGCAGGAAATCGTGTCGCGCTACTATTTCCAAAAAGGCCAGATTGAAGCCACTTTCGACGACGACCCGAATATCCTGATGGCCATGAACGTGCTCAACGACCCAAACCGCTACGCGGCTTTGCTACGGCCCAACGGCCGCGCCGCCAGCGCCGTGAAGGGCGGCAGTACCAGAAGGTAGTTCTGTATTTTGGTATAACGAAAAAGCAGCTTCCTAGTGAAGCTGCTTTTTTCATGGTGGCTTATGAGAGTAACTGCTTACTGCTGGGGGCTGCTGTTCCTTTTTATTGGTTCCTGTAGTGGGAAGACCGAAGGGAAG
Organism: Hymenobacter sp. M1-2; assembly: GCF_057808495.1. Taxonomy (NCBI): domain Bacteria; kingdom Pseudomonadati; phylum Bacteroidota; class Cytophagia; order Cytophagales; family Hymenobacteraceae; genus Hymenobacter; species Hymenobacter sp. M1-2. The sequence goes on from NZ_JBTYZO010000002.1 coordinate 346,152, forward strand.
AAGGAGGTTATTTCAACTGTAGCTGCGGATTCTTGCAGCACCAATTTTAGTATTGACACCATCCGGTTCATCAATTCGCTAACGGAATGCCAGAAGAGACAAGCGTTTTATAAAAGATGCTTCGAGGAAGACTATCAACAAATAGATGACACGGCGAGAGTCGCGGTGCAGGTAATCTGGTGGCGGGTGTTTCGTGGCTTAACCATCCTGCGGCTTGAAAACCGACCTACTATTATTCTGTCCGATACGAGCCAGAAGCGCGAGGTTCACGAGAAGTGGTTTGCTATGTACAAGCGGGATTCTGAAGCGTTGAATACTGATTTCACCGTTGTGCAGGGAAATACATACTCAGGAAAGATACCGCCGTACGTATTCAAGCAAAGTGTGCATCTGTTGTCGGACAACAAACTTCCTGCCGTGATTAAAACGCTGGATTCCATTCGTCTCTGGCATATGAAAAGGAAATATCCGGCGCCGCTGCATGTCGATGGCTCAAGCTGGACGCTGCAAGTGTACCGTAACGGCAAGTACCATGAAGTCACGACGGACCTGGAAGAACACCCGATAAAGGACATTGGCATTCAGCTGTTGCGGTTGACCAATCATCGGAAGCATCCGGATGCAATGATTGCAGAGTAGGCTGTTTATCGTTGGGTGTACCTTTGCCGCATGGCTTCCCTTATTCTCTCTCTTGAAACTTCGTCTCCCGTCTGCTCCGTTGCCTTGCACCAGCTAGACAGTGGCAAATTGGTAGGGCAGTCGGAGTTGCGGCTGGAGAAGTCGCACTCCTCGCACCTGAGCGTACTAATAAGCCAGCTGCTGGAAAACTCGCTGCACACGTTATCGGACGTGGCGGCGGTGGCCGTTTCGGATGGGCCGGGCTCCTACACTGGGCTGCGGATTGGGGCGGCGGCGGCGAAGGGGCTGTGTTACGCGCTGGATATTCCGTTGGTGGCGGTGAGTACGTTGCAGGCGCTGGCGCGGCAAGTGGCGGCCGTCACGGCTGCGGCGGAAGAAGTGCTGTTTTGCCCGATGCTGGATGCCCGGCGGATGGAAGTATACACGGCGCTCTATCGGCACAATGGTACCGAAGTGCTGGCCCCAACGCCACTCGTACTCGATGAAACGGTGCTGGCCGAACAAACTGCCCACCACCGCTTGTTATGCTTCGGAAACGGCGCGGCCAAGTTTCAGTCACTCGCCCAAGACAAACCCAACGTATCCTTTCTGACTGGCATCGAGCCTTCGGCAGTAGCCGTAGGGGCGTTGGCGGTGGAAGCTTACCAGCGCGGCGAGTTTCGGGATGTGGCCTACTACGAGCCGTTTTATTTGAAGGAAGTGTACACCACCACACCAAAAAGCAAAGCGTAGATTTTAGTGCTGGGTTGCTGGTGCTTAGTGCTTAAGTTGTTCAAGTTCTAAGTTCTACAATACCAAGCGCTGGGCACTAAGCACCAAGCACTATATAAAATGGAAGAAATCATCAACCGCGTTGCCACCAGCGCCCTGACTTCGCTGAACCTGGAGGAACTGCAGCACCCCGGCGAGCGGGTTGTGTACGACATCAAGGACAACCTTTTCCACGGCCTGATGCTGCGTGAGAAGGACTTCCGCGAGTTCATCAAAACTCATGACTGGAGCCAGTACGACGGCAAAAACGTAGCCATCATCTGCTCCGCCGATGCTATTGTGCCCACCTGGGCCTACATGCTGTTGGCATCCAAACTGCACGGCCACGCTCACCGCTACGTATTCGGCAACCTGGAGGCGTTGGAGCAGGAGCTATTCCAAGAAGCTATTGCCAATATCAACGCCGAGGACTACCGCGACGCCAAGGTAGTGGTGAAAGGTTGCGGCGAAAAAGCCGTGCCTACCTACGCTTACGTAGCCATTATGCAGAAGCTGCTGCCCGTAGTGAGCAGCGTGATGTACGGGGAACCATGCAGCACCGTTCCGCTCTACAAGCGGCCGAAAGCCTAAATTGACTTCTCAAAAAAAAGCCCGGCAGCATCACTGCCGGGCTTTTTTATTGCTGGTGAATGAAGCAGCTAAGGTTGGCTGACGTTAGCGTGATGCAGCGGAAAGAGCGGCAAGGGGACGAGAGTGTGAAAGCAGTGGCGAGTTTCTGCATCTTTAAGCCACCAAACTCATCCGCATGCCTGATCCTTCTGCTAACTCGCCTTACAAAATCAGTGTTCTGACGGGCATATCCATCGTGGTGGCCAATATGGTGGGCACGGGCGTATTTACTAGCCTGGGGTTTCAGGTGATAGATATTAAGAGCGGGTTTGCACTGCTGATGTTGTGGGCCGTGGGTGGTGTGGTGGCGTTGTGCGGGGCGCTGAGCTACGGTGAGTTAGCGGCGGCGCTGCCCCGCTCGGGTGGCGAGTATCATTACTTGTCGCGCATTTACCATCCGGCAGTAGGATTTCTGTCGGGCTGGGTGTCGGCTACAGTGGGGTTTGCGGCGCCTACTGCGCTGGCGGCTATGGCGCTGGGCAAGTACGCGCGGAGCGTGTGGCCGGGGCTGCATCCGCAGGTGTTGCCCGTGCTGGTGGTGGTGGCCCTCACGGCGGTGCACGCCACCAACAAGCGGGCCGGCAGCCGGCTGCAAGTGCTCGTGACGGCCGTGAAGGTACTGGTGCTGGTGGTGTTTGTGGGTGTGGGGCTAGTGGTGGCCGTGCCGCAGCCACTCTCTTTTGAGCCTTCAGCAGTGGGGTGGCGGGAGCTGTTGAGCCCGGCCTTTGCGGTGTCGTTGGTGTATGTGTCGTATGCTTATTCGGGCTGGAACGCGGCCGTATATGCTACGGGAGAAGTGCAGGAGCCGCAACGGACCTTGCCCCGCATTCTGCTCACGGGCACGGCACTCGTGATGGTGCTGTATGTGGCTCTGAACTTTGTATTTCTGTATTCGACGTCCATTGCCAAGCTGGCGGGACAGGCGGAAGTGGGGTTTGTGGCGGCTACGGAGCTGTTTGGCAGTGCAGGTGGCCGGCTCATGGGCGGGTTGATTGCCATGTTGCTGGTATCAACGATTAGCTCCATGATTTTTGCCGGGCCACGCATTGTACAGGTGATGGGCGAAGACCTACCGCCGCTGCGAGGTCTGGCTCACCTGAGCCCGGCGGGCGTTCCGGTGCGGAGCATGCTGCTGCAAACAGCCCTCACTCTGACGTTCATTCTGACGGCTACTTTCGAGCAAGTCTTACTGTACGCCGGCTTCGTGCTCAACCTATTCACGTTTCTGACGGTGCTGGGCCTGTTTATTCTGCGTTGGCGGCAGCCCGACTTGCCGCGTCCTTACCGCGCCTGGGGTTACCCGGTTACGCCGCTACTCTTTCTGGGCCTCAGCATCTGGACGCTCTGGTTCATCATCCACGACAAGCCTACGGAGTCACTCTACGGAGTGCTGACGGTGTTGGCTGGTCTGGTATTATATTTTCTGAGCCGGCGGAAGTAGCCGCCGAGTCGCTTTAATCTACCCTTATGGTCGCCTCCCTCGCCGCCCGCTGGCACCGTCTCACGGAGCCTCTGCTTCCTGATGAGTCCCGCCGCACTGCCGCCTTTGAGCAACTGGCGGCAGCGTACCAGGAAAAGGGGCGGCACTACCACACGCTCACGCACATTCAGGCGCTGCTCGATGCCACCGACCAGGCCGCCAACCAGCTCCGTGACCCGGAAGTGGTGCAGCTGGCCGTATGGTTTCACGATGCCGTGTACAACCCGTTGCGCTCCGACAATGAAACCCGTAGCGCCGAGCTGGCGCGGCAGTTTTTGGCGGGCACTTCATTGTCTGCGGCGCGGCAGGAGCGGGTAGCTTTCCTCATTGCCCGCACCCAGGACCATACCCAGCCGCAGCCTTCAGACGACGCGGACCTGCTGTTCTTCCTCGACGCCGACCTCGGTATTCTAGGCGCTCCGGAAGCACAGTATCAAGAATACGCCCGACAAATACGGCGAGAGTATCGCCTGGTGCCGGATATGCTTTATCGTCCTGGCCGCCGCAAAGTGCTGGAAAAGATGCTGGCTGCTCCCGCACTGTACCGCACCGCCGTCTACCATACGCGCCTGGAAGACGCGGCCCGCCGCAATTTGCAAACCGAGCTACAAGCTCTGTAAGCCGGCGCTAGCAGCGCCGACACAGTGCTGACGGCAGGCAGTGCTGGCGGCAGTCTTCAGCCGACAAGGTCGGCGCGACTGCCAGCCTCAAAAGCCAGGTCAGTCTTCAGACTGACAACAAAGCCGTTTAAGAAATCAAAAGAACGTCATGCTTGATCTAGCATGACATATCACTTAATGTTGGCGGCTTCTGTCACAGCTTCTACCCATACACCGCTACCTCCAATACCGCAAGTCTGAAGACTTGCCAAGCTTCGTGGCTGGCAGTCGCGCCGACCTTGTCGGCTGAAGACTGCCGCCAGTACTCCTCCGGAACTCTACCCCCAGGACTCAGCGCTTTGGCAACCGTGTTAGGAATAGAACATGCGGCCTCTCCGTGCCAGTTTATACCGCAACGGCGGCAACGGTACGATTGGTGGGTGTGTCTGTGTAGTTCCTGAATCTGCCGTAGTAGCTTTGTTGATGCATTATTTTCGTTTTCTGGGGCTGTTGGTGGCTGCGACTCCCGCGTTGGCTCAAACTCCCGTTGCTCCCGCGCCGGCTGGCATTTTGGCCCCGCTCACTGTTGAAAAAATCATGCGCGACCCGGCGCAGTGGCTCGGCACTTCGCCCTCGAATGTGGCCTGGAGTGAGGACGGCCGCCGGATCTACTTCAGCTGGAACCCTACCAAGGACCGCCGCGACTCGCTCTACCAAGTGGTTTCCACTGGTACGGCCACGCCGCGCAAAGTAAGTTGGCGGGAGCAACGCGCCCTGCCCACCACTGTCGGCCAGTACGATGCTGCTTACACGCGCAAGATCTATGAGCGCGACGGCGACATCTACCTGCTGGACTTAAAAACGCAGAAAACGCGGCGCGTTACAAACACTGCCGACCGGGAGACTAGCCCCGCTTTTGCCTTGCGGGGCAAGCTTGTGAGCTACGTTCGTGCCCAAAACCTCTACACCTGGGACCCTGCTACTGGCGAAACCACGCAACGCACCGACTTTCGCAAGGGCAGTAAACCAGCTAATGCCCGTCCCACCGACAAGTCGGAGCAGTTTCTGCGGGCGCAGCAGCTAGCCTTGTTCGATGTGATTCGGCAGCGCGACCAGGACCAGAAGGCGCGCGAACGGCAGCAGAAAGCACTAGCCAAGCTACGGCCCAAAGCCATCTACTTGGGCCAGCAAGCCGTGGACAATCTACAACTCAGCCCCAATGGACGCTACGTGACGTACACGCTGGAGCAGGAACCCGCGGCGGAGAAAATTGCCTTGGTGCCCAGCTTCGTAACGGCTTCGGGTTTCACGGAAGATATTTCCACTCGCACGAAAGTAGGCGCTCCGCAGACTGCCTATGAGCTAGGACTTTACGACATTGCCCGCGACACCACCTTCGTGCTCGGCTATCGGGAGTTGAAGGGGCTTGATGAGCAGTCCGCTTACCGCAAGGAATACCAACTCCCCGCCAAAGCGCCCCAGCCTGCCGATTCGGCCAAAGCTGCCGCCGCGCCCACCAAAGCTAAGCCTGCCACCGAGTTGCGCCGCGTGCAGCCGTTTGGGCCGTATTGGTCGGAAGATGGGCAACGGGCTTTTCTGGTGATGCGCGCCACCGACAACAAGGACCGGTGGATTGTGGCCCTGGACCCAGCTACGCAAAAAATCAAGCTACTCGACCGCCAGCACGACGACGCCTGGATCAACGGGCCCGGTATTGGCTACGAGGCGGGCAACGTGGGCTGGCTGCCGGACAACCGTCGGGTGTGGTTTCAGAGCGAGGAAACCGGCTACAGCCACCTCTACACCGTGGACGTAACCACCGGCCAGAAAAAAGCCCTTACCAGCGGCAAGTTTGAGATTCAGAAAGCCCAGCTCAGCCGCGACCAGAAAACGTGGTATATCACCGCCAACGCCACCCACCCCGGCGAACAGCACTTCTACCAGCTCCCGCTGAACGGGGGCAAGCTTCAGCAAATTACCAGCCGCCCCGGCGCTCACGATGTGGTGGTGTCGCCGGATGGCCGGACGCTGGTCGTGCGCTACAGCTACACCAACAAGCCCTGGGAACTGTACGTGATGGACAACAAGCCCCAAGCGAAAATGCGTCAGCTGACGCACAGCACCACGCCAGAGTTTGAAAGCTACCCTTGGCGCGACCCCGAAATCATCACCATAAAAGCCCGCGACGGTGTCGATGTGTACGCTCGTCTTTACCGCCCCGCCAACGCCGTAGCCCAGGGTCCGGCGGTGGTTTTTGTGCACGGGGCCGGTTACTTGCAGAACGCGCACAAGTGGTGGAGCCAGTATTTCCGCGAGTACATGTTTCACAACCTGCTGGTGGAGAAAGGCTACACTGTACTCGACATCGACTACCGCGGCTCGGCGGGCTACGGGCGCGACGTGCGGACGGGCATCTACCGCTATATGGGTGGCAAAGACCTCACCGACCACCTAGACGGCGCCAAGCTGCTCACGGAAAAATACGGCGTCAGTCCACAGCGCATTGGCATTTACGGCGGTTCCTACGGCGGCTTCATTACGCTCATGGCCATGTTCACGCAACCCGACGTGTTCCGTGCCGGCGCCGCGTTGCGTTCCGTCACGGACTGGGCGCACTACAACCACGGCTACACGGACAACATCCTCAACGAGCCCTACAACGATTCCCTGGCTTACGCCCGTTCGTCGCCCATCAACTACGCCAGCGGCTTGAAAGGTGCCTTGCTCATGTGCCACGGCATGGTCGATACCAACGTGCATTTCCAGGACATCGTGCGCCTTTCGCAGCGCCTCATCGAGCTGAAAAAAGAGAATTGGGAACTGGCCGTGTACCCGGTCGAGGACCACGCCTTCGTGGAGCCGGCCTCGTGGACCGATGAGTACAAGCGGATCTTGAAGCTGTTTGAAACCAACTTGAAGCCGCCCACAAATGGGAGCAACGGCGGGCAATAAGTGTATGGTTTGCTATAGGAAAAGAAGTATGTTTAGGGGCCCAATACTGTCGGGTATACTCCAATTCATTCTTTCTTTATGAACCACTACTACCAACCTTCCAATCGATTTTCGGTGGGCGGCGTGCTGCTGCTACTAGCCACCGGCGCCATAGCGGCCGTGCTGCTGGCTTTCGTCTACGTGTACGCCGTCTGGTACATTCCCTTTATCTACGTCAATTTCATACTCACCATAGGATTTGGGATAATTCTGGGCGTGGTTCTGGGCCGGCTGGTGCGCGCCGGCAAGCTGCGCAATCCTGGTCTGGCCACCGCGTTGGCGGTAGGCGTGGGCCTGATAGCGTCGTACGTGCAGTGGGCGTTGTATTTAACGCTCGTGTTCAACACGACGAGCGTGGAGTCGTTTGGGCGCCGCGCCTCCATTGCGCAAACTTCCTTCAGCGCCGACACCATGCTGACCATCCTGTTGCAACCCGGCACCATGCTGAGCGCTATAAGCGAGCTGGCTGCTTCGGGTTCCTGGTCGTTGATGGGCGTCACGCCGTCGGGCATTTTTCTGTATTTGATTTGGCTGATTGAAGCGGCTATTATCATAGGAGGGGCCGTGCTGCTGGCCCGGAGTCAGGCTACTGAGCCTTTCTCCGAGAAGGCCAACGAATGGGCTGAGGAAGAAGTGCTGCCCGTACTGGTGGCGCACATCAACAACCCCACTACCACCAAAGCGGCCCTCGAAGCCAACGACTTCGATACTCTGCTTCCCTGCCCGGCCGATGCCGAAACCATGTTTGCTCGGCTCAAGCTGTACTGCGCGCCCAACGATGCGGACTGCGCTTTTCTGACCCTGGAGAACGTGGTTCTGAAGTTTGATGACAAAGGAAAAAGCTCGGAAACTACTACCCATGTAGTAACCCACTTGCGGGTGTCGGCACAGCGTTGCGCGGAGCTGCGTAGCCGCTACCGCACCGCGCCGGTTAACAGCTAGTGCCTTCCTGCATTCCGTGAAGAAAAGCCTTGTGAGTAATGCTCACGGGCTTTTTTGCTATACCATGAAGCACCTTTTCCTATGCGCGGCACTACTTCTGACTGCCGCGCTATCCTTCTTGTTCTCGCCGCCGCCCCAGACCCTCGATGAGTTTTGGGGGCTCTATATTCCGCTGGGTAAGGAAGCGGGTTTCATTCTCAACAAAGATTCCTACGGCTACATCCAGGCGGCCGAAGAGCCCCACCGATTGTTGCAGCAGAACGAGGAACGCCAGTCGCGCCCGTTGTATGTGCTGCTAGGCACGGCCGTGGGCTATCCGTTGCGCGCCGTGCTACCGCTTGTAGTAGACGAAGCCGCCGTACGGGCCGCAGTTGGACCAGATGTGCCCTTGTCGGACTGCGCACTCATTGGTTTCTACCCAGCTTTTGTGTTGCTGAACTTTGGTGTGTTGCTGGGGGCTTTGTTGCTATTCGTGCGGCTCTACCATCCTATCACCGCCGGTCCTACTGATTCGCTGACTGTCTATTGTCTGTTGGCATTTCTGGCATCCAGCCCCATTGTAAAAGCGTTTTTTTGGACGGCTCACCAGCAGATGCTTTGCTTTTTCACCCCGCTCTTTTGCCTGTGGCTGCTGCACTGGTTTCGGCAGCACCCTCCGCAGCCCCGGCGGTGGTTCTGGTGGGCGCTCCTAACTGGCATTCTGCCGCTGCTCTACGGCAATTTTGTGTTGGTGCTGCCGGTTTTGCTCTATGCCTTGTGGCAACAGCTTGGCCGCCGTTGGCCTCGTCAGTCTGAGTGGCTGTTGGTGTGCGGCGTCGTGGGGTTTTTTGTGCTCCCCACCCTGAGCTGGATTTTGGTGCTGAAGCTGCGGGGCGTGGCCTATTACAACCACGAAGTAGTGCGCTACCACCAACTCGTGTGGATACTTGAAGCCGCGCAAACAACACCAAGCGAATTCCTGGGTACTGTTGGCAATAAAGCGCTGGAATTTGTAAGTACACTGCGCGGAATTATAGTGCTGCTGGTGGCGGTACTGTTGTTGTGGCTGATAGTAAGGCGGGGTGGAGAAGAAGTAACGCCATTGGTGAAAGATGCACTGGCGCTGCTGGTACTATTTGCCAGTTTTCTGTTGGCGTTGGGCTACTATAATGAGCGACTGACTTTCACTTTACAGCCGTTGCTGCTATGCCTCGGAGCGGCAGGGGTGGCTCGTTTGCAGTTGCCAGCGAAGCGCGTGCTATTGCTTCTGGCTGCCTTGGGGTGGCACGCGTACCAGGTGCTGTCGTATGGTCCTTTCTCCTAATGCTGCATCTAAGTAAAGACATGTTCTGATGTTCGCTTAGCGCAAAGCTTACTGCAATACGAGAGCAAAAAACGCCGCTCAATGCAGCAAATCAACCCAGCAACACGCTAGGTGCGGCCTTACAACAGGGCGCTTAGGCTGTCCCACTGAAAACGAATAGCTGCCAACTCCCAACTAAATAGTAGCTTTGTGGCCCTGCACAAAAGCCGGGCAGGGGCTGCCGGCCCCTCGCGTACTCTACCTAAAAAGCTGATGCCGTACCTGTTCACTTCCGAGTCTGTTTCGGAAGGCCACCCCGATAAAGTAGCTGACCAGATTTCTGACGCTATTCTCGACGAGTATCTCCGCCAGGACCCTACTGCCAAAGTAGCCTGCGAAACCCTCGTAACCACCGACTTCGCCCTCGTGGCTGGCGAAATCAAATCGACGGCGCACGTAGAGGCCGAGCCCATTGTGCGGGAAGTCATCCGCCGCATCGGTTACAACAAGCCCGAATACCTTTTCAACGCCGATACCTGCGAGGTGATGAACCGCCTGCACGAGCAGTCGGCCGACATCAACCAGGGCGTGGAGCGTGCTAAGGACGAAGAGCAAGGTGCTGGCGACCAAGGCATGATGTTCGGTTATGCCACCAAGGAAACCGCCAACTACATGCCGCTGGCCCTCGATCTTTCGCATCGCCTGCTGCAAGAACTGTCGAAAATTCGCCGCGAAGGGAAAGAAATGACTTACCTGCGCCCCGATGCCAAGAGCCAGGTAACCATCCGCTACGCCGACGATAACACGCCCGAGGCAATCGAAACCATCGTCGTCAGCACGCAGCACGACGAGTTCGACCAGGATGAGCAAACCATGCTCAAGCAAATCGAGCACGACATCAAAACCATTCTGGTGCCGCGCGTGAAGTCGCAGTTGAGCGAAGAAGTACAACAGCTCTTCACCAACGACATCACCTACCACATCAACCCCACCGGCAAGTTCGTCATCGGTGGTCCCCACGGCGACTCGGGCCTAACCGGCCGCAAAATCATCGTGGATACCTACGGTGGCAAAGGGGCTCACGGTGGCGGCGCTTTCTCCGGCAAGGACTCTTCGAAAGTGGACCGTTCGGCGGCATACGCTGCTCGCCACATCGCCAAAAATCTGGTAGCCGCTGGTGTGGCCGATCAAGTGCTGGTACAGGTGGCCTACGCTATTGGCGTGGCTGAGCCTGTAGGCCTATTCGTAACCACTTATGGCACCACCAAAGCCAGCAACGGCAACGGCCACAAGCTCACTGACGGCCAGATTGCCGAGAAAGTGCAGCACCTTTTTGATCTGCGTCCTTATGCCATAGTGCAGCGCCTCGGCTTGCGCAACCCTATTTTCAGTGAGTCGGCGGCGTATGGCCACATGGGCCGGCAGCCCGGCACCAAGCAGGTGCAGGATGCCAATGGCGCAACCCGGACCGTGGAGACGTTCACGTGGGAGAAGCTAGATTACGTAGACAAAATCAAAGCCGAGTTTGCGCTGTAATCTGCGCTTCGCCTGAACACATAGCCTAACAGAAAGCCCCACTTGACTTATCAGGTGGGGCTTTCTGTTTAAAGGGATTGAGGCTTAGAAGTAAGATTTTAGACCTGAGAAGAGATTGTTTAGAGCCTTGTGGCTGTCTTAGTTCTCAGGTCTAAGATCTCACGAATTAATGGCTCGTTACTTTCTCCTTGTACTTCGTGATTTGGCGTTTGAGGCTGTCCGTGGCCGCATCGGCGGCGGCTTCGAATGAAGGCGCGTCTTCTTGCGAAAATAGCGTGGCGCCCGGCACGAGAAGTTTTACTTCTACAGTTTTATTGGCAATACCATCTTTATTATTCAGCTTCAGAATCACTTCGCCTTCTATGACGCGGTCATAGAAAGTTTCGAGCTTGTCGAGGCGTTTCTGGATGAAATCGAGCAGTTTTTGGTCGGCGTCAAAATGCACCGAATGCGTCTGTACTTTCATCGGGTAGAGGGTTTGGGAGGTAAAAAAAGGAACACAACTCAGGCCTTCGGATGGGCCTGTTCAAAAACGGATTTCAGCTTGTCGATGGACAAGTGCGTGTACACCTGGGTGGCCGCCAGATTGGCGTGGCCGAGCAATTCCTTGATAGCGTTTAGGTCGGCGCCTTTGCTGAGCAGGTGCGTGGCAAAGGAGTGGCGCAACACGTGCGGGTGCTGCTGCGACGAGGCGGTAGTTATCTGACTCAAATAGTGCTTCACGGTTCGATAGACTAGCTTTTCATACAACGGTTCACCTTTGTCCGTAACGAGGAGGGCCGTTTGGGTGTTGCCTTCGAACCCAAACTCGCGTTTGCGGGCAGCTATATAGCTTTCCAGCACCACTAGCAACGTAGGGTTCAGGGGCACGATACGCTGCTTGTTGCCTTTGCCCGTCACGCGCACCGTACGGCCGGGCAGGCTTACATCGTCAGGCCGGATGCCAATCAGTTCCGAAAGGCGAATACCCGTGCCGTAAAGCAGTTCCAGTACCAATTGGTCGCGCACTCCAGCAAAGGTGTCTGGGAATTCAAAGGAATTAAGCAGACCGTTTAGGCTGTCTTCAGGCACAAAATCGGGCAGCTTCTTGGCCATTTTGGGGGCCTTGATGCGCAGCATAGGGTTGCGGCTAACGACACCCGTCGTGAGTAGAAACTTGAAATAGGAGCGCAGGCACGCGATTTTGCGGTTCACGGTACGCGGGTCCAGGTTTTGCTGCATGAGCGTCACCACCCACGAGCGAATTAGCGTATGGTCGGCTTGTGCGGGGTTATCAAGCTCGTAAGTGACTTTAAGATAGTCGGCGAACTGCCGCAAATCGGTCTGGTACGAAAGCAGCGTGTGCGGGCTATAGCGCCGTTCCGTTCGTAGGTAGTTGAAAAATAAATCCATACAGTAGAGAGCCGACCGCTAGGGCCGGATAACCAATGTATGGGTTTTGGGGGAAGAAAAAAATCAAAAAATAAAGGACGCGAAAAAGCCGGCCGACGCGCCACGGAGGAGCATCAGCCGGCTTTCAATCCGGAATCGAGCAGAACGCTAGGCGTTGCCTTCGTTGCCGTAGGTCACCTGCTTGTAGATGGCCTTCTGCTTCTGCTTGCGGTTGGTGATGGACGGCTTCTGGAAGAACGTGCGACGACGCAATTCCTTCAGTACGCCCGTGCGCTCAAATTTCTTCTTGAAACGCTTGAGTGCGCGGTCAACCGACTCGTTTTCCTTGATTTGTACGATGATCATATGTCTGTGAGGTTGAGATTTCTTCTCCGAAGGGCCGCAAAGATAGCCACGGATTCGGCAGATTAAAAACGGATTACACAGATTTTTGGCTAACTGCTACGTGCTAGGCCAAAATCAGTATAGTTCAACCAATCAACCCAAGCTAGCCCTGCTTACTTAAGCAGCGTACGCGCAATCACCAGCTTCTGAATTTCGCTGGTGCCTTCGCCAATCGTGCACAGCTTGGCGTCGCGGTAATATTTCTCGGCCGGATAGTCTTTGGTGTAACCGTAACCCCCGAAAATCTGCAATCCTTCATTGGCCACCCGCACCGATACTTCCGAGGCGTACAACTTCGCCATAGCCGACTCTTGGTTTACATTCAGTCCACGGTCCTTCATGTCGGCGGCGCGGTAGGTGAGTAGGCTGGCGGCTTCAATCTCGGTAGCCATATCGGCCAGCTTGAAACTAATGCCCTGGAAATTGCTGATGGGCTGGTTGAACTGTTGCCGCTCCTTGGAGTACTGCAAAGCAGCCTCATAAGCGCCCTGCGCAATGCCCAAGCTAAGCGCCGCAATGCTGATACGGCCGCCATCCAGCACCTTCAGCGCCTGTATGAATCCTTCGCCAACTTTGCCGATAACGTTTTCTTTGGGTACGCGGCAATCGGTGAAAATCAATTCCGTGGTTTCGGAAGCGCGCATTCCTAACTTATCTTCCTTGCGGCCTGTCGCGAAGCCAGGCGTGCCCCGCTCAATAATGAAGGCCGTCATGGCGTGGGAGTCGCCCACTTCGCCGGTGCGCGCAATAACGACGGCTACGTTGCCGCTCTTGCCGTGGGTGATGAAATTTTTGGCGCCGTTGAGAACAAAATAGTCGCCGTCTTCTACGGCCACCGTGCGCATGTTGCCAGCGTCGGAGCCCGTGTTAGGCTCAGTCAGGCCCCAAGCCCCGATCCATTCACCGGAGGCCAGCTTGGGTAGATATTTATGTTTCTGTTCCTCGGATGCGTGTTGCAAGATGTGGCCGGTACAGAGCGAGTTGTGAGCGGCCATGCTCAACCCAATGCTGCCATCGATCTTGGCCAACTCGGCAATAGCCGTAACATACTCGTTGTAGCCGAAGCCGGCACCCCCGTATTCCTGCGGCACGAGCACGCCCATTAGGCCCAGCTCACCCAATTTGTGAAATACTTCAATTGGAAATTCCTGGCTTTCGTCCCACTTCATCATGTGGGGCTTGATGTGTTGCGCGCCGAAGTCGCGCACCATCTGGGCAATCATCGTCTGATTTTCGGTGGCTACCAGTTCCATGGGCGGGGAGTGAAGTTGGTGGGAATAAGAGCATAACCGGATAGACCCGGTTTTGGGTCCGCGAAAGTACGATTTTGATAGTCCACACACGAGTATAGAATTACGGCCGGGAGGGGTTATTTTGAAAGGGACCGTCAATTAGGTTAACTTTGAAGGTTTTTTAGAGAATACGAACCTTTGTGAACGGGACCTTGCCAAGGCCCATTCTATCACTTTTTCGGCTCCGTCCGTCTGCATGCGCCCATCCGCTTTTCGCCGCCTTCTTTTCTTCTGGCTGCTGTGCATATCCTTCGCTGCTTCGATGTCTTCCTGTTCACAGCGAGTTTACAATCAGCGAGTCATGTTTCGCTTGAGCGATGGTAAGGGGTTGGATACAGTTAAGCTGCGGCGGGTGGTAAACCGGGTAAGCCGGAACTACACCATTCAGGTCAATGATTTGCTGGCAGTGCGAGTGTATACCAACAACGGTGAGCGAATCATCGACCCAAATGGAGAGCTGCGATTTGGTGCGCCGGGCGGGTTGCTACCCACCGGATCCAACGGAAGCCGGACGCTAAGCTCGGTGGGGCAGCCTAACGCAGCAACTCAAGGTAGCACGCAGCAAGCCGGAGAATCTGAGTTTCTGGTGCAAACCGATGGTTCCGTGAAATTGCCCCTAGTGAACCGAGTACAAGTGAATGGACTCACCTTGCTGCAAGCTGACAGCCTGTTGCAGATTCGCTACAGCGAATTCTATAAAGGAGTCTTCGTAACTACTCGAGTAACTAATAACAGGGTAGTGGTACTAGGGTCGCCGGGTGGAAAGGTGGTGCCTTTGGTAAACGATAACATGAACCTACTGGAAGTATTGGCCGTGGCGGGTGGTATTGATGGTACTGGCGCGGGAACTGGTTCTTTGTACCGTTCTGGCGGCAAGGCGTCCAACATCCGTATCATTCGTGGTGACCTTAAAAACCCTCAGATAGAGCAAATTGACCTAACGACTATCAACGGCATGCGCCGCGCTAATCTGCAAGTGGAGCCAAACGATATTATTTACGTAGAGCCGGTACGGCGGCCTTTCTACGATGCGTTGAACGATGCAGGGCCCGTACTGAGTTTGGCAGGTATTGCGCTTAATGCTGTTGCCATCATCTTCAGCATCGTACGGTAAGAAGCCCAAACCAACAGCCTCATTGGTTACGTACGAGTTGCATTCTTAAATCCTCACATGGCCCTAAACCAAAATCTTGAGCTAGAAGAGCTTATCCGCAATGCAAACGGCGGAGGCAACCCGGCTGCTCCAGAACCAGAGAGCGGTGAGGACGACGGTGGCGGCATCGATTTCGACACCCTTTTACTGGTTGCGCGGCGCAGCTTGTTGTGGCTGTTATTACTTATCGGGTTAGGTCTGACTGGCTCGTGGCTTTTTCTTCGCTATACCAAACCCGTTTATAAGTCTTCCTCATTACTGAAAATTGACGAAAAGACAGAAGCCGGGCAGTTAGGTTTAGGAGGCGCGCTGGGCGCTAACGTAGAGGAGCGGCAAAGTATGAGTCAGCTCTCGGGCGAAATAGAACTCATTAAGTCGAATATTATTTATCGCCGCCTTAAAGATTCACTCGACCTCGATGTGAATTATTATGTGGAGGGGACCGTGCTGGAAACGGAATTGTATGGCATTTCACCCTTCCGGGTGGAGCACGAAGGTGACGTTCTATTTAATACAAAGTTCAACTTGAACTTCACCTCTTTGCAGAAGTTCCGACTGACGTATCTGCAGGGTGGCCAAGAGCAAGGCGGCGACTATTCCTTGAACCAGCCCATCCGGATTGGTGGAATGGTATTGCGGATTCTGCCAACTCCGGCGCTGAACGCGTCAGCAACAGATGCCAGTTACCATTTTACTATTAATGATGACGGCGCCATCAACAGCTACCTCGACCGTAACCTACTGGTAGAGGTAGTTAACCCGAACGCCAACACGGTGCAGATTTCCTTTCAGGACTTCAATCCGGTTAAGGCTCAGGCTATTGTCAACAAGATTGACACGGTATACTTACAGGAAAAGCTGGCGCAGAAGCAGGCTGCTACCGCCCAGACGTTGCAGTTCCTGGATCAGCAGCTAGCCGAAAACCGCCAAAATCTAGCGGTAGCTGAAGAAAACCTGCAGGATTTTGCTCGGCAGAACAAGACGTACGATGTCCGGTCTAGCATCACAGAAATTACGCAGCGGCTAGAGAAGCAGGAAGAAGAAAGATTGAAGCTAGCCGAGAAAATTCGGTTACTGAACGAGGTAGCGGCAATGGCCGAGCGCGGTACGCTTACCGCACGCGAAGACCTGACCGTGGAGCAAAGCATTCCAACTCTAGCCACGCTGGAAAATGCGCAGCTTTCCCAGCAACTCACTGAACTCAACGGGTTGCAGTGGAATTTGCGTCGTCTATCGCGCTCTTATAAGGAGACGACGGAAGCCGTACAGCAGCAACGCGAAGCAATAGACTACGTGAAAGGCAACTTGCGCCGCACGCTGCGTCAAAGTCAGGAGCTGTTAGCCGCCCAGCTGGCTGCGCTAGACAAGCAGCGCAACAACTTCAATTCGGAGCTGCAAAATCTGCCCCAGAAAGCTACCGAGCTAGCACGCCTCAATCGTCCGTTGGAGCTGTACGAGAAGTCGTACTTGATGCTGATGGATAAGAAAGTGGAGTTCAACATTGCCAAAGCCGGTACTACGCCCGACTTTCAGATTTTGTCGCCCGCAAATCTGCCGGGTGCGCCCATCTCGCCCGTGAAGCTGATGGTATACGCTATTGGGCTAGCTGGTGGCATTGTGCTTGGCTTGGCACTGATAGCGGTGCGCTACTTCATGCACAACACCGTAACCAACGTGCGAGAAGTGGAGCGCGCCACCAGCGCCTCGGTGCTAGGCGTAATTCCAACTTACGACAAAGAGAAGATGGCCGTGTCGAAGATGGTGGTGGACAAAAGCCCCAAGTCGGCTATTTCAGAATCCATCCGCTCCATTCGAACCAATCTGGACTTCATTAGCTCGTCCAAGAAAAAGCGGCTTATTTCTGTCACTTCGACTGTTTCCGGCGAGGGGAAAACCTTTGTGTCCGTGAACCTGGGAGGTATCATCGCCTTGTCGGAGCAGCGTGTCGTGATTCTGGATCTGGACATGCGCAAGCCCAAAGTGAACCTGGCTTTCGGCGCCGAAAACGTCAAGGGAGTCAGCACTATTCTGATTGAGAAGCACACGGTGCAGGAGTGCATTCAACATACTTCCATCCCGACGCTGGATTTCATTTCGGCCGGCCCTACGCCGCCCAACCCATCGGAGCTGATTCTCAACTCCCGGTTCGATGAAATGCTGGCCGAGCTTCATCAGATTTACGATGTAATCCTGATTGATACGCCCCCAGTAGGCCTCGTGACGGATGGCATCCTCATCATGCGCAAGGCCGACATTCCGATTTACATTGTGCGGTCCAACTACTCGAAGAAGTCCTTCCTCAAAAACATCAACAAGCTGCTGCGAGCCAACAATTTCACCCGGCTCTGCACCATTCTCAACGATGCCAGCTCCAGTGGCCTCTATGGCTACGGCTACGGCTATGGCTACGGCTACGGCTACGGCTATGGCCAAGGTTACTACGAGGAAACCAAGCCGACCGAGGGTGTGCTGACGCGCCTGCGGAAACGTTTTTCGTAAAGTGCTTCACCCCATACTATAGCATGGCCTCTTTCTTTCAGAAGCTGTTTGGGGGGCGGACTACGCAGCCAGCACTGCCTGTAGAAGGGCTGACTGTATTGGGCGCCGATATGCATTCCCATCTGCTGCCTGGTCTCGATGATGGCGCCGAAACGGTAGAACACTCAGTGGAGTTGCTGAAGTCGTTGCGGGAGCTGGGTTACCGCAAGCTCATCATGACGCCCCACATCATGGGCGACTTTTACAAGAACACGCCCGAAGGCATCCGGGCGGCGTTGGATACGCTGCAGCAAGCCGCTACGGAAGCGGGTATCACGGATGTAGAGCTGGAATGTGCGGCCGAATACTATCTGGATGAATGGTTTGGCCGGCGCCTCGACCGAGAGGACGAGCTGCTCTCGTTTGGTGGAGAAAACCGGTATCTGCTCTTCGAAACGAGCTATATCAACGAGCCCTTCAATCTGGCCGAAACGGTCTTCCGACTCAAGAGCCTCGGTTACCAGCCGGTGCTAGCTCATCCGGAGCGCTACACTTATTTCTACGGTCGCTTCGATGACCTCGTGAAAGTACGCGAAAACGGGGCGCTGCTTCAGCTGAATCTTAACTCTCTGGCTGGCTATTATTCGGCGGGGGCCAAAAAGATTGCCGAGCGGCTTATTGATGCTGGCCTGGTTGATTTGGTTGGTACCGATGCCCACAACCTCAAGCATGTCAGTACACTGCGCGATAAAACGCTGCCCGCGGAGTACATGCGGAAGTTGCTGGCTTTGCCGCTCCTGAACAACACGTTGTAAAGAGCGAATAGCTGATAAACCGCAGCTCATTTAGTGATTCGACAAATCGAACAAGCAACCCTATGATCTTCGTCACCGGTGGCAGCGGCCTGATAGGTAGTTTCCTGATTCCGGCGCTGGTGGCGCGGGGGCTGCCGGTGCGGGCTCTCTATCGGAAGCACATACCCAAGCTAGAAGGCGCGGGCGTAATAGAATGGGTGGAAGGCGACCTGCGCGACACCACGCTGCTACGGGCGGCTATGCAGGGCGTAACGCACGTATTCCACTGCGCTGGACTCGTATCGTACGCGCCTCAGGACGAAGAAGCCTTGCTGCAAGTGAATGTAGAAGGCACCGCCGCCGTGGTTGATGCCTGCCTGGACCGTCCTGGGGTTCGGCTCTGCCAAGTATCATCGGTGGCGGCGCTTGGGGGTGGCGGCACGACGCCAGAAGACAAGGCCACGACGCCCGATACAGCGCAGGTGCTGGACGAAAATAGCAAATGGGACCTAGGCGCTGAACACGGTGCTTACGCCACATCTAAGTATTTAGCAGAGTTAGAAGTATGGCGTGGCGTATCAGAAAGGTTGCAAGCCGTGATGGTGTGCCCTTCTGTGATACTAGGTCCCGCCGACTGGCAACGGAGCAGCACCCGACTGTTTCGCTACGCCTGGCAAGAGCATACGTTTTACACTCCTGGCAGCGTCAACTTTGTGGATGTGCGCGACGTGGTAACCATGATGCTGCACCTCACGCTGGACACTGATATTTCTGGGGAACGGTACGTGCTTAGCGCGGGCAGTTTACCGTTGCGTGACTTTTTGACTCGGGCTGCCGCTTGTTTCCGTAAGAAGCCACCCACAGTAGCCGTACCCGACTGGGCGGCGGAAAGTATCTGGCGGCTGGAACATCTGCGCGCCTTGGTAACCGGGGCCCGGCCACTTATCACCAAAGACACGGCCCGCGCTGGCCGCCGCCCCATCGTTTACCGCGCCGAAAAAGTGCAACAGGTCACCAGTATTCCGTTTCGTCCCGTTGAAGACACGATAGAATGGTGCTGCCAGGAGCTGAGAACGAAGAATGAGAAGCGTGCTGTCTAGGTATTCAAAACTGACGCGATTCTTCAATGCTGGTTCTCAAACTCCTCGCTATTACCGGATGCTGACTAGGCCCTGAACCTGCGGGCGTCCGGTGCGGTTGTTGTATCTTAGGCCAGATACCTTCCGAAGAAGAAATTGGCCTGAAAAAGCCTGCCGGGGCTGCCGTTTTGACGGACCGGTACTTGATTGTAGCTGCATGAGAATGAATGAAAATTTTGAGGACCGGGATGAAGTATTGGACACCGTGCGCCGTTTCGAGCGAATGGTGGCTCAGAACGAGCCTGTTTTTTTCGACCTGGCCGACTTCGAGAATATCATTGACCATTATACCACCAACACGCAGTACGATAAGGCTTTGCAAGCCTGCGAAGCTGCCATTGCCCAGTACCCGTTTAGCACCGAACTGCTGATTGACCGCTCGCAGGTGCTGGCCATGAAAGGCGAGTACACCGCCGCTAGCACCCAAATCGAAAACGTAGCTCAGCTCGACCCCGACAACCCTGACGTGGCCGTGACCCGTGGCATTATCGCCACTCAGAAAGGCGAGTTTTCGGAAGCGGTAGCGTTTTTTCTGCAAGCCGCAGAACACGCTCCCGACCGTGACGACATCTACTTCAATCTGGGGCTGGCCTACCAGAGTTGGCAGAAGTTTAAGAGCGCGGCCAAATACTACAAGAAAAGCTTGCGCCTCAACCCCGACAACGACGTGGCGGTGCAGGAACTGCTGTACTGCCTAGAGGTGAGCGAACGGCTGGAAGAGAACTTGCCTTTCTTCCAGCGCTTCACCGACGACGACCCGTACTCGACGGTGGCGTGGTACAACCTAGGGCAGGCGTACTACCGCTTGGGCCAGTACGAACAGGCTGCCGCTGCCTTCGACTACGCCATCCTCATCGACGCCAAGTTTTACGAAGCGCATACGTACCTGGCCAGCACCTACGTGAGTCAGGAACGGTACCGGGATGCTATTCGGGAGTTTGAGCTGAGCTACCCGGAAGGCGAGCCGACCCCCGAAGCGCTGTGCAACATTGGCGAGTGCCACGAGAAACTGCGCGAGTGGGATACCGCCCGGCGCTTCTACCAAAAGTCCATCGACCTGGATCCCGACATAGACGAGGCGTGGTTTGGCATCGGCATCATTCTGAACGAGCAGGAACGGTATTTCGAGGCTATTCACTTCTTCCGCAAAGCCACAAACATCTACGGAGAGAGCATCGAGTATTGGCTGGCACTGGCTGCCGCTGAGTACCAAGTAGGCAACGTGGTGAGTGCGCTGGAAGCCTACGAAAAAGCTACCGAAGTAGCGCCCGACAGCAAAGATGCCTGGCTGAACTGGAGCATAATCCTGTATGAACAAGGCAATTTTCAGGGCGCCATCGACTTGATGCGCAACGCTGTGGAAATACAGCCTCTAGAAGCCGAACTGCATTACCGTCTGTGCGCCTATCTGCTGGCCGCCGGCCGCTACCGCGAAGCCTACGAAACGCTGGAAAACGCGCTGACGCTGGACTTCGACAAGCACCGGCTGCTGTTCGAGTACTTCCCGGAGCTAGAGTCGCAGAAGGCGCTGGCACGGCTGATTGACCAGTACCGCAAGTAGAGTGTAGAAGGCTTGGCAACTCACGGACTTGGCTGCGGCCGAGCTTGAGTTGCCAAGCCTTTTTTCGTGCCCAACCTTTTCGCCTACTTTTGCCGAGTTGCTTTTTTCTGGGTCTGAAACTTCGAACGGCAACTCAGACCCCAAGTCCAAGCTTTCAACTGTATGAATTACAATTTGTCGCAACTGCCCGAGCGCACCGCCAAGCCGCGTGAACAGGGCTTCACTATGGTCATGGACAAGGGCCTGAGCGTGCGGGAGGTAGAAGACTTCCTGGAAGTTGGCGCGGTATACACTGACATTGTGAAGCTAGGTTGGGCCACGTCCTTCGTGACCCCCAATCTTAAGCGCAAGCTGGCTGCTTACAAGGAGGCCGATATTCCGGTGTACTTCGGCGGTACTTTGTTTGAGGCCTTCATCATCCGCAACCAGTTCGATGATTACCGCCGGCTGCTGGACGAATACGGCATGGAATACGCCGAAGTATCCGACGGTTCCATCGACCTGGTGCACGACAAAAAGCTCGAATACATCAGCACACTGGCCAAGGACGTGAAGGTGCTGAGCGAGGTAGGGTCCAAGGACGCGGAGAAGATCATTCCGCCCTACAAGTGGATTTCGCAGATGAGAACTGAGTTGGAAGCCGGGGCGCTGAAGGTGATTGGCGAAGCCCGCGAAGCCGGCAACGTCGGTTTGTTCCGTAGCACGGGTGAAGTACGCTCGGGTCTGGTGGAGGAAATCCTGACTCAGATTCCGTTCGAGAAGATTCTGTGGGAAGCTCCGCAGAAGGCGCAGCAAGTGTGGTTTATCAAACTGCTGGGTGCCAACGTGAACCTGGGCAACATTGCACCCAACGAAATCGTGAGCCTGGAAACCATCCGCCTCGGTCTGCGCGGCGACACATTCACCCAATTCCTCGACATGGACAACGTGGACGAGGTGTTCAAGCCCGAAGTGAAAGCACCCGGTCGGCCCGGCACCTCCATGCCGCGCGGCTAGTAGAGATACCGTTTTGTCTGCACACGCGGGCGGTTCGTTTTGAGCCGCCCGCATGCGTGTAATAAGGCTGTATCTTGGGACGTCTGGCTGTAACCTCCCGCATGAAACTACCTCTGCTTCTGTTGTTGCCCGCTGTGTTAGGCGCCTGGGCTGTTTTGGCTCAAAAGCCGGCCTCGCCCGCCCGGCTCGAACAGTTGGGTGAGGTGTCTTCGCAGTTCGTGAAGCCGCGGCAGGTAGACGTGTGGCTGCCGTCTGGCTACGATCAAGGCAAACAGTACCCGGTGCTTTACATGCACGATGGCCAAAATCTATTCGAGCGTAAAAAAGCTTTCGGCGGTGTGGCCTGGGAAGTGGACAGCGTGCTAACACAACTCATCGGCCAAAAGCAAACCCGGTCCTGCATCGTAGTTGGCATTTGGAACACCGACCAGCGCTTCCGGGAATACGTGCCGGCTAAGCCGTACGCCGCCATGCCAGCCGCGGCGCGCGCCAAATTGGAGCAGGAGCGTCCTGGCTCGCCGTTGTCGGATGAGTATCTGAAGTTCATCGTGCAGGAACTGAAGCCGCGCATCGACCGGCAATATCGCACCAGCCCACGGCGCCAGGATACATTTGTGGCGGGCAGTAGCATGGGCGGCCTGGTTTCGTTGTACGCGGCGCTAGAGTACCCGCGGGTGTTTGGGGGCGCGGCCTGCCTTTCCACGCACTGGCCCGTGAGCCTCAAGGAAAACACGCCGGACTTCACCACCGCTATGCTCGGCTACCTGCAAATCTGGCTGCCGCCCCGCCCCAAACCCCGCCTCTACTTCGACTACGGCACCACCACCCTCGATGCTTGGTACGAGCCGCACCAGCAGCGCGTCGATAGTCTGCTTCGCGCCACCGGCTACACCACCAGAAACTGGATAACCCGCAAATACGAAGGCGCCGCCCACAACGAGGCCGCTTGGCAGCAGCGCGTAGCCGTGCCACTGCGGTTTTTGCTTGGGCGTTAGGTACTATCTTACAGCGGCTACCAAGCTCTATCGATGCCACTATGATTGATGAAAGGAAGGATTACTTTCCGGCCCTGACTGGCCTACGTGCGGTGGCCGCTTTTATGGTGCTCATCCATCATTTCAATCCTTTTTCAGCTGCCCGGTTCGGTCAGAGTATTCGCAACCTGGCTTCCGAAAGTCACATTGGCGTCACCGTGTTTTTCGTGCTGAGCGGCTTTTTGATTGGCTACCGGTACGTGGGCGGCCGCCAGATAGCATTGCGCACCTACTTCGCCAATCGGTTTGCGCGCATCTACCCCATGTACTTTCTGCTGACCACGGTTGTATTCGTGCTTATCAGCCGAACCAGCCCGGAAAGCAGTAGCAGTTTGCTCACGCAATATCTGCTGAACATTACTTTCCTGCGGGGGCTATTTCAGGACTACCTGTACAGTGGCATCGCGCAAGGCTGGTCCCTGACGGTGGAAGAAATGTTTTACGTGTCGGCGCCGTTGGCTTTTTGGCTCATTCGGCGCAGCCGGCACTGGTTGTGGGTGCTACCGTTGGTTTTGACCGGGCTTGGAGTGATGCTAGTGCTGGTGAGCCGCCCGCAGCCGTGGCACGGGTTTTTTAGCTCGTTCGATTTCCTGTTTCAATTCACCTACCTGGGCCGAGCAGTGGAATTCTTCACGGGTATCGCGCTGGCGTGGTGGCTGCGCCGGACGGAAATACGTGAGGCGCCCGGCGTGTTCACTTATGTAGGTGTGGCTGGCGTGCTCTTGTGCTTGTGGGGGCTGAGCCTGTTGCATGGCCCCCAAGATGACGACTACGGCGTCATGACACCAGCGGGAATGTTCATCAACAACGTGGTGCTGCCGGTGTTAGGGATTGGACCGTTGTTGTGGGGGCTGGTTCGGGAAGACACGTGGCTGCGCCGGTTGCTGAGCAGCCCGCCACTGCTGCTACTCGGTAAAAGCTCCTACGTGTTCTACCTCATTCATATGGGAATATTTCAGCAGGAACTGCGGGAGCGTCTTTTTAGTCGGGTAGCGCCGTTTCTGGTGCTCTACGTGGCAGCCATCCTGCTATACAAATGGGTGGAAGAGCCCCTCAATAAATGGCTGCGAAGAGTATTAGGCAAGCCCGCAGTACTCGTACCGGAGCCGGAAGTAGTGGCCCGTTAGCTCGTTGAGGCAGCCTCAGTCTTCACCGATCCGCTGCAACCCTGGCAAGCTAAACCAGTAGGAAGAGAATTCAGCTTTCGTCTTCCTGCTATGAAAACTCGTTCTTCCCTCGCCACTGCTTTTGCGGCGCTGTGCTTGCTTGCCGCCTGCAACCAAGGTAAACCTGCTTCTGACACGCCTACCAACACCCCCGCGCCACCCGTAGATGCTACGGACTCCACGGCCCAGACTGGCAGCGTAGCTCCCGAGTTGCCGCCGCCTTACGCCTCGAAGTCCGTTACAAAGCGCAGCAAGGTGATAGGCTGGCCCGCCGGCAAAACGCCGGTAGTACCAGCGGGCTTCGTCATCACGGAATATGCCGGCAACTTCAATAGTCCGCGCTGGGCCTACGTAACGCCCAACGGCGACGTGCTGGTGGCCGAGTCGAACACGGTGCCTAACTCTACCGGCAAGAAGATAGCCGCTAAGCTGAAGCTTGACCCCTCCAAGTCGCTCAAGGAAACCAGTGCTAACCGGATTACGCTGCTGCGCGACACCAACCAAGACGGCCGCCCCGACGTGCGGGAAACTTTCTTGGCGGGCCTCAACCAGCCGTTAGGCATGCTCGTGCTCGGCAACTATTTCTACGTGGCCAATACCGACGGTGTGCTGCGCTACGCCTACAAGCCGGGCCAGACCAAAATCACCGGGCCGGGAGAGAAGATTCTCGACTTACCCGCGAAAGGCTACAACAACCACTGGACGCGCAACCTCATAGCCAGCCCTGACGGCTCGAAGATTTACGTAAGCGTAGGCTCTAGCTCCAACGTGGGCGAAAACGGCATGGAATACGAGCAGCGCCGCGCCAATATTCTCGAAATCAATCCTGATGGCTCCGACGAGAAAATCTACGCCAGCGGCCTACGCAACCCAGTTGGTATGGACTGGGCCCCCGGCACGCGCACACTCTGGACCGCCGTGAATGAGCGCGACGAGCTAGGCGATGACCTCGTGCCCGACTACCTGACCAGCGTGCAGCCCGGTGCCTTCTACGGCTGGCCCTACGCCTATTTCGGCCAGAACGAGGACCCGCGCCGCAAAGGTGAACGGCCCGATCTGGTGAAGAAAACCGTGGTGCCCGAGGTGGCGCTAGGGCCGCATACGGCCTCGTTAGGGTTGGCTTTTTACGAGGGGAAGGAGTTTCCAGGTAGGTACCAAAAAGGCGCTTTCGTGGGCCAGCACGGTTCCTGGAACCGCTCGGAGTTTTCGGGTTACAAGGTGGTGTTCGTGCCTTTCGTGGATGGCAAGCCTGCCGGCAAGATGGAAGACTTCGTGACTGGTTTCGTGGCAAACCCGGCCGATAAAGAAGTGTATGGCCGTCCCGTGGGCGTCACGACGCTGCCCGATGGTTCGCTGCTAGTGCTAGACGATGCGGGCGACAAAGTATGGCGCGTGGCGGCGCAGCAAGCGAAGAGCTAAGCTGCTTGTTGAGGCAGTTGCGAAAAATAAAGGCGGGATGCTGTAATGCATTGCTGGTTCCGGCGAATCAGTAGGTGTCTTTACCATCTCATAATCCTTCCCATGAACCTGCCTCAGAAAATTGTCTTCGCTGCCTCTTTGTTGCTGACTTCGCTTGCCGTTCAGGCCCAGAAGAAAATGGCGAAGTCGGCCGCCAAAACCCCGGTTGTTGCTGCCGATGCTGCGGCTAATTCGCTGCTATGGGAAATATCGGGCAAGGGACTTAGCGCGCCTTCGTACGTGTTTGGCACCATTCACATGATTTGCCCCGCCGATATGAACATGGCCGAATCGGTGAAGCAGGCGGTGAGCAAAAGCAGTCAGGTAGTGATGGAAATGGACATGGACGACCCCGCCCTCGGACAGCAAGCCCAGGCTGGGATGATGATGCAGGGCGGCCAAACCCTCCAGCAACTACTCTCGCCCGCCGACTACACTCGCTTCGGCACCTATCTGCAAGCCAAAGCTCATCTGCCCATCGAGCAAGTAGGAACCATCAAGCCCTTCTTCTTAGGCTCGCTGCTGCTGCCTGCCGTGCTCGGCTGCACGCCCGCCAGCTACGAAGCAGCCTTCGTAGAAATGGCCAAGACGCAGAAGAAAGAAGTGTTGGGCCTCGAAACCATGCAAGACCAGCTCGGCGTCTTCGACAAGATTCCGTACGCCGAGCAAAGCAAGATGCTGACCGACATGATGAATAAGGAGACGGAGATGCAACAGGAAATGCAACAACTCTTGAGCCTCTACAAAGCGCAGAAAGTGGAAGCCCTCTACGAAATGAGCACCAAAAGCCTCTTTGGCTTCA
The DNA here is from genome assembly GCF_057808495.1 of Hymenobacter sp. M1-2. Lineage (NCBI taxonomy): Bacteria > Pseudomonadati > Bacteroidota > Cytophagia > Cytophagales > Hymenobacteraceae > Hymenobacter > Hymenobacter sp. M1-2. The sequence continues at coordinate 372,650 of NZ_JBTYZO010000002.1, forward strand.
CCCAATACAACGACCTGCTGCTCGACGCCCGTAACCAACGCTGGATAGCCGGCATGGAAAAGATGGCAGCTGCTCAACCAACCTTCTTTGCGGTGGGCGCGGCGCACTTGGGCGGTCCTAAAGGCGTACTGGCCCTGTTGCGGCAGCAAGGCTACCAAGTCCGCCCGGTAGTCCAGTAGCGCGGAACTCCGTTCTGCGCACGAGCCAAGCAAGGACCCAGCATCACGACAAACAGCGCTGCATTCCGCTGCTGGCTCTACCTTGCGGCGTATGTTGCACCGCCTGCGCCGTTTGTTGAGCTATTTGTATCCGCTCACGCGCACTGTTCATTCCGATATCAATGGGCCGCTGGAAATCACCTGGCTCAACGGCCGCAAAGTGCTTGATACGCGCCACGCCAACTATTCCTACGGCTCATTGCAGCGGGTGCTGCGTTACGGGCTGCTGTTTGCGGAAGTAGATCCTACAGCGCCGGTGCTGGTGTTGGGTCTTGGCGGTGGGTCTGTGGTGCAAACCCTGCGGCGAGAACAGCAACATACTGGCCTCATCACCGCCATTGAGCTGGACCCAACTATCATTGAGCTGGCTGACGCTGAGTTCGGTATCCGGCCCGATGCGGCCCTACGCATCATCTGTGCTGATGCTTTTGAGTGGCTGCCTACCGCGCCGGATGCCGCTTTCGAGTTGGTCATCATCGACCTGTTCATTGATCTGGATTTGCCTGCTGGTTTGGGCACGAGCTACTTCTGGCAGGAGGTGCGGCGGGTCTTGCGGCCCAATGGCTACGTGTTGTTCAACACCCTGACCAGTGCCGCGTTAGTGGTAGAAGGCGAGGAATTAGTAGCGTATCTGGAAGAGCAGGGCTTTGCGGTGAAAGACATGGAAGTGGAGCAACTCAACCGCCTCCTGATTCTGCGGAAACAGTAGCGGCCGTTGGCTGGTGACGTTAGTCCGGCGGCTTTCCGCTTTCTTTGCGGCTTCATTATCCTCTGGCCCCTCCGCATGGAAATCCTGAAGCACCTGCTCGACTTCGTTCTGCACCTCGATAAGCACTTATCCAATATCATCCAAGACTACGGGGCCTGGACCTACGGCATTCTCTTCCTCATCATCTTCGTAGAAACCGGCGTGGTGGTGCTGCCCTTCCTGCCCGGCGACTCACTGCTGTTTGCGGCCGGCTCTTTGGCCGCGCTGCCCGGCTCGCCCCTCAACGTCTGGCTGATGATTCTGCTGCTCATCGTGGCGGCCGTGCTCGGCGACACGCTCAACTACCACATCGGCGACTATCTGGGGCCGCGTGTGTTTCGGGGAAATTCCCGCTTCCTGAAGCGGCAACACTTGGAACGCACGCAGGCTTTCTACGAGAAGCACGGGGCCAAAACCATCATCATTGCTCGCTTCATTCCGATTGTGCGCACCTTTGCGCCGTTCGTGGCGGGCGTGGGCAGCATGAGTTATGCCAAATTTCTGTCCTACAACGTGGTAGGTGCGGTGCTGTGGGTGCTGCTGCTCACGCTGGCGGGTTATTTCTTCGGGCAGATTCCAGTGGTACAGAAGAATTTCTCCCTCGTAGTGTTAGCCATCATTGGGCTGTCGGTGCTGCCGGCCATCATAGAGTTCTTCAAGGCGCGCCGCACCACCGACGGTACGGCAGTCTAGATAGATATGATTTTAACATTTCGTGAAACCGCCTCTGCTGTTTTGGCCGGGGCGGTTTTTTTTGTTGCTTGATGACTGAAACTATATTTGTCTGCTATGGCTGAGTTTGGACTCATCGGCCGCACCTTGGCTCATTCTTTCTCGCAGACGTATTTCAGCCAGAAGTTCGATAGCCTCGGGCTCACCGATCATCGTTACGAATTATTCGAACTGCCCACGCTCGACACGCTACCCACGCTGCTGAACCAGCGCCCGGAGCTGCGGGGCCTCAACGTAACTATTCCGTATAAGGAGCAGGTTTGGGCATTTCTGGATGAAGTAGCGCCTTCCGCGGCGCGGGTCGGAGCCGTCAACGTCATCGAGTTTGGCCCCGATGGACAGCTCATCGGCCACAACACCGACTACATTGCGTTTCGGGAATCGTTGCAGAATTGGCTGCCCCGCCCGCTACCAACTGGCTTGCGGGCCTTGATACTGGGCAGCGGCGGCGCGTCCAAAGCGGTAGAAACTGCCCTGCGTGAACTGGAAATAGGCAGCTGGGTGGTATCCCGAAATCCTATGGGAGCGGGCCTCACCTACGAAGAGCTGACGCCGCTTCTGCTGGCCGAGCATTCACTCATCATCAACACCACCCCACTCGGCACCTACCCAGCGCTAGAAGAGTGCCCGCCCATTCCCTACGAATTCCTAACCGCCAAGCATTACCTCTACGACCTTATCTATAACCCCCGCGAAACTGAATTTATGCGGCGCGGGGAAACCATCGGGGCACAAACCAAAAACGGCTTCGAGATGCTTTGCATCCAAGCCGAAGAAGCCTGGAAGATTTGGAATAAGTGAATGAAGGTGGTAGGTGACAGGTAGCAGGTGACAAGAAAAAAGTGAGGAGGTAATGGGAAAACGCGGAAGGCATACTGTCGACCTGTCGCCTCTTGTTCTGTTACTTTTTTCCCATCACCTTTTTCCTGTTACGTGTCACCTGTTACGTGTCAACTTAAACCTCAAACTCATTTACTGCTGGCCGTTGCCGCCTTCGCCTTGTTTGGTGTCGTCGTTTTGGATGCCGCGGCGGCGCTTCTGGGGCTGAGTCGAGACGTTGCCGAAACGGTAGTTGTAAGCCAGCCGCACTCCACGCAGGTAGATGTAGTTGTTGCTTTCCTGCCGGAACTGCGGCGTCTCCAGAATCGTGTTTAGGTTGCGGGTGGCCTGCAGAAAGTTATCGGCGGTGAGCGTCAAATCGGCTTTATCCTTGCGCAGGCTTTTGCGCAGACCCACGGAATAGAATGTCCAGGCGGCTTGCTTGCCTTGCAACTGAATACGCGGCGAGTTAAGGCCCCCGAAAAACTGTACCGCCAGCCCCCGCAGCGCCGGCGCCGCCGACTCATCATCGAACTTCGCGAATTTGTAGCTGGAGTTGATGTTCATGTTGTACATCAACCCACTGTTGTTGAGGGCCGCGCCCGTTAGGTCGAGGGCAGGGCTACGTAGCGTGACGTAGTAGAAGTTTAGATTGGCGCTCAGCTCCCACAGCGGCACCGGTTTCACGGAGCCGAACAGGCTGGCTCCGTACGTAGCATTGCGCCCGATGTTGCGGAAAGTCTGGTTCTGCACGCCGTTTTCATCCACGAAACGCACTGTCTCGATGGCGTTGCCGGTGCGCCGCACGTAGGCCGAGCCGTTCAGGACCGAGCCTTTGATAAAGGTGGTGTAATTCAGCTCGTAGCTGTCCGTAAACTCGGGGTTGATGCGGGGGTTGCCGTAGCTGATATTGAGCGAGTCGGCGGCGTTGATGAACGGGTTGAGGTAGAAAATCTGCGGGCGCTGAATCCGGCGCGAATAGGCCAGGCGCACGGTCTGGCCCGGCTTGCCCGGCTGATAGCTCAGGCTCACGTTGGGCAGCAGGTTGGTGTAGTTCTGCGTGAAGCGGCTGGCTTCGCCCTGCGTAAAGCGGCCCGTAATGTCGGTGTGTTCCAGGCGCGCGCCGATCCGGCTGCTCAGCTTCTTGCTAAAGCTAAACCCGTAGGTTGCGTACGCTGATAGCACGTTTTGGTCGTAGTCGAAGGTGTTGGAGCGGGCTTCGCTCCGTTCCAGCCCATTCTGGCCGGTGGGATCTATCTGTACGTCGTAGTTGCTGCTTACCCGGCGCAGGATGCCTTTGGCGCCGGTTTCGAGCGTGGTTGTTTCCGAGAAGGGATGAGTGTAATCGGTTTGCAGCGTGGTTTCGAGGTTGCGACTCAAGTTGTCGCTGCCTTCGCGGTAGGTGGTTTCGCCCTCCGTAGCGCGGTCCGGGAACTGGTCCAGGTCGTAACGCTGGGTGTTGCGGTTGCGTGTATGCTGGCCTAGCACGGTCCATTCCCGCTTGGGCTTGCCCTCAAATGTGCGCGTGTACGAACCACTCACGTCGTAGCTCTGGGTGCGGAAGGCCCGGTCGGTAGCGCGCGTAAACGAAGGAAAGTTGGCCGGCTGATTGAACTGGTCGTAGTCGCCCTTATTGCGGAATAAGTTGCCTTGCACGCTCAGATTGAGGCTGTGATTTTTGCTCGGGTCGTAGTCGAGACCAAGCCGCCCGAAACCGCCGCCGCCTAGCGTAAATCCGTCCCCTTCCTGCCGCAACGACTCCTGGTACTCATCCTGGTCGTTGCGTATGCTCCGCACCAGATTATTGCGGTTGGGGCTGTAAAACGTCCAACCATTCAACGAGCTATTCACCCCAATTTTACCGCGCCGCACGTTCAGCGAAGCATTGGCATTGGAACTGCGCGTGCCCGCCGCCAATCCCGCGCTGCCATTGGTGCCTTCCAGGTTGTTCTTTTTCAGCGTGATGTTGATAATGCCGCCCGTGCCTTCCGCATCGTACTTCGCCGAGGGCGTCGTAATCACCTCCACGCTCTTAATTTGGTCGGCGGGAATCTGCTTCATGGCATCGGCCACCGACGAGGCCACAATGCCGGAAGGCTTGTTGTTGATGAGCACGCGCACGTTGGAACTGCCGCGCAACTCCACGTTGCCGTCGGGGTCCACGTTCACGAGCGGCACTTTACGCAGCACGTCGGCGGCCGTGCCACCCGTGTTGGTCAGGTCCCGGTCGGCGTTGTACACGATGCGGTCGGGCTTGGTTTCTATCACATCCTTCTCGCCCGTTACGGTTACTTCGCCGAGCTTCTGCGCAGTAGCTGTCAGTGTCACTTCGCCGAGGTCCACGGTGCCATCCGTCACCGTCACGGTTTCTACCCGCGTACCGTAGCCCACAAAGCTCATCTGCACCCGGTAGGAACCCGCGGCCAAGCCCTTCAGCACGAAGCGGCCCCGCTCGTCGCACGCCGTCCCATCGATGGGCCGTTCACCAGTAGCGGGCAGCAGGGCCACGGTCGCAAACTCCACTGACTTTTTGGTGGCCGCGTCGAGCACCGTACCCGTAATGCGGCCCGTGCCTTTAGCAGCCTCGGGCAAGGCAAGCCGTGGGGCAGCCGGAGCCGGCGTGGCAGGAGCCCCGGCAGGTCGGGCCCCGGCTGGTGGAGCGGTGGGCGTTTGGCCCAGAGCTGGCACGGCAAGCAAACCACTTAGTAGCAGGGGTAAGCAGTGCTTCATGGCAAACAATAAATAGGAGAGAGGAAAGAAACAGTAGCAAGGAAAGCAGTACGCCGCCAAAGTCTACTCTATGCTCAGAAGGTTGCAGCCGCGCTGCTGAGCAACCCAAATAATACGTTGCTAGGGTTAGCTAAAGAAGAAAAGGGATTTGCTTGCGCGCGCAATTCACTTACCGTGCACAGTTGCTATAGAGCGGAAAGAGCCGAAATATTTTTTCTCGTCTAGGCTAAAAAATAAATCAGTCGGGCCAAAAAGGCAGCCTATCCACACGTCGAATTACGCGTAAAAAATCATTTCCACTGCCTCACTTTTTCTGCTTCAAGGAGCCCCCAATGCTGAATGTTATTTTACGGTGAATAACTAAATAATGCCGCTAGAAGCAATGAAAACGCCATTTATCAGAACACGCATAGGTATAAAAAAACCAGCCACCCGGTGAAAGGTGACTGGTTATTGTTGCAGAGGTGTGCGGGATATCGGAGTAAACGTAGGAAAAATTAATGAAATTATTTCGCTGCCAATTTCTTAGCAATTTCAGCAGTGTAGCGGCCCTGGTAACGGGCGCCTTCCAATTCGTTGTTGCTTGGCTGCCGCTCACCCTGGCCGCCAGCTACGGTGCTAGCGCCGTACGGCGTGCCGCCCGTTACTTCCTCGTGGCCCATTTGGCCCTGCCAAGCATAAGGCAGGCCCACGATAATAAAGCCGTGGTGCAGTAGTTCGGTATGGAAAGCACGGATGGTAGTTTCCTGCCCACCGTGCTGCGTAGCGGTGCTCACAAACACACTGCCCGCCTTGCCAACCAACGCGCCTTTCGCCCACAAGCCGCCCGTGGCATCCATGAATGCCTGCATCTGCCCGCACAAATTACCATAGCGCGTAGGCGTGCCGAAAATAATGGCGTCGTACTCCGTCAGTTCCTCGGGCCGAGCAACGGGAATATGCTCGAAGGCTTGCTTGGCCTGCGTTGCGCCAATCTGGTCGAGTAGTTCCTTGGGCAGCGTTTCGGGCACCTGTTTGATGGTCACTTCATTGCCTTCTATCTCGCGGGCACCTTCGGCTACAGCTTCAGCCATCTTGTAGATGTGGCCATACGTGGAGTAAAACAAAACCAGAGTTTTCATGGGCGTGAGTGTTGCGGGTTGAAAATGAAAGAATGAGTTGGTAAGGTCGGGCTACAGCAGCGGGGCAAGATACCAGTAAAATTGAAACATATGTATCTACACGAAACGCGCTGCCTTTATACTGGCTTACCTAAAGCAAGGTTATGCAGCAACTGCAGGCTAAGCTGTAATTTTTTTCTAGTTGCGGAAAGGCATGCAACCTTTTGAGGGGAGGCTAGGCTCTTGGTGCTGTAGTGGCCTTTGCGGCCAGCAAGTTATCTTTCCGGTCTTTCCTTTTTGCGTATGCATTCTATTGGTATTCACTGCGTGCAGCCCCGGCAGGGGAGTGAGTTCGCCTTAGCGCACGGTTCCCGCGCCAGGGGCCAGGCCCTCCGGTGAGTGCGTTGTCGTCGGCGCTGCGGCCCATGAGTGGGCTGCGCGGCATGCTGGCTACGGAGCCAGCCCGGTCCGAGGCTTCCACACCACCCAGTTCTGCCGTGCGTCCTCTCACGCCTCCTTCCCAATTAAGTGAGGCCGAGCTGATTGACGGCTGCTTGGCCGGTAGCCGCCTGATGCAGAAGCACCTCTACGAGCGGTTTGCGGGCCGGATGATGGCCGTGTGCCTGCGCTACGCCCAAACCACGTTCGAAGCCGAAGACGTGCTGCAGGAAGGATTCGTCACGGTGTTTCGTAATTTGAGCAACTTCCGGCGTGAATGCCCGCTGGAATTCTGGATTCGGCGCATCATGGTGAATGCCGCCTTGCGCCAGCACCGCCGTAACGCGCCGCTTATAGCAGTTAGCGAAGCAGAATACCCGGAAGAACTGGCCGGCGAGGAATTCACGCTTTCCAACTACGGGTTTGAAGACCTGCTGGCGATGGTGCAGGAACTGGCTCCGCGCTACCGCATGGTGTTCAACCTGTTCGCCATTGAAGGATACGGCCACAAGGAAATCGGCGAGATGCTGGGCATTTCCGAAGGCACCAGCAAATCACAGTACTCCCGAGCACGGGCAATTTTGAAGTCTAAAGTCGAGCGCCTCGACGCGCATACCAAGCATGGCACCTTCCGATCCTAAGCATACTCCTGATCCTCAGCCCACCGGCGACCTGGAACACCTGTTCCGGCAGAAGTTCGCGGAAGCCGAGGTGACGCCGCGCGCCAGCCTCTGGGAACAACTCGACCACGAGTTGCTGGTGCAGCAGAATGAAACCTACCGCCGCCGCCTGTCGGGTTACCGTTGGGCTGCGGCTGCTTCGTTGCTACTGCTCGTTGGCGGTGGCACTTGGTTTGGCCTGCATCCTACTACATCTGGTGTAGCCACGCAATCAGCCGTGGTGGCTGGTGCCCGTTCTGGCGCAGAGTCAGCCCGTTCTGGTGCATTCAGCAGCGGATTCGGCGACGTCGCCAGCCAGTCGGCCTCACAAGACGGGGCAGAAAGCGAGGCATTGGCTACCGCTCCTGGCAGTGACCTATCTCAGAATGCCAGGAATACGCTTTCTACTGGAATTGTTGCAAATGCGCAACAGCGCCGCAACAACGGCGGTGCTTCTACTATGCTGGCGCTGAGTCGCGGCGAAAACAGCAGCGAGGCCAACGATGCCCGCTACACCTTAGGGTTGAATGGTAGTCAGGCCAGCCGCGGGGCGCTGAGCCTAACTCCGCTACCGAATGGCTCCAGCATAGCCGCTGTTTCAGTCAACACTAGCTCTCTGTCGGCACTTGGAGGCACCGGGGCTTCGGCACTACCGGGCCGGTCGGCTAGCATAGCCAATAGCGCAGTTGGGTTTGGGTATGCTGAAGCATCACCGCTGGTGCGGCCAGCTACAATACTGCTGGCGGCTCAGCCCACTGCGGCGGCAAATACGCCAGCCGCTAATAAAGAAGAGCAGAACCAACCGGAAAGCACAAAGCGCCGCCGCTGGAAATTCAACGCGGCGTACGCGGCAGCATCTTTCAACCCCAACGCTAATTTTTCGCGCGCTGCTCCCCAGGCAGGGGTAAGCTTTGCTGATGCCAGCTCGTTCCGGTCGTCGGCCGATGCCTACGAAGCGGCGGCGGACGAATACCGGCAGTATTTGCAGGCTGGCCGGGGCCAGCGCGTAGCCTTCGCCGCCGACTATGCCCTCAATGACCATTGGTCCTTGGTGTCGGGTTTGGCCGTGGCGCAGCAAGAGGCGATGTCGGCTACGTCCTGGTATTTTTTGGATGGCAAATCGGCGGAGGCTTCTTTCTTCGAACCGGTGCCGCGCACTCCCAACTCCAGCCTAGCTGTCCCACCCGCCAGGACGCTACGCAACGTGAATTACCGGTATCGCACGGCTAGCCTGCCAGTGAGTGTGCGCTACACCAGCAAGGAAAAGAAAGGCTGGGCTGTCTACGCCAAGTTCGGCGCGGCCGTGAATGTGCTGTTTAGCACACGTTCCGAACTGAAGGGAGTGCCCGAAGCAACCCGTGTTTACGACCTGTCTTCCGCCGATTCGCCCTACCGCAAAGTACAGACCTCCGTGCGCGGCGGCGGTGGCGTCCGGTTTCGTCCCGCCAATGCTGCCTGGAGTCTGGCCGTGGGTCCCGACTTGGAAGCGGGCCTAACGACTATCAACGCCAGCCCTTCCCAACGCTTCCTGCGGCAGAGCCGCCCGTACGCCGTCGGGTTGGAAGCCAGCGTGGAGTTTGGCGGGGGGAAAGCAGTGCCTGTGGTTCACTGAAAGCTTAGAACTGAGATGTGAGAACCTAGAAATGAGACATGAGAAGTGAGATAAGCTTCTGTTTGGCCCACTGTTTGGGAAGTTGATTTACAACAAGGATTCAGTCTCTCAAATGTCTAAGTTCTGAGCGCTAGGTTCTAAGCTCTCATTACTTGCACCAAGATTGCCGCTCTTCTGAAAACCAACTTTATTCCTATGAAAACTCTGCTATTCTTACTCGCCATCTGGGGCGTGCTCGGCCTAGTGCAGTGCAGCAAGGAAACCTTGGCTAGCTCGGCTCAAGGCCAGGAAGTGAAACTAAAAGTGAACGAGTCGGTGCAGTTGAACGGGCCCGGCGAGACAGTACAGTTGGTTCTTAAGCAACTGCAGGATTCTCGCTGCCCCACCAAGACGCAGTGCGTATGGCAAGGGCGAGCTGAGATAGTAGCGGAACTACGCGACGCTGCGGGAACCAGCCAAACCGCCGCGCTTTGCCTCGGCGCGTGCCGCAACGATTCCGTAGCCGTGCAACTCGGCGCCCGTAGCTACGCGGTCAAGTTGCAGCAAGTCACACCGTATCCTACTGGACAGCCGCAGCCAGGCTTGCAGCCGATGGCTTATTTGCGCATCGTGCCCCAGTAGATCTTCCGCAAAAGTTTCTGCTCGTAAAAACCTGCCCAACCTGGGCAGGTTTTTTTGTTTGCCGGGAAACCTAGACTTTGCCGATATAGTTATCCTAGGCTGACTTTTCGGCCAGTTGCCGGTTGGCCTGGCTTCTCTTTTCCTCGCTGCATGAAGTACCAACTTACCTCGGAATTTAAGCCCACCGGCGACCAGCCGCAGGCCATTGCGCAACTGGTGCAAGGCGTCAATAGCGGCGAGCCGGCGCAGGTGCTGCTGGGCGCAACGGGCACGGGCAAAACGTTTACGATGGCCAACGTGATTGCCGAAACCGGCAAGCCAGCCTTGGTGCTTTGCCACAACAAAACCCTGGCCGCGCAGCTCTACGGCGAGTTCAAGCAGTTCTTCCCCAACAACGCTGTCGAGTACTACATCAGCTACTACGACTACTACCAGCCGGAAGCCTATATCGCCAGCACCGACGTTTTCATCGAGAAAGACTTGGCCATCAACCAGGAAATTGAGAAGCTGCGGCTGCACACCACCTCCACGCTGCTCAGTGGCCGCCGCGATGTGATAGTAGTGGCGTCGGTGTCGTGCATCTACGGTATCGGCAACCCGGAGGAGTTCGGCAAAAACGTGATTTTCCTGGCGCCGGGCCTGCGTTACTCGCGCAATAACCTGCTCTACCAGTTCGTGCAAATTCTGTACTCGCGCACCGAGATGGAGTTTACGCGCGGCACGTTCCGAGTGAAGGGCGACACCGTGGACGTATTCCCGGCCTACGCCGACCACGCCTACCGCATTTTCTTTTTCGGCGACGAAATCGAGGCCATTCAGAAGATAGATCCGCAGAGCGGCAAGAAGCTGGCCGACGAGAAATCGGTGACGCTTTATCCGGCCAACCTCTTCGTGACGGGCAAAGAAACGCTGAATCAAGCCATCAAGGAAATTCAGTACGACATGGTGCAGCAGCACGCCTACTTCGAGAAGGAGGGGCGCGACTCGGAAGCCAAGCGTATCATGGAGCGCACGGAGTTTGATTTGGAGATGATTCGGGAGCTGGGTTACTGCTCGGGCATCGAGAACTATTCGCGTTACTTCGATGGTCGCCAGCCTGGTTCTAGGCCGTTCTGCCTGCTCGATTATTTCCCCGACGACTACCTGCTGGTGGTGGACGAAAGCCACGCTACTATGCCCCAGATCCGGGCCATGTGGGGCGGCGACCGAAGCCGCAAAACGGCCCTCATCGAGTACGGTTTCCGCTTGCCATCGGCTCTTGATAACCGCCCGCTCACCTTCAACGAGTTTGAGAGCATGTACCGGCAGGCCGTGTACGTGTCGGCCACGCCCGCCGACTACGAGCTGACGCAGGCCAACGGCGTAGTCGTGGAGCAGATTATCCGCCCCACCGGCCTGCTTGACCCCGAAATCGACTTGCGGCCCAGCGTCAATCAGATTGACGACCTGCTGGACGAAGTGGACAACCGCGTGAAAATGGGCGACCGGGTGCTCGTCACGACGCTCACTAAGCGCATGGCCGAGGAACTGCAGAAGTACATGGAGCGCCTGGGCATCAAGTCCAGCTACGTACACTCCGATGTGAAAACGCTGGACCGGGTGGAAATTCTGCGCCAGCTGCGGCTCGGCGAAATCGACGTGCTGATCGGCGTAAACCTGCTGCGCGAAGGCCTGGACTTGCCCGAAGTGAGCCTGGTCGCCATCCTTGACGCCGACAAAGAAGGCTTCCTCCGCGACCAGCGCAGCCTCATTCAGACCATGGGCCGCGCCGCTCGTAACGACCGGGGTAAGGTGATTATGTACGCCGACCGAATCACGGGTTCTATGCAGCGCGCCATAGACGAGACGAACCGCCGCCGCGCCACGCAGCTAGCATACAACCAAGAGCACGGCATCACGCCGCGCACGGTGCGGAAGTCACGCGAGGCCATTATGGAGCAGACTTCCCTCTCAGATTACCGCATAGTGGAAGCCCAAGGTTATGCTGGCCCGGAGGCCGATGTAGCCCTGGCCATTGCCGCCGAGCCGGTGGTATCCATGATGAACCGCGCCGACCTGGAGAAGCTCATCAAGCAAACCGAAAAGCAGATGGAAGCCGCGGCGAAAGAGTTGGACTTCCTGCAAGCCGCCAAGCTCCGCGACGAACTGGCTGGGCTCAAGCAGGTGCTCAAAACTAAGCGGGAGTAGCCGCGCATTTGAGGCCAGTGGGAAGTAGCACGAAAATCCGTTTCGCGCACGAGCCGCAGGCGAGTTCCTACGCGCTAGATACTTACAGCCGTAGCGCGAAGCTCCAGCTTCGCGCCTCGTTGAACGACAAGCGTTGCAGCCTCATGCGAGTTGTTCAACCTCAGCAACGATACGCGAAGCTGGAGCTTCGCGCTACTGGGCCAAACTGGCGCGCTATCGGATACTCGCCTGCGGCTCGTGCGCGGAACGGATTTCCGCGCTACTGCGTCGCGGCTTCCGCTGGCACCGCCAGAGCCAGCATACCAGCCGCGTTCTGTACCACGCCGTATTGCACGCCAGCTTCCGTGAGTAGGGCGAAGTGCTTGCGGGCGCACTGAATTTTCAGATTCTCGATGCCGTGTCGTTGGTGGTCGTTGAGGGTGGATTTGGTTTCGGCTACGAAGTAGACTTGGCGGTCGGCTTCCAGGACTACGGCCCAGTTGGGAACGTAGCTACCGACAGGCGTTGGAATTTGGTAGCCGCGGGGCAGCTTGAAGAAAAACTTCACGGCCTCATTGGCTTCCAGGTCACGGGCGAATTGGCGCTCCGTTTCGCTGTCGACGGGCACGTAGTTGTAGAGCGTTTTTTCGGGGTGCTGCGTTACGGCGAATAGGTTGCTGAGGAAAGTTTCGGTTTCCTCTTTTTCGAATAACCGCAGCTCGTGCTGCTCATCCAGAAGCTCGTACGTTACACCGTCGGCCAGCAGTTTACTAAGCATGCGTTGCAGCACGCTCACCACGTTGTCCAGGAACAATTGCGGATTTACCTCTAGCTCTCTATACCGCTCCGACTGTTTTAGAACCTCGAAAATGGTCTGGCGCGTGAGATTTACGCGTTGCTGCACGTAGGCATACACGTCGGGAATTGCGTATGATTCGGCGGCTATTTTGCCTGCCACAGAATCTTGCAGCGTGGCCGTTACGCCGCCGTGTTGGCTCATGCCGAGTTGAGCCGATTCACTCACTAGCTTCGGCCGCGCCGTAGGGGGCACCCGGCTTACGTCGCGCAGCTCGGCTACGGCTAGTCGGATTAGGTCCGCGGAATCGTAGTTTACCTGGTAGTGCGTCTTCCGTTGAAGCCGGTTCCAGAGTTCGAAAAACAGCGGGCAGCCGTCTGGGGTCAGCTCTTTCGTGCGCCGGATGGTGGCTACTTCGCGCGCGTTTTTGATTCGGCCCTCAAACTTGACGCTGGTTTCCTCCTCGATTTCGGCCTGCAAGGCCCGCGCGAAGCTCTCGTAGCTTTCATTGGCTATTACGGTCAGCAGGTTCAGGCTCGGATCTTGCACCCGCTGGCCGTTTTCGTTTACGGGCAGGCGCAGGCCGCGGCCTATTTCCTGGCGTTTGCGCAGGGTGGTTTTGGCTTCGCTGAGGGTGCAGATCTGGAATACGTTGGGATTGTCCCAGCCTTCGCGCAGCGCCGAGTGCGAGAAAATAAATTGCACCGGCTCCGTGCGGCTGAGCAGGCGTTCCTTGTCCTTCATGATGAGGTTGTAGGTATCATCGTCGGCTTTGGTGGCGCCGTTGGTGTCCTTCAGCCCCTTTTTGTCCTGGGAGAAATAGCCCGCGTGTACTTGCGGCGCCTCGAAGGGAATCAGGCCCGCGTATTCCGGCAGGCGCGCGTGCCGGACGAAAGCCTCCTCAAACCACACGCCCAGCTTGCCCAGCGTCGGTTGGCCGGCCGCGTCGGTGCCCCGGTAGTTGGCCACTTTATCAATGAAAAACAACGACAGCACCTTGATGCCCCGGGGCTGCAGCTGCTTGAGTCGCCGGAAGTGGTGCCGTACTGTTTGCTCCACCTGAAACTTCATCACGTCCTCAGCGGGGCCAGCTTGCGTTTCACCGGCCCGTACCGCAAAGCCGCCGCTGAACCGCACCAGCCTTTCCGTAGCGTGTATTTCATTCAGAATGAAGCCGGCTTTGTACGTGTCGCGCCCGCCGGAAACGACGAATAGGTCGTCGCCAAGCTTCAGGGTTTTCTCTACGGTACGGACGCCGCTCTTGCCGTTCTGGAAGAAGGCCAGCTTGGCGCTCAGTCCCCGCTTGCCGGGCACGATGGCACGCAGCTCCACGAAGGCTGTATTGTAGTCTGCGCCGCCTGTGATGCCGTCTACTACAATCTGCTTCACCAAGCCCCGGTCGTAGGCCTGCACTGGGTTCAGGCTGTACACCAGATTATAAAGGTTTTTGTGGGTGGCCGAGTAGCGCAGCAGGCACAACGGGTTGAGGTTGGCTAAAGCCACCCGCCGCACCTCGGTTTCCATGTTCTGCGGCTCGTCTACTAGCACGATGGGCCGCGCGCCTTGGATGTACTCGATGGGCCTCACGCCCGTTTCCCGTTTGGTATTGATGATGTTGCTGTCCTTGGTGAAGGCGTCGATATTCATGACCAGCACCTGAAGCGTATTGCTGGTGGCATAGTTGCGCAACGCTCCGAGGCGCGTACTGTCGTAGATGCTGAAGTTGATAGGCACCCGGCCGTAGAGTGCCTGAAAATGCTCGTGGGTTACTTCCAGATTCTTGAGCGCGCCTTCCCGAATAGCCACGCTCGGCACCACTACCACGAATTTGTGGAAGCCGTACTGTTGGTGCAGCTCGTAAATGGTGCGCAGGTAGACGTAGGTTTTGCCGGTGCCCGTTTCCATTTCCACCGTCAGGTTCAGAGCCACCGAGTTGGGTCTGCTGACTTTCCCTACTTCCGTGCGGGCCAGCCGCTCCGACTGGGGCAGCGCGTGCCGGGCCTGCACCTTGCGCAGGTTTTCCAGCAATTGAGTTTCGCTCAGCAGCAGTCGGTTACCTACGCCCTGCTCCGTGAAGCCCAAGGAGCTGCCTTCCTGCTGGAAAGACGCCCCAAGGCTGCCCTGCCCCAGAGGCTGCCCCTCGAATACGTCTACCACCGCCCGCACCGCGTCTAGCTGGTAGTCCTGCGAGCTGTCGAATTGAAGTTTCATATCAGATAATCGGGTTTTTTGCGCCACTGCTTGCTCGTATAAGTCGGCTCATGTCGTAAGTCGACGGCCAGTAAATCGTGCGCTATGGCGTCGGGCGAAACGAGTTGGTACTTGCCGGTTATATGCTGCTTCTTGTAGGGAACGACGAGCCGGTGATACGCTACTTGCGCCGTGTTGCCAGCCTGGTAAGCCAAGGTAACTACCGCACCGCCTTGTCGCTGCGCAATGGTGTTTAGCGAGTTGAAATTGGCCGTGTCGTCTAGGTAAGGCCGCCAGGTAATGAGCGGCTGCACCACTCGTTTCAATTCCAGAAACACGGGCACTGTGCCGGCTAGCGTAAAAGCATCTAGGTCATTTGCTACTAGGTATTTGCTCAAATACGTTCTGGTCCACACTTGAAAAACGTCGTTTATGGACTTGTTGATTTCTTTACCCGCGCCTACGTCTGCGCCAAAGCCTTTGTAGTGGCTTGCCATCAGCCGGGCCATCTCAGCAAAGCTGACTTTCCTGAAACACCGCAGTTCAGGATAAAACAAATCGAACGCGCTGCCGCCTTCCGTGTAAAATACTTGCACGAGTGGTGTGAATCTCTGGCGCAGCTGGTTGAGACTTCCTGCCTCGAAAGCAGCCAAATATTCCTCTCGGTAAGTAGCGGTGCTGGGCTGAATCGCCAAAAAGTAGACGATTCGCTCCTTCAACCGGATGAAGCGCAACGTGACGGAGCCGCTAATACCCAGGCTTTGCGCAAAGCTGCGGTGGCCCGAAACACAGCAGCCATTTTCAGCTAAGAAATCATTCAGCCAATCAGGTTTCACCGTGAGCATGGAAGTGGAGCAGCAGGCCGCGGCAGCCTATAGAATGGTGAAGTCCACGTCTATATCCTGTAGCCTGAGGCGCAGATTGCTCAATTCCACGTCGCCGTGGCGGGTGTTGTAGTCCCGGCCAAGCACCACCAGCTCTTTCGGCCCTGTTGCCTTGATTGCGGCCAAGGCTTCCGGCGTCAGAGCGCCAATGGCCAGGCACAACACTGAATCGATTTGGTAGACGGTGGGCGCCGCGTGAATCTTGGTTGGATTGAGCGTGAGTGGCTTGCCGGCTTTCAGGCAAATTTCAGTGAGCAGCGCTTCGTCGGCTACCGGCTCATCGGCCAGAGAATCGGTGAACAGTTCCAGCTGTTGCAGCAGCGCGGCTTTGCTTTGCGGCTGTTCTTGCCAGATTTTAAAGTTGGTACCGGCCAGTCGGTAGGCGCGGAAACCGAGGCTCAGGACGCTGCTTGCCGGCTGCCGTGCGAATTTAGCGGCTTCGACTTTCAGAGCTGCGGCGGCTTTCTGAATGCGCGCCTTGCTCACGTCGGCAATGTTGGTGTAGCCTAGCTTGGCGGCGCCGCTGTTTGTATCGACTTCCTCCGGTAACTGCACGCAGATGAAGCTACGGTTGCCGCCGTCTTCCAGGTTCTTGGCCAGCACAGCGTGAGCAGTAGTGGCACTTCCCGCGAAGAAATCCAGAATGATGTGTCGCTCGTCGGGTCGGGTGCCTAGTTCCAGCATTTTTTTGAGCAGCCGGGTCGGCTTGGGCGTGTCAAAAGGCAAGCCATTGAACAGGTCCCGCACTTCTTTAGTCGCCTCCTGGTTGTCGCCCACTTCCGTTCGGAACCACAGCGTGGAAGGCGTAATACCTTGCTTCACCTCACTCAGGAAGCGCTTGACCGCCGGAATATTGCCGCCGTCTTTGCCGAAGGAAATCCGGTTGTCTTCTACCAGCTTCAGGAAATTGGCCTTGGAAGTGCGCCAGCAGCTGCCGCTCGGCGGATTCACCACGCGGCCGGAAGGAGTCGTGATGGGGTAGTCGTAGTCGGCGGAGTAGGTTTTCACCAGGAAGTCGCCCGCTTTCCAGGGGCCCCGTGCGTCGTTGTCGGGGTTGGTGTAGCGGGCATTCATCTCGGCGGTGCGCTCCAGCAGGTAGGGTCGCCACAGCTCCTTGTTTTTGGCGTACACCAGCACGTAGTCGTGCATGGCCGAAAACCATTTGGCGTCGTTCTGGGGGCTGTATTTTTTCTGCCAGATCACGCTGGCCACGAAGTTTTCTTCGCCGTACACCTCATCCAGCAACTGCCGCAGATTGGTCACTTCGTTGTCGTCAATCGAGACGAAAATCACGCCGTCTTCGCGCAGCAGATTGCGCGACAAATACAGGCGCGGCAGCATCATAGAAAGCCAGGCCGAGTGGTATTGCCCGTTTTCGCGGCTGTTTTCCCGCCACAGATTTCCTTGGGTCAGGAACCCGGCTTGGTCGGTTAGCTGGGCCCGTTGGTTGTAGTCGGTGCGGCGCTCTGCGTAGTCGTCGCGGTACACGAAGGAATCCTTGCCGGTGTTGTAAGGCGGGTCGATGAAAATCATCTTGACCTTGCCGAAGTAGGACTTCTGAAGCACCCGTAGCACTTCCAGGTTTTCTCCTTCGATGAACACATTTTCGGTTTGCTCGAAGTCCAGACTGCTCTCTTGGTCGGGCACGAGCGTGGCGGTGGTGCGACGCTGAATTTCCTTGTAAGCCTCCGCTTTGCCGGGCCAGTTCAGGCCATAACGTTCCTCGCCCATCTGCACGTTTTCGCCGAGCACCAGCCGCAGCTTGGCTACGTCGAGCTTGCCTTCGGTAAACACTTCGGGCAGGAGCTGCCGCAACTGAGCCAGCTTCTCGGTTGCTACGTCCAAGCTCTGCCCATCGGGGTTGATAACGTGCTTATTTTCAAGGTCGACGGAAGGAAGAGCAGACGCCATAAAGCAGCGGAAGTAAAGCAAGACGTGAATACGCCGCCTCTAAGTTGCACCAACCGTTCCTGCCTTCCAACTAGCCGGCGTCTATATAGAAACCTGGTCCTGGTACCAGATTGGAACCCAGCTGATTCGCCCAGCATAAATGTTTAAGGCCAACCATAGTAGCGCGAAACGAATTTTCGCGCTACTGCTCACCAGCCGTAGCCGGGCGCGGACGGCAACCTCAGCATAACCTTCTCGGATAAGTGAGGTATCGAAAAGCTGACTTTTCCCTTTACGACAACCCCACTGCTGCTGTGCCATGACTACTGATAAGCAACCCGACAATGAGCTGAACGGCGCCATCGACCCTACTCAACTTGGAACAGACCAAGGGCCGGTGTCCCGCCCGGAAGAAGACCCGCGTGATATGTCTACCATTATGGCCAACGCCGGCGACTACGGCGAGGAGCCTGAAACTCGCACCCAAGAATCAGCTACTGACTCGAACACCAGCAACGACGAGCCAACGGCGCGTGGATCGGAGTTTGATGAGCAGCGGCGCCAAGGGGCGGGTGGCATTGGGGACAATTCGGGGGCGGTAGGGCGCGGCCTGGGCGCGGGCCGCGCAGGCTTTAACGGCGATGAAGACCGGGGCTACGAACCAAGCGGCCACCGTGGCGGCTTAGGTACCAGCGGCGGCCGCGAAGACCTTTCCGGCCGAAATTTAGACACCGACCAAAACGCCTTCACCGGCGGCTACGGCGGCGCCGACTACAACCGGCCCACCCAGCCTCTGAGCCACGGCATCGGCCTGGAAAGCCGCAACCCAATCGACGAGTCATCTTCTAGCTCCGACGATAATCCGACCGAAACTGGGTCCCCAATTACCTAAAGTCGGTGAGACATGAGGTACGTACATCTGTTTCAGGATTGTGTAGCGAACAGCATGCCCTCTTGTCATTTGCCCGCTACTTATTATTCCAGCTGCTCCACGTTGCGCATGTAATGGTAGAGCCCCAGCGGGGCGGCATATCGGTAGAAAAGACAACTGTAACATTGTTTGGCAGCCCTGTAGGGGCGACACCCGGCAAAGCCTGTGTCGCCCCTACAGGGCTGCCATACGATAAGGGACTTCAAGACTACCGATATGCCGCCCCTCCGGGGCTTGACCACTCACTTTCTTATGTTGAGGGGTAAATGTGGGGTGACTACAAGTGTGAAACTTCGCTTGAAGTCTGAGGTTGTTTGCTGTCATCCAAGATGACGTCGGTCTGTTTGGCTTCTGGAAGAAAAGCCGAAGTCCGGCACCAGTCCAAGTCAGCAGGCCGATGCGCCCCGCTTAAGCGCGTTGGAACGTATAGCAGCTTTTCCTCAACGCATTTTCAGGTAGACCTATGGCTAAGAAAGTAGCAGAACAACTCGTGGAAATGCTGGTCGAGGCTGGCGTGAAAAGAATTTACGCCGTAACGGGCGACAGTCTGAACGAAGTCAACGACGCCGTGCGGCGCAGTGATGGAAAGCTGCAATGGATTCACGTGCGGCACGAGGAAGTAGGAGCTTTTGCAGCTGGTGCCGAGGCGCAACTCAATGGCTTGGCGTGTTGCGCAGGCAGCAGTGGGCCGGGCCACGTGCACCTCATCAACGGCCTCTACGACGCTCACCGTTCGGGTGCCCCGGTCATTGCCATTGCTTCCACCGAAGCCAGCTTCGAGTTTGGCACCGAGCATTTTCAAGCCACCAATACCATCAAGCTTTTCGACGATTGTAGTTGCTACAATCAGCTGGCCAGCACGCCCCAGCAGTTTGCCCGGATGTTTCAGGCCGGCATTCAGCACGCCATCAGCCGCAAAGGCGTGGCCGTGGTGGGCCTGCCCGGCGACGTGGCCGCCGCTCCCGCCGAAGAAAGCATGACGGCCACCCAGATATTCCGCACCGAGCCCGTCATTCGCCCCTCCGACCAGGAGTTGCAAGCCTTGGCCGACTTGCTGAACCAGCACCAGAAAATCACGCTCTACTGCGGCATTGGGGCTGCCGAGGCGCACGCTGAGCTGATTCAGCTAGCTGGTCTGCTGCACTCGCCCATCGGCTATACCTTTCGCGGCAAGCTCGAAATCCAATACGCCAACCCCTTCGAAGTGGGCATGACGGGTTTGCTGGGCATGCCCTCGGCCTACCACAGCATGCACGAGTCGGATTTGCTGGTGCTGTTGGGCACTGACTTTCCGTACACGGCTTTCATGCCAGTGAACCCTAAAATCGTGCAGGTCGATACGCGAGCCGAGCGGTTGGGCCGTCGTGCTAAAGTAGATCTGGGTTTGTGCGGCTCCATCAAGGACACGTTGCAGGCGCTGCTGCCGCTAGTCCGGCCCAAAACGGACGACAGTTTTCTCAAGGCCCAGCTCGACATCTACCAGCACGTGCAGAAAAACATGCGCACTTACGTTGAGGACATGGGCAAGCGTGACGCCATCCATCCTGAATACGTGAGCGTGGTAATTGACCGGCTGGCCGCCGATGATGCCATTTTCACCGTCGATACGGGCATGAGTTGCGTGTGGGGTGCCCGCTACATCCGGGCCACCGGCCGGCGCGTGATGATGGGTTCCTGGAACCACGGCTCCATGGCCAATGCCATGCCCCAGGCCATTGGTGCCGCGTTGGCGCGGCCGGGCCAGCAAGTCATTGCCCTCTGCGGCGACGGTGGCCTGACCATGCTGCTCGGCGACTTATCGACCATCGTGCAATATCAGCTGCCCGTCAAGATCATCGTGTTCAATAATCGCTCGTTGGGCATGGTGAAGCTGGAAATGGAAGTGGCCGGTCTGCCCGATTGGCAAACCGACATGCCCAACACCGATTTTGCCGCCATCGCCGAAGCTATGGGCATCCGCGGCGTAACGGTGCACGAGCCAGGCCAAGTCCAGCAAGTGTTGGAGCAAGCCCTGGCCCACCACGGTCCCATGCTGGTGAACGTGCTGACCGACCCGAACGCGCTGGCCATGCCGCCCAAAGTGGAGTTGGAGCAAGTGGCGGGCTTCGCCGTATCCATGAGCAAACTCATGCTCAGCGGCCGCATGGACGATGTGCTCGATACGGTGAAAGCCAACTATAAACACATGTGGGAGGTGCTTTAAGTGGGAGAACTTAGATATGAGAAGTTAGGATCTAGATGCTGTACTGCTTGGCCCTGCCGCCCTTACCGGATTATCTGTAGGCCACTTAGATAGCCGAGCCGTATTTGAAGGCGCAAAAAAGCGGGGTAGCTCCGGCTACCCCGCTTTCGTTTCTGGCGCTGTGTACAACCTCACCAAATGGTCAGGCGAAAGTAATGCGGCGCGGTTCTGTGGTATTCACAGTCGGACGGAAAGCTTGCCGCTCAACTTTACGGTTGTCCGCCGCCACCAGTAGCTCCGTAGATTTGGCCGGTGGCATAGCTGGCGTCGCTGGCGGCTAGCTGCACGTAGATTGATGCCAATTCCGCGGGCTGACCAGGGCGACCCATCGGTGTGTCGCCGCCGAAGCTTTTCAGCTTTTCCTGCGTGGCGCCACCACTTACCTGCAATGGCGTCCAGATGGGACCGGGGGCCACTCCATTTACCCGAATTCCCTTGGGGGCCAGCTGCTTCGCCAACGACCGGACGAAGCTGGTGGTAGCGGCTTTGGTCTGGGCGTAGTCGTACAGATTAGCCGAGGGGTCTGTTGCTTGTTCGGAAGTGGTGCCAATGATGGTCGAGCCGGGCTGCAAATGCGGCAGAGCGGCTTTGATAATCCAGAAAGGCGCGTAGATGTTGGTCTTCATCGTCGCGTCGAAGTCCTCTGTTGTCAGGTCTAGAATGGACTGGCGTTGCTGCTGCCGCGCCGCGTTGCTCACCACGATATCCAACCCGCCCAGGCCACGCACTGCCTCGGCTACCAGCCGTTGGCAGAAGGCTTCGTCGCGAAGGTCGCCCGGAATGGCAACTGCTTTCTGGCCCGCGGCTTTGATGAGGGCTACCACTTCCTTGGCATCGGCCTCTTCAGCGGGCAGGTAGTTGAGCGCGACATC
Source organism: Hymenobacter sp. M1-2 (assembly GCF_057808495.1). Taxonomy (NCBI): domain Bacteria; kingdom Pseudomonadati; phylum Bacteroidota; class Cytophagia; order Cytophagales; family Hymenobacteraceae; genus Hymenobacter; species Hymenobacter sp. M1-2. The sequence continues at coordinate 394,298 of NZ_JBTYZO010000002.1, forward strand.
GGCGCCTTCCCGCGCGTAGGCAATGGCGGCGGCGCGGCCCATGCCCGAATCAGCGCCGGTAATTAAGGCTTTACGACCTTTCAAACGGCCCGAGCCTTTGTAGCTCTTCTCGCCGTGGTCGGGTACGGGGTCCATTTGGCCAGCCAGGCCCGGCCAGGGTTGAGACTGGCCTTTGAATGGCGGCTTGGGGTATTTCGTATTCGGGTCCAGCAGCTTTTCCGGGGCGGATTCAGCCTCATTCGATGCTGCTTGCACCGACAAAATGGGCGCAATGGCGGCAGCGGCCAGGCCCGCGCTTAAGCCGCCAACTACCTGGCGCCGGCTGAGTTTGTTTTCCTCGTTCATGGTATGGATGGCTCTTGTCGTTTTTGATTGGACTGGTATTCTTGGGTCGGGAATAGCCACATCTATTGCCGCGCTGTTAGCTACTTACCGTCTCAATGAGTTGCTTCTGGCTTGTCGTAGAAAAGCCAGTAGAAGAGAAGTGGAAAAAGGTCTACGCGCCCTTCTAACACAACGTTCTCAACAGTAGTAACTCGATTGTCCAGTTTGCTTCAACGGGTGAAAATTCCTTCTCGAAAACACTACTACAAACGGGAGTTCTGGGCGCTCCTTGCTTCTGAGGGGTATTAGGACGAGCCAATCTTGCTGGTACCAGTTACGGCTGAGGGAGTCTAAACGACATGGCGGCAGCCGTTGTGCCGCCACTGGGCCCATTAAGACAATACCTGCCTCGCTATGTGTCGCCTCCATGAGGCTCTACCTAACGTTATGCTTGTTCTTGCTACCGATATGTCGCCCCGCTGGGGCTATAGCTTACCATCCGATTGATGTTGCTCGTAGCAGCAAGCAGCAGTTAGAGCCGCCAGCTTTTTCTTTATAGCGCTGCCGTTGTTGGTTCGAGGAGGGCAACTGCATTTGCCCTCGTGAATATCTCGGTTCGTTCTTGTACTCAGCAGTGAATCATTCAACTATTTAAGTGGCTGGTCGTACGTCAACGTAGCAAGTAGTAGTTGGAGCGGCGCTTTATAGCCGTTCAAGAATATACAGCGCGGAAGGCGAAACCAAGACAAATGCGGATATATACAATGCGGCGGGTGGTCCTGTTGGGACTAGGGTTGCTGGCTGTGGCCAACTCAGTTGTGGCGCAGAGCAATCCAAGCAGCGGCGGCCAACAAGGCGGCGCGTCCGGCGGCAGCAACAGCCAGCAGCAGCAAGGGTTCGGCGGACCCGCGGGCGGCAGCCAACAGCAACAAGAGCAGCAGCAACGTCGGCAGCGCATGGAGCAAAGCGGCCCGCCCGCAGGTGGCAGCGGTGCCGCGGGTTCATCGGGTGCCCCAGCTGGCGCCAGCGGTGGAGCACCGGCCGCAGCCGGCCAAGCACCCGGTGCCCCGCCACCCAGCAGCCCCGACCAGCCCGGTGAGCCTAGCGGCTCGACAACGCCGCGCGCGCCGGTGGGTGGGAGTGGCGCCTCGCTGTCTAACGTGCAAGTGCCGCAAACCGGGGCGGCGCGCGTGTTGAGCGTCGCGCCGGAGCGGCTGAGCTTGCCGGAGGCCGTGCGCATTGGCCTCGAAAACAACCTGGCCACCTTGGTGGCAACCGAACGCGCCGAAGAGGCGCGCGGCGCGCTTCAGCAAGTGCGTTCCTTTTTGTTGCCCAATATCAGCGGCTCGGCGTATCAGCAAAACCGCACGCTTAATCTGGCCGCGCAAGGTCTGGGCGGTGGAGGCGGGGAGGAGATGATGGGCGGCAACGGCGGCGGTTCACCAATGGGCAGTGGGGGCTCGCCTATTCCTTCTTTCGTCGGGCCCTTCAACACCTTCGATGCTCGCTTGAACTTCTCGCAAAGCATCCTCAATCTGGCCGCGTTGCGCGAGTACAAAAGCAGCAAGGCGGGCGTGCGAGTGGCCGAGCTGAATACGGAACTGGCCCGCGAGCAGGTAGCCACCTACGTCGCCCTTACCTACCTGGCCGCCCAGCGCAGCCAGTTGGAAGTAGCCGCCGCCCGCGCCGATTTGCAACTGGCCGAATCGCTGCGCGAACTGGCCCTGAAACAGCGCAAAGCCGGCATCGCCAACGGCATAGATCTGGTAAGAGCGGAAACCCGCGCCGCCCAGGAGCGCCTGCGCGCGGTGCAAGCCGAAGCCGCTGCCGAGCAAGCCCGCCTCGATTTTGAACGGGCCGTGGGGCTTCCGCAGGGCAGTACCACCGTCCTCACTGATACGCTAGGAACTGGCTCCCAAACTCCGCCTGCGCTGGCCGAAGCCATTCAAATCGCCATCGTTGCCCGGCCCGAAGCGCGCATCGCGGAGCAAACCTTGCAGCAAACCGAGTTGCAGCGCCGAGCCCGCACCGCTGAGCGCCTGCCCAGCGTCGACGCTTTTGGCGACTACGGCCAATCAGCCAACACACCCTTCAAAAACGACCGAATGACCCGCGCCTACGGGGTACGATTGAGCGTGCCCGTGTTCGATGGCGGCTTCACCCGGGGGCGGGTCACGTCGGCGGTGAGCCAGCAGCGGCAAGCGGAATGGCAGCTCGGCAACGCCAAGGGGCAGGTGGAACAGGATGTACGGGAGGCACTGCGGGGCTGGCGGCTGGCTGTGGAGCAGGTGCGCGCCAGCGAGGAACAGTTTGAATTAGCCACGCGAGAGCTGGACTTGGCTACGCAACGCTTCCGGGCCGGCGTGGCCGACAACCTCGAAGTGGTGCGCGCCCAGGCGGGCCTCGCCAATGCCCGCGCCCTGCGCGTGCAAGCCTTGGCGCAATACGGTACGGCCCGCCTCAACTTCGCTGCGGCTACGGGCGCGGCCCAATCATTTCGTTTGTAACCTATCCAGGAGTAGAACAACCAGCAATGGCAACCACCACCCATAACCCCGCCGCCCGCCGCGCCGACCCGTTGGATGCACCCGACCAGCGGCCCCGCGCCCCGCAGCGCCAGCTAGAAAGTCCGGCGAAAGATGCGCCCGACGAGGCCACCAAAAAGCCCGTGTACCGCCGAACCTGGTTTATTGTTGGCGCGGTGCTGCTGGTGTTGCTGGCCCTATTTTTTGGAATTCGCTACTGGCTGCACGCCCGCGCCCATGAGTCCACGGACAATGCTTTCATTGAGGGTGATGCCGTGCGGGTTAGTCCGCGGGCAGCGGGCACGGTGCGCCGCGTGTACGTAACCGACAATCAGTTCGTGAAGGCGGGCACTTTGCTGCTCGAAATCGACCCGAGTGATTACCAGACGCGTCTTGAGCGGGCCCAGGCCGCCGTGGCCAGCGCCCAGGCTCAACAAGCCGCTACGGCCCGCGCCGCCACCTCGCGCCGCAGCGTAATCGACCAGCAGCGAGCCCAGCGGCAGGCCGCCGAAGCCAGCCTGGAACAAGCTTTGGCCGAGCAACGCGCCGCCCAGGCCCAGGCCGACCTCGACGCCGAAGATGAACGGCGCTACCGCGAATTGCTCCAAACCGACGCCGTATCTGAGCAGCGCTACGCCCAGGCCCGAACGGCCGCCCGCACTTCCGCCGCCCAGGCTACGGCCGCCCGCAAACGCACCGAATCGGTGCGCGCGCAGCTTGGGCAAGCCAAGGCTGCCATCACCCAATCCGAAAACGATTACAAGCAGGCCCAGCAGCAAATTGGGGTGGCTGAGGCGCAAATAGCCGAAGCGCAAGCCGCGGCCCGCGAAGCCGAGTTGCAACTGTCGTACACCAAAATCTACGCCCCCGAAACCGGGCGCGTCACGCGCAAAGCGGTGGAGCAGGGGCAGACGCTGGCGGTAGGGCAACAATTGCTGGTACTCACGCAAGGCAACCTGTGGGTGACGGCCAACTTCAAGGAAACCCAGCTCGAAAAGATGCGCGTGGGTCAGCCCGTGGAAATTGAGGTCGATGCCTTCCCGGACCAAAAGCTCCGCGGCCGAATCCAAAGTTTTCAACGCGGCACCGGATCCCGTTTCAGCCTGCTTCCCACCGAAAACGCCACCGGCAACTACGTGAAAGTGGTGCAGCGCATCCCCGTCAAAATAGAATTCGAAGACCAGCCCAACCTGCCCCTGCTGGCTCCCGGCATGTCGGTGGTGCCGGAGGTGGATATAAGTGTGCAACCCGAAGACAACCAAACGAAGAACCAGGCCGCTCAACGCCAAGCAACTGCCGTTTCGCCGCGCCGGGAATAGAAGGAGGAGTGCTTGGTGCCTAGTGCTTGGTTGAGACGTCGTCTGCCTCTGCGTCTTCCGCGCCAACTTCTGCGCCCTCTGTGGGCTAAAAACCAGCCGGTCTGTAAAGGCTAAATCGTCAATTCTAATTCCCCTTCATGACTTCTTCCTGGCACGCTGACCTCGCCGATTTCTTCGCTACCATCAAGCGAGAAGACGAGGCATTCCACCAAAACGGCATCCGCCGGGCCACTTTCTACGCCAACGCCGTGGGGCCGGCCCTGGAAGCCGCCGCCGAGGCGTTACGTTCCCACGGCCGCGAGTGCGAAACGGGCACCGACAACGACCGGCTCTACCTGATTGTGCGGTTGCCGGGCGGGGAAGTGGAGTTTCAGTACGCCGTGCTGGCCGAAGTGAGCATCGAAACCGTGGTGCCCTACGCGCACTGCTGGTTCGAGGAGCCCAATGCCCCTACCAAACAGGAAACCGACGACGCAAACCAAGAAGCCAACGACTCCAAAGACGAGGATTCAGAAGAAGAATCCGAGGAGGGCGGCGAAGAGAAGAAAGACGATAAAAAGGACGACAAGAAGTCTGAGCGCACCAAAACCATTGAGCCGCTCGCGAGCTGGAACGACACCCGCTCCCTCGAAAGCATCACTGCCGACGAAGTGCTGGCCGATTTCCTGGCTCATTACCGCGAAGCCGTAACGCGTCTGCGCGCCCACTTGCACGCCCAGCCAACTCAAGGCAGCTAGGAATTTCGCAAACTGCTTATGAGCCAGGTCAAAACTAGCCCCAAAAAAGCCGCTGCGAAACCAGCCAGCAACAAACCGCCCGGCACCGAGGGCAGCAAGAAGTGGTTTATTGCCGTTACAGTAGCGCTGGCCACGTTCATGGAAGTGCTCGACGATACGAGCGTGTCGGTGGCGCTGGCGCAGATTGGCGGCAACCTGAGCGCGGGGCAAGACGAGGTAACCTGGGTGGTGACGGCCCAGCTCGTGGCCAAAGCCGTGGTGCTGCCGGTGGCCGGCTACCTGGCTACAGTGGTTGGCCGTTCGCGGCTGTTTTCGATTTGCTTGCTGGCCTACGGGGCCTCGTCGCTGCTGTGCGGGCTGGCGCCCTCGCTCAACATGCTGGTGGCGCTGCGGGTGCTGCAAGGCTTGTGCGGCGGCATGTTGTCGCCGATGGCGCAGGCCATTCTCACCGACTCGTTTCCGTCGTCGCAGCGCGGTTTAGCGTTTGCCGCTTATGGCGTGGCCACGGTAGTAGCGCCTACTGTCGGGCCCACGCTGGGCGGCTACCTCGTGGACAATGCCAGTTGGAGCTGGGTGTTTTTCGTAAACGTGCCGGTGGCCGTTATCACGGCTTTTCTGGTGTCGGTGCTGGTGCACGACCCGCCGGCGCTGGTGAAGGAGCGTATTGCGCGCTGGGCCGGGGGCTTGCGCGTCGATTATATCGGGCTGAGCTTGCTGGCCGTGGGCCTTTCCGCCCTGCAATTTGCCCTGAGTCGGGGCGAGCAAGACGAGTGGTTCAGCTCGGGCATGATTACAACCTTCATGGTGGTAGCCGTGGTGGCGCTGGTGGCGGGCGTCATTTGGGAGTTTCACCACGCCGAACCCATCGTGGAGCTGCGCCTGCTCAAAGACCGAACGTTTGCGGCCTCAGTCATGGTGATGTTTGCCGTGGGAGTTGTGCTGTTTGGCAGCTCTACGCAGTTGCCCCTTTTCCTGCAAAACCTGCTCGGCTATCCGGCCGTGACAACTGGCCTAGCTATTTCGCCCGGTGGGGTGGCCGTATTGTTGCTCATGCCGGTGGTAGGTTTGCTCACGGCCAAGGTGCAGGCGCGCTGGCTGGTGCTGTTAGGGCTGGCAATCAGCGCGGCCTCCCTTTACCACTTCACTAACGTCCTCAGCACCACCATCGATTTTCGCAGTGTGGCTTGGGCGCGGGTATATCAAAGCATGGGGCTGGCATTTCTGTTCGTGCCCATCAACGTGGCAGCATACGCGAGCTTGGCCAAAAACAAAACCAACCAAGCCGCCACCATCGTCAACCTGGCGCAGTCGTTGGGCGGCAGCTTCGGCATTGCGGCCGTCACGACGCTGTTGGCGCGCCGGGCGCAGTTCCACCAAAGCCGCCTCATCGATACGCTCGATTCCTTCAACCCGGTCTACGAGCAATCCATCCAGAACCTCACCGCCGCCCTCGCCGGCCTCGACGAAGACCTCACGGCCGCTGCCTTGCGAGCCCAAGGTGCCGTGTATGGTCTGGTGCAGCAGCAAGCCAACGCGCTAGCCTACGTCGATGCCTTCTACGTGCTGGCTATTGCCTGCCTGGTCGCCATGCCCCTCGTGTTCCTGATGCGCCCCAACAAACCCGGCGCCGACGACGCAGCCGCTGCCGGGTAAGTTAATGCCGCGAGCGGTGGAGCAAGCCCGCTACCACGCTGAGCGCACGGCCTTGAAAGGAGCCCAGTGCCCGACGCCTGAACTCGCCGCTGGCTATGCTACGACTGCAGTACTATCCTGCCAACGGTCATAGCGCCACTCCGCGATTGAGGTGGTCCAGCTAAGCTGGACACTTTTCGGACGTGGTTTGGAGGTGGGTTTCGAAGTGGTTAGGTGATTGGTAGCCAAGGGCCGAGTGGCGTCGCTCGGCGTTGTAGTAGGCAATGTAGTGGCTCAGTTCGAGGCGGGCCTCCTCCAAGCCAGGAAAGCTGCCGCCGTCGAGTAGTTCGGTTTTGAGCCGGCTCCAAAAGGACTCGGTCAGGGCGTTGTCGTAGCAGTTGCCGCGCCGGCTCATGCTCGGTTCGGCGCCGTGCCGGGTGAGCAGGTCGCGGAAGCGCGTGGCCGTGTACTGGCTGCCCTGATCCGAGTGCACGATCAGCCCGGGTGCGGGCCGGCGCACCACCAAGGCCCGGCGCAGGGCTTCGCTGACCAGGTCTTCGGGCATCGTTTCGCGCACGTCCCAGCCCACGACCTTGCGCGAGCAGGCATCCTGCCAACTGGCCAGATAGAGCCAGCTGCCCCCTTGTTTGGGCAAGCACGTGATGTCGCCGACCCAGACTTGGTCCGGGGCGGCGGGGCGGGGCTGGCCCAGCAGGCGGTTGGGCGCCACGCGCCGGCCGTGGGCCGAATCCGTGGTGCGGGGCACGAACGAGCGCGGCTGTTGCGCGCGCAGCCCGTGGGCCCGCAGCACGCGCCGGATGCGCCCGCGGCCCACCCGGTGGCCTTCGGCCTGGAGTTCGGCCCGCAAGCGGCGGGTGCCGTAGCGCCGCCCGTGGCGCTGAAATGCCCGCACCACGGCCCGCTCCCACGCCGGCGCGGGTTGTGCCCGGCGCCCGCGCCAGGCGTAGTAGGCGCTGGCCGACACCCGCAACAGCGCGCACAAGCGGCGCACCGGCACTTGGCGGCGGTGGTGCTCGATGAAGCGGTAGCTGCTCACGGGGTCTCGCGGCTGAGCCTGCGCTATAGCAGGCAACTGGCCAAGGCTTTTTTTAAAACGGCCAGCTCGCGCTGCAGCCGCTGGTTCTCAGCCCGCAACGCCCACCACTCCGGGTCTCGCGCCTGCGCCGCGCTGCCCGCCTCGGCCTCGGCTTGCGCCCGCTGCCAGCGGTAGAGCAGCGTCTCGCTGATGCCCAACTGCTGGGCCGCCGCACGGGTAGAGCGGCTTTGCTGGGCTAGGCGCAGGGTCTCGGCCTTGAATGCGGCGGCGTATTTGCGGCGTTTCACCGGCGGGCTGATTTGCAACGTACTTGCCATAATGAAGGGGAAAGTACTTCCGAACTCTGTCCGCCTCAACTAGACCACCTCATCCCCTCATACCGCTAGTTGGTTTTTCAGTAACATTTTCCTGTCTGACGAAGTAACCGATGATGGGCATAAGTTTATGCAAGCCCATACTATTTCGATAGCCGTACCAACTTCGCTCTTCGAAGCAGGCTAGCTGTAGTCTACAGTCGCGAATTGCACTTGTCACTACAGCTAGCCTGCTTTTTCCTACTGCTTCACGTAGACTGGCAATAGCTTCGTTTCTTTTATATGAGATGGATATGACTCTCACTGACCTTACAGGTCAGGTTTGCTTGATGCTGAGCATAGTGAGCAGTGCCGCTGTGCTAGGAGGCAACCTGTTCGACATGTTGGTAAACGAGCCTAATTTGGTGCGCGGATTTCCCGGTAGTCTGACGCATATTCGGCAGTATTGGGTGCACAGTAATCCCGGCGATTTCTTCAAGATACTTACTCCAGTAGTGGTACTTAGCACTCTAGTGGCGCTGATAGCGTTCTGGCCAGCGGCCTACGGCCGCCGTTACTGGCTGCTAGCGGCGTTGCTGAACTACGCAATCACACAGCTTATCACAGTGTTGTACTTCTTTCCACGCAACACGATTATTCGTTCCGGTACTGAGAAAGAGGTGGCCCAACTGCTGACTAGTTTTTCCACCACCCGCTTCTACCTGGAGCTACTGCGCAATTTGCTCACACTGGCTACAGCCGGACTAGGTTTGTGGGCTTTGCAACAGCCGTTGCCCAACAATTAACTGGAAGGTGCCGGCCGGCCAGCGCCGCTGGCGCCTGGCGCGGTCCAAGCACGTTAGCGCAAGACAGCATGTACTGGAACCCCCTGCATTTCCGTCATGTATGTCGTGTATCCTAGGCGTTCCGTGCTAAGGCATACGAGCCGCGACTAACTCTATGCATACACCCTTAGATGCCAAACCACTTCTTGAATGGAACAAGGCGCTCCACCGGCACCAACACCTCGAAGGTTGGCGCGGGCTCAAGGAATAGCTTCAACCGGGTTTTGGAATAGGTATGCGCTTCCTTGATGGCCCCGATACTCACGATGACTTTGCGGTTGACCCGGAAAAATAGGTCACTTGGCAGCAATTGCTCTAACTTTTCGAGTGTATAAGTCAGGGCATAGTGCTTGTTGTCGCGCGTGTGCAAAAACACGTTCTTATTCAGGAAATAAAAGCAGGCGATGTGCTCTGTTTCGATGGACACCATCCGGCTGCCGGAGTACACCATAAACCGTTTTCTGACTGCGGGCTGGCCGTTCTCAGCCAAGTAAGCTAGGGCTTCGTAATCGGGCGGGGAAGAAGGAGTTGCATAGTGCTTCCGGAACTTGCGCAGCGCCGTGGACAGCTCCACTTCGTCGAGAGGTTTGAGCAGGTAGTCAATACTGTGCTGCTTAAAGGCCTCGATGGCATACCGGTCGTAGGCGGTGGTGAAGATGACAGGGTGCTCCACCTGACAGCGCTTGAAAATCTCGAAGCCCGAACCGTCGGCCAGGTGAATGTCGAGAAAAATCAAATCCACTACATGCCGGCTCAAAAACGCCACTGCCGCGTCCACCGAGTCGAGGCGCTGCACCACGTGTACGCCGGGGTCGATGCTGGCTAGCAGCCGCTCCAGCTTGTCGGCAGCCAGGTCTTCGTCTTCCACAATGACAGCGCGGACACTCATTCGGTGGGAATCAAGGGAAGTTTAGCCACATATTGCTGATCGGCCACGTAAAATTCGGGCACAGCGCCAGAAATCAGTCGGTATTTTTCGGTCAAGTTTCGCAAACCCAGGCCCGTCGAGGCGCTACGATCAGTGCGGGGCTGATAGTTGTTGGTCATCACTAGGTGCGCGTCGCCGTTGGTGAGGTGAATGGTAAGCGGGGCGGCCTTGGACACCACGTTGTGCTTCAGTGCGTTTTCGGCCAATAGCTGCAACGACAGCGGCGGAATCAGCCCGTTTAGCGTTTCTTCCGACAAGTAAATAACCACTTGCAGGCTAGCGCCGAACCGAATCTGCTGCATGAAAATGTAGGAATTCAGAAAAGTCAACTCCTGCCGCACGGTCACCACCGGCTCGTCGTTCATTTCTAGCACGTAGCGGAACATGCGCGCGAACTCTTTGATGTAAGCGTCGGCCTGGGCTACATCTTGGTAGATAAGCGACGAGAGGACGTTGAGGCTGTTGAAAAGAAAGTGTGGGTTGACCTGATTTTTTAAGGCTTTATACTGTAAGTCCACGCTTTCTTTTTCAAGTTGTGCTGAAAATAACCGCAGTTCGTCCCGTTCCCGCACCAGTTGCAGGTATTTGGCGACGATGAAAATGGCAGTGTTCACAACCAGCGAAATAACGGATGTCTTGGCCAGTAACACCAGCAGCCCCTCGTTGGCCTCTTGGCCCCGGATGACCAGCCACGTAACAAAGCCGAACGGCACCGTCACGGCCAAACTGTAAGCCGCCACCCAGACCGCTTCTCTCGCCAAGCGGCCCCGGCCGGCTGCTGACCGAGCCAGCACGGCGGCCACGAAGGTATTGCCCAGGGCTAGAGCCAGAAATAGACAGCCAAACGTAATGAGGAACTCCCGAAACGCGTCTGGTATCGAATCAGCGTCGTTAAGCACGTCCTCCAAGCCCATGAGCAAAGCCAACACGAGCGCCAGCACCAGGTAGAAAAGCACGCGCACCTTGTCTGGTGTTGAGAAGCGGGTGGCAGTAGCAGAATTGACGGGCAGCATAGCATGGGAAGCCTTTAAAGCTTGAGGAACTGTGGGCAGTCAAGAGGGTTTTTGTCGCTGGCGCAGGAAACTCATCAAAACCATTATTGCACCGTTAGTGCCTGTTCCCAAACCTCACTGGCTCGAAAGTAGCCTAGTGCATCGGCGCGGGCGTTGCTCACGTTGCGGACATTGCCTTGAATGTTAGCGGGTGGCGGGTCGCCGAACAGGGGGGTAGAGGAAGTTAAGTTAAATATGCCAAATAAGTAATCGTACATACGCCGGGAAATAGCCAACTGCTCTACCCGTACCAAGTCCCCAGCCTGCACGGTAATTTCGCCGTTGGGCCGCAGGCCGGTTAGGGCTTGGCCATCGAAAAACTCGTCCGACGCGATTACCTCGAAGGAGTTGCCGGGGTCGGGGTTCATCTGCAACTCGCCGTTGATGTATAGCTTCCACTGGTAGTAGTTGCGCGCGCCGGCCGGGTCGCGCGTATCCACTTTCACGTAGTTGCCGGCGGGCTGAACGCCAGTGGCTGGCTCGAACTCATAGTAGAGCCGCTCAATCGGGGGGCCAGCTAGCAGCGTTTCCTGCGCCTCGTATGTCTCGTCGTTGTAGCTAATGCGCAACGTATACGTTCGATCCACCTGCGCGGGCAGGCTACGGTGCACATATACACCATTGCCTTCGTGGACGAAGGTAAAATTCGTCGTGCCATCCGAGACGCTGACCGTGGCCGTGGTTACCGGCGGGGGCGAAGCCGCCGCGCCAACAAATTGGGTGGTAGTGGTCAGCGTGATGCGCTGAATGTTCGCGTCCGGTCCCAGACGGTGCTCAATGCCGCCTTCGACTACCAACCGAGGCGTCGTAGATTTCACGTCCACATCCACCACCGTCTCGCAAGCGGTGGCCGGCAGCAACAGGGCAAGCATCGCTCCAGCGCGGCAGCGGGAGCCTAGTAGTGCGAAGCGTTGGAAGATGACTTTCATGGTAAAGAGAAAGGGAGTTAGAATTCAAATTCGTAGGATACACTAGGCACGATGCCGAAGTAAGACAGTTTGGTAGCCTGGGTTTCGCCCGTGCCAATGTCGGCTCCGTTCACTTCCGTAGATTTTTCGCGGAAGTAAATACTAGCAGCGTTGAGGCGGTTGTAGATGTTGTAGACCCCAAAAATCCACTTACTGTGCCAGCGCCGGGTTGTTGGACGTTGGTAGGTTAGAGCAAAATCCAAGTGGTGGAAGGCTGGCAGCCGCTCGGCGTTACGCGGGCCGTACTCGGGCACGAGCAGCCCGTTGAAGGCATAGCGTCCGGTTGGGTACGTGGCCGGCCGGCCCGTACTGTATACAAAACCAGTCGATAAGCTCCAGCGCTCCGACAAGTCGTAGGAGGCCGTCAGAGCCAGATTGTGACGCTTGTCGTAATTGGTGGGATAAAAATCCCCGTTGTTGATACCTGGTCCGCCGCCTTGGCCCCGCACCTGCCGCTCGCTACGAGCCAGCGTATAGCTCACCCAGCCGTCGAACCGACCTGTGTTCTTGCGCAACATCAGTTCCAGGCCGTAGCTGCGTCCCCGGCCGCTCAGAATTTCAGTTTCGATGTAGTTGTTGAAGGCCAAGTTGGCACCGTCCACGTAGTCGACTTGGTTCTGCAGGTCCTTGTAATACACCTCCGCCGACAGGTCGTATGTTTTATTGAGCAGCTCCGTGAAGTATCCTAATCCCACTTGATCAGCCCGGCCCGGCCGCACGTAGGGGCCGCTGGGTGTATAGATATCAATGGGGGTGGGGGAGGTGGTGTTGGAAATCTGATGCAGGTACTGGTACATGCGGTTGTAGCTTAGCTTCACGGCCTGCGTCGGAGTGACAGCGTAGCTCACCGATAGCCGCGGCTCCCATCCCTGAAATACCTTAATGCGGGCGTCAGCACCATATACCCGTTCGCCCGTGGGGGTGCCGTTTTCGTACGCTCCGGTGCTGGCGTTGTATAGCACTGGTTGGTTGTTCTCGTACTGCCTTATGGTTTCTCCGCCTAACCGGGCAAAGTGAGAGTAACGCAAGCCATATTTGAGAGTGAGTTTTGAGCCCAGTTTCTGCTCGTTGCTCACATATAAGGCCGATTCCAACGCGTATTTGCGGTCTAGGCTAGTGGCTGCCACCGTTGAGCCCTCGAGGGGGGTGATTTCGCCCGGCCGGAAATCGTAGTAGGTGCTGCTAAAACCAAAGTCGAGCGTATTGTTGGGCAAGAATAGCGAAGCGTCGCCCTTGGTGCTGTAGTTCAGGATGTTAGAATCCCATGAGTAGGGGTTGGCAGCAAATACCTTCAGGTTGTAGTCGTAGTTGCTGTAAACGGCTGAGAAATTGGCGAACAGCCGCTCGCTGAACAAGTGATTCCAGCGCAACGTAGTTGTAGTACTGCCCCAGGTGGTGCCAAAGGTGCGCGGAATTTCCAGCCGGTCGCGGCCGAAGTATCCCGACAAGAATAGCCGGTTCTTCTCGTTGAGGCGGTAATTGGCTTTTGTGTTCAGGTCATAGAAATACAGGGTATTGTCCCTGAGTTCAGGATCGTTTGAAACCCGCAGAAATACGTCAGCATAGGAGCGCCGGCCGGCAAGCATGAATGAACCCCGGCCCTCTCCCGTGCTGTCCTTGGCGAAGGGGCCTTCTAGGAGCAGCCGACTGGAGATGAGCCCCAGTCCGCCGCTCAGGTGCAACTGCCGGAGGTTGCCCTCTTTCTGCCGTACGTCCAGCACGGAGGATAGACGGCCACCGTACTGGGCCGGAATGCCGCCTTTATAGAGCGTAAAGTCCTTGACGACGTCGGAGTTGAAGATGGAAAAGAAACCGAATAGATGGGACGCGTTATAGAGTATGGCTTCGTCGAGCAGCACTAGGTTTTGATCGGCTGATCCGCCGCGTACGTTGAAGCCGGCCGCGCCCTCGCCGACACTCGATACGCCGGGTAAAAACTGAATGGCTTTGACGATATCTTTTTCGCCTAGCACCACCGGAATTTTGTTGGCCGTCCGAATATCCATGCGGTCCACGCTCATCTCCACGCGGCGTACTGGGTCGTCGGCGGTGCCGGTCACCACCACATCGCTGAGTTGCTGGCCGGCGGCGTGGAGCTGAAAGTTGCGGGTAGTGCTGGCTTGCAGCATCACGTCGGTTTGGCGTAGTGAGGCGTAGCCCAAGTAGCTCACTGTTACAGTGTACCTGCCTTTGGGCACAGTGAGCGAGTAGAAGCCGTAGCCGTTGGTAGCGGTGCCAGCTTTTGCTTCCAGCACCTGGACGCTCGCGCCGGGCAGGTCTTCGCCCGTGGCGGCGTCGCGCACGCGGCCGCTCAACGTGGCGGGGCCTTGGGCCGCGGCGCTGGCAGCCCAAACTACTAGCGCGTGACATACTATCCAGTGTTTCATGATGATTAGGATGAAGAGTTGGCGACAACGACGAGCCAAAACTCCTTCCCACCGTTGTGCAGTCCAACTCGCTGGGAGCGAACCCGGAAAAAACGGCGTCCAACCTAGAAAAACTCGGCGCCAGTTAGGGAAGCAGGGTGCACTGTGGCCCCTTGCCTTGCGCTAGCCCAAACGTGGCTCACGCCACGCTGCGTGGTGAGCAACTTAGCCGCCACCTTCGCCGATGGCACGCCTGAGCTGCGCCTGCCCGATTCGGGTCCGTTTCGCTATCAGGGCCAGTATGAGGACAAAGAAACGGGTCTCTACTATAATCGCTTTCGCTCCAATATGTGAGCACAATAAGTGCCCAGTTGGCCTCATTGCAGATGATCAGCCAACGTATGAGGATGTGGATTCTCAAGAGGATCAGTCCATTATATCAGACGATGATATAAGGCCTGATGGGCCATCGCTTTCTGGGACTATACAGCTCCGGTCTACCAAGCATTTGATCCCGCCGCCGCCATTACCGGCACCAGCATGCGAACCGTGCTGGACGTGCTGCAACTGATTCCGCGGCAAGCCCAGCAACTGCTGGAACGGCACGGCCTGCCGGCCACACCCCGCCCCGGCGAGTGGTACCCTCTCCAGGCCTGGCTCAATGCCTTGCAGGCACTGGAGCAAACGTATGGCTCGACCATGCTTTACCAAGCCGGCTTGCACATGCTCGATAATAGCGAACGGGTGCCGGTAGTCCACAATTTACGCGAGGCCCTGGAAGCCATGGACCACACGTACCGGGCCAACGTGCGCCGGTATAATGTCGGCTATTACCGCGTGGAGGACACCGGCCCCACCAGTCTACAGGTAACATGTTTCACGCCAAATCCCCAGGAGTTTGAACAAGGACTGCTGACGAGCTTGGGTCGAAGGTTTAAGCCCTCCGGCGCTATTTGGGTACAGGTGCTTCCGCTGCCTGCCCCGTTCGGCGCGGCGTCGCAAGTGAAGCTGTTCCGGCTTTCGTGGTAGCTGCGGCAGCACCCGGCAACGTCCTTCTCGTGCATGGAACTTACCCTTGCCTCATCAACCAAGCGCGTGCGGCAGCAAATGGCCCGGTTCGTTTCCCTTAGAAGGCATCAATGACAGCAATGACCGAACCGGAGGAGCCACCGGAGCCCACGCCCAAATCAACCAAGCGCACACTGATTTCATTGCCGAAGCCCGTGGTGTAACGGAGGCCCGCGCCGCCTGCTGCCCGGATACCATCGAGGCGAAAATCAGCCAGCGTAGGCCCCACCTGCCCCACGCCGGCAAACACAACGGCCCGCAAGTGACGGCCAAGCTGGCGGCGCACTTCCGCCTGCGTGGCAAGCAGTTGCCGGTCACGATAACGACCATCGTACAGGCCGCGCAGCAGATCTGCCCCACCCAGACGGGCTAGCTCATGGAAGGGGACGCGGCCATCGTGAAACTGTGCCACGGCTTGCATGGCCAACACGGTACGCGTGCCGGAACCCAGGAGCCGAAAATGGCGGGCGTCGAGCTGGTAGCGCGTGAACCAAAAGTCGCTGCCGAGCCCGCGCGGGTTGAACAGCACCTGCGCATCGATGTAAGTGCCGGTGAAGGTATTAATGGTTTTGTCGCGCGAGTCGTAGACTACCGTGCCGCCCAGGCCATAGGTGGTGCTTTGTTGCAACTCACGGGCGGGTAAATCAGGCAGCAGGTTGGGCCGGTTGTCGTTTTCGGTCCGTTCGCGCTGGGGGCGGATGTCCTGGATATGGGCGTAGCGGAAAACCGGGCCGAAGAATAAGTGCGGGACGGGGGTAGCCCGCAGTACACGTTGTTGTACCGTCGTCAGATCGTAGGCCACGCGGCTCTCATCGTCCTGGTGCGTGTTGTTGCCGCGGCCGTAATAGAAGCTCGGGAAGGTGCTGTATTGGGCGTCGCCACTGAACAGCCACTTTTCGTCAGACAACAGCACATAATGGCTCAGGCGCAAATTGAGGTAATCCTTAAAGCTGTAGAGCACCAAAGGCACGACATAGGATTTGCGCGTAGTAGCAGCCGGCCCAGCCCGGAAATACGGCACCGCCGACAAGCCCAGAATCAGACCGGTTTCAGTCCGGTAGTCCACTTGGGGCTGTAGGTTGAGGCTGGCTTTGTTGGGGTCGAAGGCAACGGGCGCCTTTTTCACTTTTATCTTCACCTTGGCTGGCCTGGCCGCAGAGTCGGGAGAAGCTACTTGAGCATATACCGCCGGAACCAGGCCGAGCAAGAAAAGCGGTGGAAGTAGAAAGCGCATCATCAGCAATGATTTTTTGCCGTCCGTGCCTACTCCGCCGGCCCCTCCACGTACTAGACGCGAAACGGAGATGAGCCGGAGCAGGCACGGAAAAGGCCGTTAGTTGGACAGCTTGATTGGCAGACGTAGAGCCTCCGGGCCTACCTGCACGCGGCAGGCCGTGAAGGATGGCGGGCCGGTTTTGCCCTTGGCGTTGTTGCTGGCACCGTAGGGCTCATTGGGAATACCCAGGAAGTTGGTGTCGAGCTTACCGTTCTCGTTCAGGTCTT
Organism: Hymenobacter sp. M1-2; assembly: GCF_057808495.1. NCBI lineage: Bacteria > Pseudomonadati > Bacteroidota > Cytophagia > Cytophagales > Hymenobacteraceae > Hymenobacter > Hymenobacter sp. M1-2. The sequence goes on from NZ_JBTYZO010000002.1 coordinate 410,915, forward strand.
CATAGATGAGCACGGCGTAGGCGCCGGGAGCCAGCGAGAGCGGAATGCTCGGCGCAGATCCGGTGTAGGGTACGTTGCGGGCCAACAGCGGCTTTTTATCGTCGTAGGACTTTTCATCGGCAAAAACCTCCACGTGAATGATGCCGGTTTTGCGGTGCGTGTTGCTGATTTCCAGCACAATATTGTTGGCGATGGGCGCAGTCGTCCAGGGTGCTAGCAGCACCAGTAACAAGAGGTTTAGCATGGTAGGAGAGAAAAAAGGAAAAGTGTGGTTAGGCTGCCGGAATGAAAAAGCGTTTGAGGTAGGCTCGCAGGGCCGCGAAGTCGGTGCCGTTGCCACGGAAGCCCACGTGGCCATCTGGCCGTAGCACGAACAAGAGCGGGCGCCGTACGCCACAGGCCCGGTGCGCAAACTGGTCCACGTCCCAAACCTGCCGACTGGGAGTCGTGACAGGCTGCGGGCGCGGCAAAGCGGATACGACGTAAGACCGCACTAACCCTTCGGGGAAGGCCGCGCACACCTCCTGGGCGTAGGTTAGCTGCATTCCGGTCACCTCCGGGTCGCCGGCGTCGAAGGCCAGCAGCGTGAGGTGGCAGCCATAGATGAGCTCGTGTAGCGTGGCGTCGCGCCGTTCAGCCGCGAGGACCACCAGCGCGTCGGGCATCCGGTCGCCAGGATCTAGCGTAGCTCCTCCCCGCGAGGCATTTTCGGAAAGCGGGCTCCAGGGGTAAGCGATATCGAGTTGCGTTTCGTCGCGGTTGTCTACCTCCACTCCCTTTTGCCGGGCCAGCGCCCAGGACCCAAACCAAAGGGTTTTGTATTTCTCAACCGCACCCGGTGCGGTGAGGCGCCGGAAGTTGCGAGCCTGATCGATGGCCAATTCGCGGCGCACCCGCTGGCGCTCCGCGGAGTAAGTATCGAGGAGCGCGGGCGTCGCGTGGCCACGCAGGGTCAGAGCCAGCTTCCAGCCTAGGTTGAATCCGTCTTGAATGCCGGCGTTCATGCCCTGGCCGCCCACGGGAATGGTTATGTGCCCGGCGTCGCCAGCCAGGAACACATTGCCCGCCCGGTACGCCGTAGCCACGCCGTAGGCCAGCTTGCCCACGCTGAACCATACGGGGTTGGTTAGCTCGGCAGTAGGATCTTGGCTAACCTCGCGCAGTAAGGCTATCATCTCCCCGAGCGTAGGCTCGCGCGATAAGTCCACGTTGGCTTCAGGTTCGAGAGTAAATACCCGGTGGTAGCCATCAGGCAGCGGTACCACGCCCACCATGCCGGTGTCGTGCATATAGAAATTGAGGTGACCAGCCGTGGCGGGCCGGGCCGACCGTAAGCGGGCATCTACCTGGCGCAGGGCGCGGCCGGGCAGCGGAGTAGGCTCAAAATCGAGACCAACGAGGCGGCGTACTGTGCTGCGGGCCCCGTCGCAGCCCACCACATAGCGGGCCACCACGTAGTCGGGCCGGCCGGCCAGCGTTACCCGCACCCGGCCGTCGGGTAATGTTTGCACGTCTGCCACGCCGGTGTTTAATTCGACGCTCACGCCGTGCTCGGCCAGGTGTTCGGCAATCTGATGCTCGACCTGTCCTTGGTTGATGGCCTTGACGTAGGGAAATGGGCTGGGGTGCGGCCCGCCCGGCACATAGCCGATGAGCCGGCCGAAGGCGGTAACGACGGTGCGCGTAGCCGTGACCGCGCGGCGCTGAATCCGCGGCCCGTAGCCAATGGCGGCAGCTACTTCCTGGGTGCGGGGCCAGAAGTTGGCGGCTTTGGAGTGCTTTTCTAGCTCCCTTTTGCGGTCTACGATGCGAAACGGGATGCCCCAGCGCACCAGATCGGCCGCCAGCGAAAGGCCCACCGGCCCCGCGCCCACAATGAGAACGTCGGTTTCTGTTATACTTTCCATGGACGTGGATGAAGTGAATGGGTGTAGCAAGCGCTGCACTAGAGCACGTTGAGCCAAGTGCCGATAAGGAGTGCTGCCTGTTGGGCCTCGAACAAGAGCAGACGGCCGGGACTGAGCCGCCCGGCGGGCCGGTAGCGCAGACGGTCGAGCATGTCTTTGTAGTAAGCCAGCAGCAGGTACAGCGCCGGCTGCGCCCGGTGCGGCAGCAGGGGCATAGCATTGGCTGCCAACTCCAGGTCTTCTTCAATACCTAGAGCCAGCGCCAATCTGGTTGCCTCGTTGAGCGAGAGAAGGCTGGAGTATTCCCTCGCACTGGCCCCGTTCGTGCAGCGGTCTTGGTTGGTTTCATGCAACCAGCGGAGCCGGGCAGCGGCCCCGCCCAGGCAGCGGCCCGGCTCTCGTAGAGTGGCATAGTCGGCCGGAGGAAGCTGGAAAAAATGGCAAACGACGCACAGCGCCAATAAGGCTACCAGTCCGGCGGGTTCGTGCTCACACAAGCAAGGCATCTCGTGCCCCGACAACGCATCGAAATAGCCCTCTATCAACGCTTGGTCAAGTTGAAACTGCCGGGCCGTGTGCTGAAAAGCGTGCAGCACCCGGTTGGTACTGTGGTTGTTGTAAAGCGCGGCACTGGTGTCGAGACGGAACTGGTTGAGTAATGGCGTTTCACACCAAGCCTGTCCGCGGGCTTTGGCGTGAAGCGCGTGAGCCGCCGTGTGGACAAACGCGCAGAGGCTATACAGCGGCGGACGTAGCGCGGCAGGCAGCAGCCGGATGCTGAGCGCCAGTACCGGGTTATGCCGCTTAACGATGAGGCGGCAGCAGTCGTAAGAGGAAGCGAGGTACTGCGAATCGGGCGCGTGCATAACAGAAAGGGGCACCTACTATTAGCGAAAAAGGCGTTGAGCAAGCCCTAAAACTCCATGATTACTCCTAGAGTAGGGATGGTGATAGGACTGTTGCTGTCCAGAATCTCAGGGATGCCGTTGCTGCCGTCGCCGCGCAGCGGCTGGCCGTCGGTGGTGGCGAAGCCGGTACCGTCGGTGGTGCGGGCAAATGTGTAGGCGGGCGAGGTAGGCGTGGGCTGGACGAAGGCGTTGGTCACGTCGAAGTAGAAGTCCAGGGTGGTGCGCTTCAGGTTGTACTTCTTGTCGAGGCGGAAGTCGAACTGTTGGAAATCGGGCAGACGCTCGGTGTTGAGCTGGCTGTAGTTGAGCACGCCGGTCCCCAGAGCCTGATAGTTGCTGCGCGATAAATCCAGGTCCAGGGGCGTGTAGGGCGCGCCGCCCGCGTAGCGCAGCTTGAGGCCCATCTCCCAATTCTTCGGGAACTTACGCCCCAGCAGAAACGAGCCGGTGTAGCGCGAATCCCAGGACGAAGGCCGGTACTGACCATTGGTTCCCGTGAACTCGCTCCGAAAGGCAGTAAACGAGGTCACGAAAAAGATTTTCTTCACTAGCTTCTGCTGAAAGAATAGTTCGGCCCCGTATGTGCGGCCCCGGCCGTCGTCGGTCACGTCCTCGTTGCCAAGGGCTGCCAGATTGCCCCCCAGATTGGCCAGTGAAATGCCGTCACGCACCGAGACGGGGTAGTAGGCGTACTTCTTGTAGAAGCCCTCTAGAGTGATGCGCGTGGCGGGCGTGGGCAGCAATTCCAAGCCGGCGACGTAGTGGTCGGAGCGGATGTAGCGCTGGTCTTGGTTAACGGCCCGTCCGGCCTCGTCGCGAAAACCGAGAATGGTGGATACCGGAATCTTGTAGTAGCGCCCTACCGAAGCGTTGAAGTTCAGGCGGTCGGTGAGGGCGAGTGAGGCCGAGGCCCGGGGCGAGAGCGTGCGCCCGAAGTCGTTGCCGTCGTCGGTGAACGAGTTGCCGTCGGTGCGCACCCCAGCCGAGAGCGTGAGCCGGCCGCCGGGCAGCAGCGTTCGGGTCACCTGAGCGAAGGCGCCGTAGCGCCAGAAATCAAGGTCGGAGGCGAAGCGCACGGTTAAACCGGGCTGCACGACACTGCCACTACTGTCGCGCACCTCTCGCAGAATGCGGTTCTGGAACCGATTATCGTAGTGAATATACTGCGCGGAAGCGCCATAAGCGTAGCGCCACGGTCCCACGGTTTTGTTGACGTCGAGGCGCAGCTTGTTTTCCGCTTCGCCGGAGCGGGTGAGCAGGATGCGCTTGGCCTCGTTGCCCTCGTCGCGGTCCTCAAACAGGTCCACTTCGTTGTTGAGCTGGGTGCGGCTCAGGGCCAGGTTGAGGTAGCCATTGGGCACGAGCTGGCGCAAGGCCAGCCCGCCGGTGTAGTTCCACTGGTCAGAGGCGGGCGTGGAGCGCACGAGATACTCATTTTCCGGCGTCCGGTCGTTGGGAGTCTGCACCCCAAACTGGTCCAGGGCCCCGATGCCAAGGGCGGTGAGCGTGGTTTTGGGAGAGAGCTTGGTCGTGATTTTGAACTGCGCGTCCCAGTAGTTGGGCCGAATGGGTAAGTCAATCAGTTCAAATAGCACCTGTAAATACGAGCGGCGGACCGATGCCAGAAAGGTTGTATTCTTGGCTAGAGGGCCTTCTAGCGTGCCGGCCACTTCGGTGCCGCCAGCCCGGATGTTGCCTTGCAGTCGCTCGGGGTTGCCGTCGCGCTGCCGAAACTGGAGGACGCTGCTCAGGGTGTTGTCGTAGCGGGCCTCGAAGGCCGAGCTGCTCAGCGTCACGTCCTCGATAAAGCTCACGTTGAGCACGCCCACCGGGCCACCCGCGCTGCCCTGGGTGGCGAAGTGGTTGATGACGGGAATTTCGACTCCGTCGAGATAGTATACGTTCTCGTTGGGGGCGCCGCCGCGAATGATGATGTCGTTACGAAGGCCGCTGCCCGCCGAGGCGGTGGGCGCGCCCACGCCGGGCAAACTTTGCACCACCCGCGAAATGTCGGCGTTGCCGCCCGGATTGGTGCGGATTTCCTGGGCGCTGAGCTGCTGCACGCTCAGCGGCGTTTCGGCCGAGGCTACCCGGATGGCGCGGTTGGCCGTCACCGTCACTTCCCCTAGCGCCTGGGTGCCGGTATTCAGGCTGATGTTGAGAATATTGGCATTGCCGCTGCTCACACTCACGTTGTAGCGCACCTCCGGCTCGTAGCCCACCGACATGATTCGCACCGTGTAGGTGCCGGCCGGAATGCCGGCCAGTCGGAACTTGCCTTCCCCGTCGGTGCCAGTGCCTAGCTGAGTGCCTTCTATTACCACAGTTGCGCCGGGCAATGCTTCTTGAGTGCCCTTGTCACGGACAGTGCCGCTCAGAATACCGGTGTTTTGCGCCCAGGCTCCGTAGGGTAGCAGGCAGATTAGAAGTAGTGTTGTGCGCAAAAGGAAGGGTACCATGAAGGCAAAGAGAAAATCAAAAAAGAGTGACAAAAACAACGTGACTACGCATTCACGGAGCCCCATATTGAAAATGATGAGTGTGTTGCCGGCGACCCAGCGGCCCAGGAAAGCCGGCTAGAAACAGGCCGGCCTTCACTAGGTATGCCGCAGGTCGTGGCACATCCTCCTTCAGCTAAGCGAGTTCAAGCTCAGTTCCCACGGGCTGCCGCTGGTCGGCTTGGCGCTCGGCGGCTTTGCGCAGCGCGGCCCGGCGGGCCAGCTTGATTTTCAGCGCGTCGATGGCGTAGTAAATCATGGGCACCACGAACACGGTGAGCATGAGCGAGGAAAGCAGCCCACCCATCATCACAATCGCTAACCCATTCTTCCACTCCGCGCCCGCGCCCTTGGCAATGGCAATGGGCGTCATCCCCACTACCATGGCTAGCGTAGTCATCAGAATGGGGCGCATTCGGGTCTGGCCGGCCAGCAACAGGGCTTGGTGAGTGGTCAGGCCCTCCGCTTTTTTCTGGTTGGCATAGTCCACAATGAGAATGGCGTTTTTGGCCACCAGGCCCATGAGCATAATGATGCCGAGCATGGCAAACACACTGAACGTCGACTGCGCCAGGTTCAGCCCCAGGAACGCGCCAATGAGTGCCACCGGGATGGAAAACAGCACCGCGAAAGGATACACGAAGTTGTTGTAGAGAGCCACCATGACCAGGTATACCAGCATCAGCCCAATGCCGAAAGCCGCGAACAAAGCCCCCAACGACTCTTCCTGCCGCTCCGTGTCGCCGTTCCACTGCACGTCCACCGTTTTGGGCAAAGGCCGGGCGGCTAGCGCTTGCTTGATATTAGCGGCCAGCACGCCCACCGAAATGCCGAGGTTAGAGCACTTCACCGTGACGCTGGTGCGGCGGTCTTTGCGCTCCAGCACCGAAGGACCGGTACTACGCGTGAGGGTGGCAAACTGCGTGAGCTTCACTTGCTGGCCCTGCTCATTCACAAAGCTTAGGTTGGCTACATCGGTAGGGTTGCCCCGGTCGAAGGCATCGAGGCGGATGCGGATGTCGTACTCGTTGAGGCCCACGCGGTACTTGGCGTCGTCGTTGCCGGCAAAGGCGGTTTGCAGCGTGGCGCCCACCGTGTTGATGTCGAGGCCGAGCTGGGCCAGCTTCTCACGGTCGATGTTCACCTTCACTTCGGGCTTGCCGTCTTCCACGCTCACCGTTACGTCGTTGGCGCCCGGCACGCTCTCAATCAGCTTGCGCAATTGAGCCCCGGCCCGTACCACCTCGGTCTGCCGGTCGCCGCTGAGCACGATTTGGATGGGGTCGCTCTCGCCGGTGATGCCCACGATGGCAGCCCCGATTTTGACGGCCGGCAGCCGCTGCTGCAACTCCTGCCGCACCTTTATCATGTACTTCTCCGTGCTCAGAGCCCGTGCTTCCGGGGGCACCAGGCCCACCGTGAGCGTGGATTTGGCGTCTTCTGAGGCGCCGCCGGTGGCCGGTACCCCGCCGATGCTGGCAAATACGGAGGCCACTTCGGGCTGCTTCAGCAGGTAAGCTTCGGCCTGCCGGCTGCGCAGGTTGTTTTCCTGCAAAGTGGCGCTCTTGTCGTATTCCAGGGTCATCCGAAACTTGCCCTGGTCGCCCTGGGCCACCAGCTCTTCGCCCAGAATGCCCAGGCTCTGCACCCAGCCCAGCCCGCCGAAGCAGGCCAACACAATAGCCCCTGACAGCAGCTTGTGGCTCAGGCCCCAGCGCAGGGCACGGGCGTACCAGTTGGTGAAGGCGCTGAGCTGATATTCAAACCAAATGAGGGGCTTGTGCAGCCAGTTTTTGGGGTTCAAATGCGTGACTTCACCGAAGAGCGAGGCCAGCCAGGGCGTGAGCGTGAAGCACACTAGCAAGGACATGAGCGTGCTCACCACAATCGTGACCGAGTATTGCCGCAGAATGTCGCCAATGGTCGTGTTAACGAAGGCAATGGGCGTGAACACCACCACATCGACGAGGGTGATGGACAGGGCCGAAAACCCGATTTCGTTGCGGCCGTCGAGGGCGGCCGTTTTCTTGTCCTTGCCCATTTCCAGGTGCCGGTGAATGTTTTCCAGCACCACAATGGAATCGTCCACGAGAATGCCAATCACCAGCGACATAGCCAGCAGCGTCATCAGATTGAGCGAGTAGCCCAGCGCGTACATGGCGATGAACGTGCTGATGAGCGACACCGGAATGGACACCAGCACAATGGCCGCGTCGCGCAAGGAGTGCAGAAACACAAGCATCACCAGCGCCACCAGCACCACGGCAATCACCAGGTCGTGCTGCACAGCGTCGGCGGCTTCGAGGGTGAAGTCGGCCGAGTCGTCGGCGATGGTGAACTTGAGGTTTTGGGCGGCGTATTTCTTTTCCAGCTCGGCGAGGCGGGCCTTCACGTCGCGGCTGATGGCGACGGCGTTGGCGTCCTGCTGGCGCTTGATTTGCAGGCCCAGGCCGTTCACGCCGTTGAGGCGGTTGAGGCTGCTGGCGTCCTTTACCACGTCGGTTACGTCGGCCACGTCGCGCACCCGCACGGCCGAGCCGTCGGGCCGCTCGGCCACGGTTAGAGCCCGGATGTCTTCCACGCTGGCAAATTTGCCGGCCAGGCGCACCGTCACTTGCTCGGCCTGGCCCTTCACGTTGCCGGTTGGGAAGTCGGCGTTGGCACGGTTGATGGCGGCCGTCACTTGCAGCAAGGATAGCCCGTAGAAGTCCAGCTTGTCGCGGTTCACGTTCACCTGAATTTCGCGCTTGCGCCCACCCAGCAAGCTGATGCCGCCGATGCCTTCCACCTGCTGAAGCTGCGGCAGAATCTCGTTGTTCACCTGGTCGTACAGGTCCGCGTCGCCGAGCTTGGACGTAACCGAGAGCTGGATAATGGGCGCGTCGGAAGGGCTGACTTTAGAAATGACCGGCGTTTTCACGTCGCGGGGCAGGTCGGGCAGCAGGTTGTTGAGCTTGCGCTGCAATTCCTGCTGCTTCTCGTCGAGGTCAGTTCCGATTTTGAAGCTGGCCACGATGCTGCTGTTGCCTTCCTGCGAGCGGGTGGTGATGTCCTTAATGCCTTCGGTTTCGGCCACCACGTCCTCCACCTTCTTCGAGACGGAGTTTTCGACGTCTGTAGGCGAGGCTCCCGGATACACCGTGTTGATAGTCAGAATGGGCTCGGCGAAGTCGGGCATGAGCTGGTAGCCCAGCTTGGAGTAGCAGAACAGCCCGCCGAGCAGCAGCACCGCGAACAGCACGATGATGAGCGAGGGCCGCTTGATGGCGATTTCGGTGAGAGTCATGTTTGGTTAGGGACTAGAAGTTGGTAGTTAGGAGCTAGGAGTGGTGGGCGGCCCAAGCCGGCGAACTTGGCCGCTAGTTGCCCACCTGCACCGGCGTGCTGTCGGCGAGGTTGATCTGGCCGTTGGTCACGACCATGTCGCCGGCTTGCACGCCCCGCACCACCTCGATTTGGGTGTCGTTGGCCCGGCCGGTGGTCACGTCGCGCAAGTGGGCTAAGCCGTCTGTTACCACATACACCTGCGGCTTTTTGGCGGAACCAAGCAGCGCTGAGCGCGGCACGAGCAGGGTGGGAGTGGTCCGGCCCTCACCCACAACCACGTTGCCGTACATGCCCGCGCGCAACGGCTGCTGCCGGCTGTTTTGCACTCGAATTTTCACGGCATACTTGTGCGAGGCATCAGCTTTGGCCGCCACAAAGGCCACCTGGCCGCGGAAACGCACGCCCGGATACACGTCACTGGTAACGGCCAGGGCCTGGCCGGGCCGGAAGGCGGCCAGCTCGTTTTCGGGCACATCCACTTTCAGCTCCAACACGTCGAGGGCCACTAATTCGGCCACCGCCGCGCCGGGGGCCACCACCGAGCCCACCTCGGCGATTCGGGCGTTGATGTAGCCCGCGAAAGGTGCCCGAATCTGGCACTGGCTCACCTGCTTGGTTATTTGGCTGAGTTGAGCTTCGGCCACGGCCAGCTGCGTGGTGGCCTGATCTACCTGCGTTTTCGAGACGCCTTCTCCTGTAGCCGCTCCCTGGTAGCGAGTCAGCTGCACGCGGGCATTGTCGGCGTTGGCGCGGGCCGAGCGCTGCTGCGCGAGCAGCAAGTCGCAGTCGAGGCGGCCGATAACCTGGCCGGCTCGCACGTAGTCGCCTTCGTTCACGGGCAGGGCCACTATTTTGCCGCTGCCTTCGGCCCCAATGGTTACTTGCCGCGAGGGCTGAAACTCCCCTAAAAAGGCGGTAGTCTGTCCGAACGGCTGCGGCTGTACGGTTGTGGCCTTCACCAGCACTCGGCTGTTGGCTGGTTTGCGGTACACGTTGGCTTCGACTTCTTCTTTGTTGCCGAGCAAGCGGACCAGCACCAGCGCCACGATACCGGCAATCAAGGCCCCGATGAGAAACTTGCGTAGCGGGCTCATGGCCACGGCACGGCGGCTAGTAGCTTCGGGTACAACGGTAGGGGGCGGCGGGGCCGGGGAAGCCGGAGCAGTCGAGCTTGGCGGCTGGGGGGCGGGAGACTTCATGAGTTGAACGTGAGAGGCCATGTCTAATGCGTGGGCTGGTTAGCGGGTAGTAGGTTGCCAGTGGCTTTGCGCAGGCTCAAGTCGGCCCGCGAAAGGTTGATGAGCGAATTGACGTAGCCGTTTTGGGCGTCGCGCAGGTTGTCTTCGGCCGTGAGCACCTCGCTCAGACCTACCAGCCCGCTGCGGTACTGCAACTGCAAATCGTTGTAGACCTTGGTGGCCAGTTGGGTGGTGCGCTCCTGCTGGCTCAGGGTGAGGCGGTTGGTGGCGAAATCGGCGCGGGCATCGGCCACTTCCCGCTCAATGTTTTGCGATACCTGCACCAGCTGGGTGCGGTAGCGGTCCAAATCCACGTCCTTAGCCTGAATCTGGGCCCGACGGTTGTAGCCATCGAACACCGGAATGTTCAGGTTCAGGCTCACGGTGCTGGTTTTGTACCACTCGCTGTTGAGATTCTCGAACGGATTGAACTTGCCATTGTAGCCGGCGTAGCCGAAGCTGAACCCGCCCGATAAGCTAGGCTGGTAGCCGGCCCGCAAGCTGCGCTTTTCAAGCTCCGCCACCGTTTCCGACTGCTTGATCTGGCGGTAGTCGGTGCGCTGCGTGGGGTCCACGGCCTGCGTTTCGGTGGGTTGCAGGGCCAGTGCCGCCGCCGGGTCAAACGGCTCCACCGCCAATGGCTCGGTGGGAGGCACATTTAGCAAGTACTTGAGCAGGTTGTAGCTTTTAGCCAGGTCGTTGGCCAGGGTCTGGAGCTGGGTTTCGCGGTTTTGCGCATTCACCGCCAGCCGGTTGTAATCGGTTTTAGTACCGAGGCCGTTCTTGAGCAGGTTTTCGGCAATGGCTAGCGTACGGCGGCTCGACGCGAGGTTGGCCTCGTACAACTCCTGCTGCTTGAGCAAGGCCTGAATGTTGTAGTAAGTGGCGGAGACGTTATACACCAGGTCTTCCTGCGAGGCCCGGATTTGCAGCACGTTCAGCTCGCGCACGGCTTGCGTGGCTTTCAGTCCAATAAATACCGAACCGTTGTAGAGTTGCTGGCGCAGGTTGAAGGTAGCCGAGGTGTTTTGCGGCACGGTTAGGGCGCCCGCCACGTATTCTTGGTTAGGATTGCCCAGTAGGAAGCCAGGAAGAAGTTGTTGCGGTACGTCGATGTAGTAGAGGTACTGCCCTGTCACGTCGGCCTGCGGGTAGAGGGCGCTGCGCGCCTGCCGGATGCTGGCATTGGTGCGGGCCAGGTCGTAAGCCGTGATTTTGACTTGCAGATTATTCTGCAAGGCCACCTTCACGCACTGCGTTAGCGAATACACCGGCTGCGCCCACGCCAGGGTTGGACCAAAAACCAGGCACCAGAGGAGGCCTAGAGCAAAAACTCTTTTCATGCGGAAATGAGGTTTGACAATGTTGTTTAATATTCTTGTTAAGAAGAGGGTGTGGACAGGAGCATTCTATTGCTGTTACAACGAGCTGCTATCAATTTTGTTTAACAAGTTTGATAAATCATGTATAAAAAATTTAACGAGCAGGTTTTCGAAAAATCAAGTTGGCAATTTGTCGTTTTTGCTCTTGCAAGAATTGTTTATAGCCTGCTTCGTCCAAGTTGAATATCATTTTCACAATGGGCTTGGCCAACATCGGATAAGTTGTCATCGACATCATGTTGACAATGAAATGTTCGGGCGTAATAGGAGCCAGGGTACCCTTTTCCACCTCAGCGCGCACTTCCTCGCTGAACTGTCCGAGCATGGCTCGACGCACGTGGTCAGGAAACTCGTTGGGCCCTGGCCCGGCCCCGCGGTTGATTTCGGCAATCACGAAACTTTCGAGGTAGGGATACTGCGCTGTTTCGTCAATGATGGTATCAATGAACTGCTCGATTTTTTGACGGAAAGGCAGCTTGGCCGAAAACAGAAAGTGAATTTTGGCGAACATGCTGCCCATAGCGTCGTGCATCACTTGCTCGAAGAGCTGGTCGCGGCTGCGGAAGTAATAGTTGATAAGCGCCCGGTTGACACCAGCCTTATCAGCAATTTCCTGCGTGGTGGCGTGCAGATTGCCTTCAGCGAAGAATATTTCCTTCGCCGTTCGCTTGATGAGGTCTTCTGTTTGAGAGTCTTTTTCCTTAGCGGCCATTGTAGGAGCAAATTTAACAAAATTGTTAACACAAAACAAGCAAATAGATTGCTAAGCCACGGTGTTTATTTGCCGCACATCAAATAACTGCACCGGCTGCTGCTTGCCCCGCAAAGGCACACCACCTAGCGGCAGCAGCTGAAAGTCGCTTACAGGCAAGGACTGCCTTAAGTCGTCGGAAATCAAGAACCGACTGTGTAGCGAATTACACTGGGCCTGAATTCGGGCTGTAGTGTTGAGTACGTCGCCGTGGTAGACGATGTCACGCTTGATATCACCCACTTGTGTGGCCACCACCCGGCCGAGGTGGGCCCCAGCCTTAAACTCCGGCACGATACCATACAGTTGCAGGTAGTACGCCCGCCGCCGGGCGATAGCCGCGCTGAAGGCGAAGAAGCAGGTTAGACAGCGGGCTTGTGTACTGCCAACCACCGTGGGCCAAGTGATAACTGCCTCGTCGCCAACGTACTGATAAATCTCGCCGCGAGCGGCTACTACGGCCGCGCTCAAATCGTAGAAAAAGTCGCTAATGAGCCGGCTGTAGAGCTGCTCACCGAGTTGCTCTGCTAGGCTAGTGGAGTTCTTTACGTCCAGAAACAAGAAAATGCGGTGTTCGGCCACCGGCTGGTGGTAGCGGCCCAGCAGCAGCCCGGCCAGTACCCGTGGGCCTACCACCAGGCTCACTTGATAGAGAACGGTGGTGTTCAGCACGGCAAAAGTGTAAGCCAGTAGAACTTGCGTGAAGGCCCAACTGCTTGGCACAAAGCCAGCCTCGCGGGCTGCAATGATTGTCGGCCACGGCCCGGGCAGCTGACCAAGCACGGCCATGACAGGCACCTGCAATCCGACAAACACGGCTAGTACAGTCAGATGCAGCAAAGCGCCTACCCCAAACGCCACAGGCAGCGGGGTACGGGCCAAAAAGCGCGGAAACACGCGCACTTCCAGTAGCCCAATGAGCAACCCCGCCGGCGCGCCTAGTGCCACTACGCCCACCACGCGAAACCAATCGAATCCATCAGCCAGCAACGCCAGCAGTTCCAATTGGCTCACGAATACCAAGGCGAGCACCAACTCGGTCCGCAGTCTGTACAACTCAAGGGGAGGTGGCTGTATCAGAGTATGCCCGCGCTGTAGCTGCAAGCGCCAGAAAGAAAAATATTGTCTCATGGGATGACATAAATCAAGATAAAACTCAAGTTTAACAAAAAAGTTAAGACACTGTTGACAACAAGCTTCTTTACCTGGCACTATGACTGATACTCTGGGCTCACCCCGCCCAGCTGTTCCTGCCACAAAGCTTACTTGTCTAAACCACCGTTTAAACCAAAAACAAATCAGCCACTTAGCATTACTGCTAAGTGGCTGATTTACAAAGAGCGAGAAACGAGGTTCGAACTCGCGACCCTCAGCTTGGGAAGCTGATGCTCTACCAACTGAGCTACTCTCGCATATAGGACTTGGTACAAGCAAAAATACGCGGCCGAAATCAATTTGCAACCCCTATCCGTATCTTCTGCTTATGCCAGTAGCTAGTTGGGGGTATAAAGCGCCAGAACCCACCCGAAACTTCCTGCCGCGCCAGAAAAACTGACTTTCTGGCTGCCGCAGGGTTGAGAAGGCCACCGGCAAACTTCTATTCACCTGCTAGCTCACCTCTTACGTCACCTATGGCCCCGCTCCCTCCCGTTACACGCCGCCTTGTGGGTATGATGAATGTGCTGGCCGGGAGTATGTTGCTGGTGGCGCTGGTGTTGCGGCTGCTGGTTACTTACTACAATTACCAGCAGGCTGGCATCGCGGCGCTCTACAACCGGCAGTTTCTGCTGACGCTGTTGCTGCTAGCCGGAGGCGTACTGCTGCTGTGGTACGGCTGGCATCTGCTGCGCCGCGATCCTATTCGCTAACGGCAGGCGGCGCGGGCCAGTGCTGATTGCCGCGCACAGGTGGCAGTCGTGGCCGGCTTATCTTTGCGGCCCTTCCCGAAAACTCCCGTATGTCTTCTCCTCTCACCATTACCGTGGCTAAGCGCACGGCCCACGCAGCGGCGGAGCTGGCCGCTCTAGGTCGGCAAACCTTTCAGGATGCCTTTGCGGCCGACAACCGGCCGGAAGACATGGCCGCTTACCTGGCCGCCAATTTCGGACCGGAGCAACAGCTGGCCGAGCTGCAACGATCCGACGTGGTGTTCCTACTGGCCCGTATGCAACAGCAACTGGTCGGCTATGCCAAGCTGCTCGTGGGGTCGCAGCTGGGAATGGCACCTGATAAGGCGGCGGAGGCCCGGTTGGAAATAGAGCGGCTGTACGTGCTCGAAGACTGGATAGGTACTGGTTTGGGTGCTGCCCTCATGCGCCGGGCCCTGGAAGAAGCCCGCCAGCGCAACTGCCGGGCCGTGGTACTAGGCGTGTGGGAGAAGAATCAGCGGGCTATTGAATTTTACCGCCGCTTCGGCTTCAAGGTAATAGGGCAGCACGAGTTCCTACTCGGCTCCGACGTGCAGATTGACCTTATTCTGCGCAAAGGATTCTAGCCTCAGCTGGGGCCGCCCGCGCCCTGGCGCGGCTGAATGGCTGTCTGCTATACCTTTGTGCCCCTCGCCAACCCGCTGCCCGCGTGTCAAAAAACCAATTTGTCCGTTCTTCGCCTTGGTGCCGGCTTGCCGCCTGGCCTTTACTACTACTGCTGGCCGGTGCGCTGCCCAGCTGCTCCCTGGACTCGGAACGCAAAACGGTGGCGCTGCCAACTGGGCACTACGAAGGTGCCGTGACGTTTCAGGGCACGGAGCTGCAAGCGGTACTGGAGCTGCGCGAAGCAACCCCCGGGCAGCTGGAAGCCGACTTGCGCTTTCCTGAGGAAGAAGGACTGAGCTTCCCGGCCGCAAACCTGCGCTACAGCGAGCCGCAGCTACGCTTCGAGCAAGGGCAGCCCGGCGGCATCAGTGTATCGGCCGTCCGCGAAGGCGACTTCCTACGCGGCGTATTCCAGCTCGACAGTATCAAGGCGGACTTCGTGTGGGTGCGCCGAGGCAAAGCCGAACCTCGGCCTTATCAAACCAAGCCTTTACAATTACCCGCTGGTCAGTCCATTCAGGCGCCCACACTGCTCATCCCGCAAGACACCACGACGGAGCGGTACCCAGCCGTAGCCCTATTCACGGAGCCTTCCACTGAGCAAGCCGCTCAGCTGCGCGCCGACCAGCTGGCCCGTCAGGGTTTCGTCACTACCGTCGTAGTTCTGCCGCCCGCCTCGTCTCCCTCGGACTCGGCGGCTTTGGGCCTAGCGGTAGCGGTGATAGAAGCGTTGCGCCGCGATACTGCCGTTGATACGCTCCGCGTGGGACTGTGGGCGCGAGGAGCTAGCGCCGCCGTGGCGTCCGCCGCCACGCTCGTAACGCCCAAAGCCGATTTCGTGGTGCTGGAAAACGTGCCAGTCGCCAGCGTCGCCAAGCCATTCCAGGTACTGAACCGCCAGCGAGTGCGCGTACTAGGTCTTTATGCTGCCGCCGACACATCCTTGAATGCCAAAGAAAGTGCCCGTCGGCTGCGCAATGCCGTGGGGTTGCGGCGTGGTACGCAGGTGCGAATTTTTCCTAAAGCCAATGCCTGGTTCGTAGTACCCGGCAACCTGAGCACCGAGGGCAAATGGACCTGGCCCAAGTCGGCCCCTGGTTACTTGACGGCTGTGGAGGAGTGGCTGAAGTAGCGTCGACCTTCTAAAAGAAAAGAGGTGCCAGTCGACAATCAATCGAATCGTTGTACGTACTCATCTTCCTGAGAGTGCAGCTTACAGCATCAGCAGGCCTTTCTCCCGCAACAATTGCCACGCTTCTGATTCAATAAACCGCTCGAACGACTGCCCAGCTGGGAAGCTGCGGGCGGCGTCTTTCAGGAGCACTTTCGTATCGTAGTCGGTGCTGAGAGTAATGAGCAGTGTGTGCAGCCAGGAGCCTAGAGCGGCGGGTACAGTCACTTCGAAATCTTCGGCTTGCTCGTAGAACGTGAGCACCGCGCGGGGGCCTTTCTTGCCGTTTTCTTGACGCAGCTCCGGCACATTGCCAAGCCAGAACAGACGCTGGTTCTGCTTGGCAAAATCCGGCTTTGCAGGTTCTTGCAGGGCTTGTTGGATGAGCTGGCGCGGGACGGTGGTTTTGGGCACCCGAAAATCAAACCAGAAGCTGAGCGGCTCGTGCAGGGCCACGCCGTGCAGATAGTTGTAGAGGGCTTTGGCCAGGCCCGCGCCGAACTGTTCGTGGTTGGTGCCGGTGGGGTCGTCGTGCCACAGGTCGTTCCATGCGAAGGGGCCGGGCTCGGGGCCGATGGGCATCACTTGGTATTTCGCCGGGTTCTTGCCCACCGGCGAGTGGGCCGTCATCGAAAACCGATGCCAGTAGCCGCTCTGCACAATGCCTGCCGCAAACAACTGTCGCACCACTTCCAGCGAATCCACGGTTTCCTGCGCGGTTTGGGTCGGAAAACCGTACATCAGGTACGCATGCACCATAATGCCGGCCTGCGTGAAGCCGTCCGTCACGCGGGCTACCTGCGCAATCGTGACGCCTTTTTCCATCAGGGCCAGCAGCCGGTCAGAAGCCACTTCCAGCCCGCCGCTCACGGCTATGCAGCCCGAAGCCGCCAGCAGCCGGCACAAGTCGGGCGTAAAGGTTTTCTCGAAGCGGATATTGCCCCACCACGTAATGCTGACCTGCCGCTTTAGAAGTTCGATAGCCAAGTCGCGCAAGGCCAGCGGCGGCGCGGCCTCATCCACGAAGTGAAAGCCAGTTTGGCCAGTCTGGGCAATGATTTGCTCGATTCGGTCCACGAGGAGCGTGGCTGGGGCAGTTTCGTAGCGCGAAATGTAGTCCAGCGTCACGTCGCAAAAGGAGCAGCGTTTCCAGTAGCAGCCGTGAGCTACCGTGAGCTTGTTCCAACGCCCATCGCTCCACAACCGGTGCATAGGGTTCAGCACCTCAATCACCGATAAATACTCGCTCAGCGGCAAGTCCGAATAGTCCGGCGTCCCGACTTCCGGGTGGGGCACGTCGGGGTAAGGGTGATTGACATACTCTACCTCGCCCGCCACGTTGCGCAAAAACGTACGCTGAAGCTTGGGAACTACCACAGCGTCTTGTATGCTGCTGTTTTCTGAAATGTCATGCGAAGCAACGTGAAGCAGTGCGCCTGCTGACGTCGCGAAATCACTAATTACTATACCAGCTGTATGCTCCGCCTCTGCATGACGTTCCTTTTCCGTGCTCAGATATTCCAGCAGCCGCAGCCACGGGCCTTCTCCGTCATCCAGTGTTAGGTAATCAATATAGTCGAAGAAGCGAGGCTCGCGGAGTTGGCGCAGTTCGGTGTTCGGGTAGCCACCGCCCATGAGGGTTTTGGTGGCAGGACGAAGTTCTTTGATGCGGCCCGCCAGCCGCAACGCTCCGTAGAGGTTGCCGGGAAAAGGCACCGTGAAACCCACCACATCCGGCTCTACTTGCGCCACTAGCTCATCAGCCAGCTCTTCCAACATTCGGTCGAGCAAGTTGGGTGCGGCTTGCAAAGCCTCGTGCATGGCGTCGAACGTCGTGGCCGACATAGCCAGCTTCTCAGCGTAGCGCGAAAAGCCGAATTGCGGCCCCACGGTTTTCTTGATTAAGTCGCCGAGGTCTTCCAAATAAAGCGTGGCGAGGTGGCGGGCTTGGTCAGTGAGGCCCATCGTGCCGAAGGCGGCTTCAAGGTCGGCCACGTTGTCGAAGCGGCTGGCTTCGGGCAGGAACCGGCTGTGGCAGATGCGCGGGGCCAGCGTGTTGTCCTTGTTTTGCAGGAAGCGAATGACCGGCCCGATGGTGCTCAGGTAGCGGCGTTGCAACCGCAGCATCCGGCGGGCGTTGTCGCTCAACTCAAAGTCCCCGGCCTCGATTGCCGCAAATACCCGCCGCAGCCCATCCTCCGAAAACAGCTTCAGCACCAGCTCCAATCCTAAGTCAGCCTGCGTTACGGCGTAGCCCCGGCCGCCCAAAAAACCTTTCAGGTAGGCCGTAGCCGGGTAAGGCGTGTTGAGCTGCGTGAGCGGCGGCGTAATGAGCAGAATGCGGAGCGAGTCGGGCACAGCTACAAAAGTACTTTTGAAAGAAGCGAGAAACGAAAAATGAGAGGCGAGACTCGTTCCAACATCAATTGTCGGAACAAAGTCTCACCTCTCACTTCTACTATCTCACTTCTCAACTCACACCAGTTGGTCGAGCGAAAGGCGGTTGGGCATTAGCTCGCGGCGAAATTCGCTCACGGAACGGCCCGTAACCTGGCGGAACTGGTTGCTCAGATGTTGGCCGCTGCTGTAGCGCATTTGGTCCGCTATTTCGCTGAGCGTCATTTCACCGTAGCTCAGCATTTCTTTCACCCGCTCTATTTTCAGGCGAATCAGGTATTTCTCGATAGTGAGGTTGGCCGTCCGCGAAAAAACTTTGCTCAAGTGCGAGTACGTGGCAGCAAACCGGTCGGTAAGGAAAGCCGAGGTAGTGAGGGGCATGCGGGCGGTACGCAGGTGCTCCAGATATTCGGCCAAAGCTCCTTTGATTTGTTCAGTCATTTGCTCGGCCCGGCCCATGAGCACATCGAAACCAGCTTCTCGCAGCAAAGGGGCCACAGTGGCTGGATCAGCGGGAGTGTCTTCATCGAGCTGCGCTTGGCCTAGCACTACCTCGGTGGGGTGGTAGCCAGCTTTTTCGAGGACGTTACGGACGGCTTCCACGCAACGCGGGCAAACCATGTTCTTGATATGAAGCAGCGTTGTTTTCACGGGTTAGGGTTTTTCTACTGACCGGTTTACAGTACGCGAAGGTTTACGAACAGTTGCGGCGGCGGGCGCCGGACGAGGCTTGCGAATGGGCGGGGCGCTGGGCTTTTCCACCCAGTCTTTCCCAAACCAATGCGCTGCGGCCCAGCTTACGAAGGGGACGACCCCTAAAAAAGTCACGGACAGCAGCCAGAAAAGTACGAAAAAAGCGCCGAACAACCGACCGAAAAATCCGTCGCTCACGCCAAACAGATAGCCGATTAAGGCAATGGCCAGCACCAAACTTATGGCGGCCATAATACCAGCGCGGCGCAGCAGCGGACGGTAAGTAACAGGGGCGGCGAAAGGAAGTTTCATAGGTAGTACTAAGGCCAGCAAATATACCGCTTCTGGCCTTGGCGGGTTGCTGATAGGCAGCGGCGGCTGGCAACATGGCTCTGTTTCCGTCGTATCAACTCCTGGTTGCTTTTAGCGGCCCACTCGCTTCACTTCACTCTTTCTTGCATGAAACGCTCCTTACTGCCCGGCCTGCTAGTTACCACCCTGCTGGCTGCCACCCTCACCGCCTGCGACACCGGCACGAAGCCCGGCGATACCAACGTCGAAATCGGGGACCACAAACAGAAAGACTCCCGCACCGGCCAAACCACCAAGGGCGACTCCGTTACGTCTGCTCTGGAGCGCGATACCAGCAACAATCCCACGGGCCGCGAAGTCTACGAAGATGCTGCCAATCGTAAGGACCGCAACAACGACGGTATTGCCGACTAATTTTTCTAACTCGACTAGATAGCGCTTGTCATAGCAGTACCCCCCACGCAGAGGCCCGTTCCACTAGAGCGGGCCTTAGGCGTTTGGGCAATCCGTGAAGCGTAAGTTTGTCAGGTTATATAGGAGCAGTACTGCTCGAAAATGCCTACGTTTGCACCTGTATTGGTTTCTGCCTCCCGTGCTAGGAAGGTGGAATTAAAAGGGAATGCCGGTGTAAGTCCGGAACTGTTCCCGCAGCTGTAAGCTCATTCACAGCTTTTTGGTAGTTAGGCCACTGTTCTTTCGGGGATGGGAAGGCGCCAGAAAGTGAGCAAGTCAGAAGACCTGCCAATGCACTTATTATTCAATGCTTCGGGTAGAAAGCAGCGAATGGTCGGATGCACGCACACATTTTCCCATTCCCCTTCTTTTTACTCCTTTTCCAACCTTTAACCCTTCGGTTGAATGAAAAAGGAGACGACAGTTTGGACTCTGGTCCAAGCCACTTGTCTGTGTATGCTGGCAGGCCAAGCCGCCGCTCAGCAAGACACACTCAAAACCTATAACCTCAACGAGGTTGTAGTAACCGCCACCAAGTTTCCGAAAAAGGAAAGCGAGACGGGCAAAGTTCTCACCGTGATTGGCGAAGAGCAACTGGCCCGCAGTGCTGGCAAAACCATCTCGCAATTGCTCAACGAGCAAGCCGGTTTGGTGGTGAACGGAGCCAACGGCAATCCGGGCCAAAACAAGTCGGTGTACTTGCGCGGGGCCGGCAACGAGTACACGCTCATCCTGCTCGATGGTATTCCGGTCAATGATCCTTCGGGCATTGGCGGTGGCGCCTACGACTTGCGCCTGCTGCCCTTGGACCAAGTGGAGCGCATCGAAATTCTGAAAGGCTCGCAGTCCACGCTTTACGGTACCGATGCCATTGCGGGCGTTATCAACATCATCACCAAAAAAGGCGGCACTCGTCCGGTGGGCGGCTACGCTTCCTTCAGCGGCGGCAGCTACGACACGTACAAGGCTCAAGCGGGCCTGAACGGCCGCGTAAAGGCCTTCGATTACAATGTCGGCTTCACGCACTTCGATACCGGCGGCGTTAGCGAAGCCAAAGACACCACCCGCGCCGGCACCTTCGACTGGGACGGAGCCAAGCAGGATGCTTTCAACGCCAATCTGGGCTTCCAAGTCAGCGAAAAGTTGAGCCTGAAACCCTTTGTGCGGGCCACCAATTTCCGCGGCAAGTACGACGGCGGCTCCTTCACCGACGACACCGTAGCTCGCTACGATTCCAAGCTGTTCAGTACCGGCCTGCTAGGGCAATACACGCTCTCAAAAGGAGCCGTAAACCTGCAATACGCCTTCAACAAGACCAACCGCGACTTCAACACCTCGTACGGCGAGAGCAAATTCCGGGGACGGTTCCACAGCGCCGAGGCTTTTGTGAACTACGACGTAGCCGAACACGGACAAGTGCTGGCGGGCCTCAACTACCAGCAGCAGCAAATGCTCGACACCACGTCTACTGTCTCAGACCCCAAGGTAGATATCATGAGTCCGTACGTGTCGCTGTTTCTGCGCGACCTGGGCGGTTTCAACCTGGAGCTGGGCAGCCGCTACAACCACCATTCCAAATACGGCGACAATTTCACGTACAGCGTAAACCCTTCGTATCTGGTGGCCGAGAAGGTGAAGCTGTTCGCTAATTATTCCACCGGCTTTAAGGCGCCCACCTTGTACCAACTCTACGGCGAGTACGGCGCCAACCCCGACCTGAAGCCGGAGCGCAGCCAAAGCTGGGAAGGCGGCGTGCAGACTTTCCTCCATGATAGCCGGCTGGACGTGCGCGTGGTGGCTTTCCGGCGCCGCATCAAAGACGCCATCCAGTACACCTTCCGGCCCGGCTACATCAACCTAAACCGCCAAAACGACCGGGGGCTGGAAGTGGAGCCCACCTTCCGGCCCACCGACAAGCTAACCATCCGCGGTTTCTACGCCTACGTCACGGGCAAAGTGAGCACGAAGGCTGGGGAGCGGGATACCACGTACGCCAACCTGATTCGCCGGCCCAAACACTCGTTCGGGCTCAACGTGGGCTACCAGATTACGCCGGCGCTGTTCGTGAGCACCAACCTCAAAACGTTCAGCCAGCGCGCCGACCTGTTTTTCAACTCCGAAACCTTCGCCACCGAAGCCGCCACGCTCAACGCCTACCAGCTCTGGGACGTGTACGCCGAGTACCAGCTGCTGGGCAACAAGCTGAAGCTGTTCGTGGACGCTAAGAACCTGCTCGACCAGGAGTACTTCGAAACCTACGGCTACACCACGCTCGGGCGTAATGCCAACGTGGGTGTCAGCTTCACTTATTAACTGATGTTACGCAGTCGTTGGGACGGCCGAGCCGTTTAAGAATGCCATCATGACT